>JAYUCP010000227.1:0-5150 GCA_043740245.1 Acidobacteriota bacterium | reverse complement strand
GAGGGCGTTGCCCCCGGCTATTAAATCCCGCCCTTTCAGGGCTTTAAGAGGCAAATTCCCTAACTTAACCTCATTGGGCTGAAGCCTGAACTCCATGCGCTTATGCGTCGGCCCCTATCAAAGATAAAACAGACTCAGGCGCGGCACCTGGTAAAGCTCGCGCAAGCGGCGCGCGACGTAATTGGCGCGCGTCTGTTCGTAAATTTCTTTCCCCATCTTTTCGCGGTACGTGCGTAGCTGGCGTTTGGCGTCGGCTTCGAGTTCGGCCAATGTGTCGGCGCCGCTGCTTTGTTTGAGGCCGGTGAGCAGCAACTCTTCGACGCTGGTCAGATCGCGTTCGAGGGCCTCTGTGTCAACGTGCGCGGCGGCTTGGATGTCATTGAGCAGTTGCTGCAAGCGCTCTGCCGCGCGGGCGAAGGTCTCGGCCAATAACCCTGCGCTCGCGTTTCTGATGCGTATATTTTCCAGCAGTTCGTGATGCTCGCTCAGGAATTCAATCAGACGCGCTTTGGCAAAGGGTGCGGCCTCGGCGGATTTTTTGCCGTTGTTGTGATGGCCGTTGAGGGCGCCGTTTTCTCCGACGCTGGTTCCATTACTGCCGACGCGCGTTTCGCAGTGTTCCAGATACTGCGCTTCGATTTCCTGCTGGCAAAAGAGCAGCGAATTGATCTTGCGGCCCCGCTGCGCGCGTTTGTCATAGCCATCGAACGACGTATTGATGCCGCGCAAGACGATGTGCAACGGGACGCCGCGCTGCTTCCAGCCTTCGATCAAGGCCCAATCGAGCGGCGAGACCAGCATGTGGCTGCCACGCCGTTTGACGAATTCGTTTTCGACTTCGGTAAAGTAATTGAAGTAGTTCATGCCGCAAGAATGCGAGGCCTGGTCTCCTGCCTCGGCTTTAGCAAATCCGTTTAGTCAATTGTGTTTCACCAATCTCAGCGGCTGATCTTTTGCGCGAGCGGCAAACCGTCGGGCGGCTTGCTCATATTTTTTTCAGCTTGGCTTCTGTAGAAATGCCAACGCGCGACATCTTAGCGTGCACGTTGAAGCGTGTCCAACTTGCCGTCGTTGATTGAATCCGTTCGGACAGAATTATTTTTGCAATGCGGCGGCAACCCGGACAAGCGCGATTTCACCCTGTATTCATAAGCCTTTGCGCAATCTGGAGACTTCGCCCACCAGCAACACGCGCCGCGTGCCGTCCGGCAATTGCAAGACCAACGCGCCGTCTTTGGTCAGGCCTGCGGTCATGCCGGTCACTTGTTCATCAGCGAGCGTGACGGCCACCGCTTGCCCGCGCGCGTAGCTGGAAAGTTGCTGCCAGCGTTCGACAATTGAGCGCCCTGCGTCGTTTTGCCAGTGCGCGTACCAATGCGCCAGCCGCGCCAACAGACGATCACGGAACTCAGCGGCATCCACCGGGTGGCCGAGTTGCAAGGCCAGCGAAGTCGCCGTCGCGCTAATTTCAGGCGGGAACTGTTGATGATTCAAATTGACGCCGATGCCAACGATGACGCGTGAGGCGTGTGCGCCGCTGCTGGCGCCTTCGACCAGAATGCCGCAAACCTTGCGTTCGCCAATCAGCACATCGTTGGGCCATTTGATGTCCAACTCCGCGACGTTGTATTGCGCGATGGTTTCGGCCACCGCCACCGCCGCCAGCAAACTCAACAGCGCAATGTTTGTGGCCGCTGACGGACGCAAAAGCACCGACAAATACAAGCCTTCGCCCGGCGTCGAAAACCAGGTGCGTGTGCGCCGTCCGCGTCCGGCGGTCTGTTCGTCGGCGATCACGCAGGTGAATTCGGGCGCGTCAGCCAGGTCTTTCAGATAGTCGTTGGTGGAGCCGAGCGTGGCGAAGTGATGAATCGTGAAGGGTGCGCGGTTGATGATCTGCATAAATCAAAAGGCAAAAGGCAAAAGGCAAAAATCAAAAATGGGAAGAAGCTGTGCCGCTACTTTTGCCTTTTGATTTTTGCCTTTTGCCTTTTGATTTCAGGCAATTTTGATCTTAAAGCTAATGTCTACCGCAGGGGCGGAATGCGTGAGCGCGCCAATCGAAATCAAATCCACGCCCGCTTCGGCATAGGCGCGCACGTTCGCCAGCGTGATGCCGCCGGAAGCCTCGGTCAGCGTGCGGCGGTCTTGCGGTTCGTGTTCGTTGATGATGGCGACGGCCTGGCGCACCTGGTCGGGCGTCATGTTGTCGAGCATCACGATGTCGGCTTTGGCTTGCAGGGCTTCGCGCAATTGGTCGTGCGTGGCGACTTCGACTTCGATTTTGTGCAGGTGGCCGGCGGCTTCGCGCGCGCGGCGCACGGCTTCGGTCACGCTACCGGCCAGCGCGATGTGGTTGTCTTTGATGAGCACGCCGTCATCGAGTCCGAGCCGGTGATTGTGGCCGCCGCCGCAGGTGACGGCGTATTTTTCGAGCATGCGCAAACCGGGCGTCGTCTTGCGCGTGTCCACGATCTTGGCCTGTGTGCCTGCGATGGCGTTGACGTATTGGCGCGTGACGGTGGCGATGCCGGACAGCCGTTGCAGAAAGTTGAGCGCCGTGCGTTCGGCGGTCAACAACATTTGCGCTTCGCCAGCGACGCGAGCAAAGACGCGGCCCGCCTTGACCTCTTCGCCGTCGCTGGCCGTGGATTCGATTTGGAAGTGCGGATTGAAGCTGGTGAAAACGGCATCGGCGACTTCCAAGCCCGCCAATATCATGTCCTGTTTCGCCAGAAAGTTGCCGCGCGCCATGATGCCGGGGCGCACGGTCGCGCGCGTGGTGAGGTCGCCGCGACCCAGGTCTTCGGCGAGGGCGGCGTTGACGGCGCTGAAAACGAATTCGGGGTCGAGTGAACTAAGCATTTTGGT
The DNA here is from genome assembly GCA_043740245.1 of Acidobacteriota bacterium. Lineage (GTDB taxonomy): Bacteria > Acidobacteriota > Blastocatellia > RBC074 > RBC074 > JACPYM01. Next base: position 2,279 of record JAYUCP010000227.1, on the reverse strand, counting down.
TTTTACTCGCTTGCGGTTTGTCTTTGCAGTGCGGCTGGCTTGCGCCGGTTTTTAGTTAATCGCCAACAGGCTTGCCGACGTGCGGAAATACAGCACACCTTGCGAAAGCGCGGGTGTCGCCAAACACGGCTCGCCCAGATCGTTTTTCGCCAGCACTTCAAACTTGGAGCCAGCTTTGATGACGTTGACGATGCCTTGTTCAGTCGGGCAATAAATCTTGCCGTCCGCCGCGACCAGCGAGGCCGAACAGGCGGAGTCCGCGCCCAGCCGCTCTTCATACATTTTCTCGCCGGTCTTGAAATCGAAGCAGCGCAGCACGCCGTTGTGATTGGCGAGGTAAACATAACCGCCATAGACGACGGGCGTGGAAAGATAGGCCCCGCCATTGGGCGCGCTCCAAACAACCGACTCGTTGCTGGTGCTGCCTTCGGCCAGCGAGATGTCGCCCGTCGCCGAAGTGCGCACGACAAAGAGCGGCGCTTTGCCGCCGTGCGCATTGGACAGCACGAACATGCCATCGGCGACAAACGGCGTCGGCACGGGAATGTCGCCGCCGCCGCGCAAGCGCCAGATTTCTTTGCCCGTTTCCAACTCGTAAGAAACAATGTATGGGTAGCCGTTCGTGACGACTTGCGTGCGTGTGGCGTCGGCGTGAATGAACGGTGTCCCCCAACTGTTTTCACATGCCCCTTTGCGCGACGTGCGCCAGAGTTCCTTGCCGTCCGCCAAATTAAACGCCGCCACAAACGGATCTTTGGGATCGTCGCAGAGCAGCACTATGCGGTCTTTGTGCAGCGCTGGCGAACTGGCGTAGCCCCAGGCGATGCTGCGCCAGGTGACGTTTATCGGGCCGAGGTCTTTTTGCCAAAGCAGCTTGCCTTTCAGATCCAGGCAATACAGCCCGTCCGCGCCAAAGAAGCCGACCAGGTGTTTACCATCAGTGACCAGCGTTGTGTTCGCGTGCGAAGCTTTTTCGTGGCGCACCGTCGCGGGTTTGGCGGTGCGGATGGTTTGCTCCCATTTCGTCTTGCCCGACTTTTTATCGAGACACAAGATCAGCCAACGCTGTTCGTCATTGTCTTTGGCGGGGCCGACGTCACCGTAATAGCCGATGCGCAGCGACGGCTTGCCTTCTTTGGGTATGGCTGTCGCAAGATAAATTCGATCCTTCCAAATGATCGGGCTGGAATGGCCCAGGCCCGGAATTTCGCTGCGCCACAAGACGCCACCGTCTTTACCCGCCGTTGGGCCCGCGGCGGGGTCTGTGTTCCAGGCGGCGCGCGTCGGAAAGCCTTCGGCGATGCCTTGTGCGCCGGGGCCGCGAAACTGCGGCCAGTTCTGTTCGGGCTCGTAATTGAGCGCCGTCGCCGGCAAAGCCAGCAAAGAGGTCGCCAGGAATGAGCGGCGTGTAACCAACATTGGAATCTCTCCTTTTTCATTCAGATCGCAAGCAGGTTGTCAGTGAAAGCGCACGTTAAGGCCGATACGCGCGCTCCAAATTCGCATTGATCTCAGCCTTACTGAACCAGATTTTCTTGTACTGATGTTTGGCGTAAAGCGCAATCTGATCGCGGCTGTGCGGCGAATTCGGATCGCTCGTTTGCCCGTAGGCCAAAATCGAATACGCCTTGACAGGCTTGGCAAATTCGACCGCGAGCACCCAGGCGTCGCCGAAGCCCGCGAGTGGTTTGCCTTCGCCCACCCAGCCCGCGACGCGTTTGCCGTCGGGTTGCGGCGTGAAACGCAGCACGCGAAACAATCCGTAATTGCCCGGCGCTCCGTCAGCCGGCAAATCAATTCCCTTGAAGCGATAGCGCACTACGTCGCCCCACGCGACGGCTTCCGTGCCGAAGGCTTTGCGCGTCCCTTGCACGGCTTCGGCAAAGGCTTTGACGGCGGCGGCGGAATCAGCCAAGCCCGACGGCGTCTGGCCTGGACTGGCTTTGTCCCACACAACGGCGAACGGTTGTTTGACCGCGGCGGAATAAGCATCCCAGAAACGCAGGAACAATATCGTGCCACTACTTTCGGCGGCGGCTTGATTGTCCCACGCTTCCATCACGGCCAGACCTTTTTGCAAATCTTCGGAAGGTTTGTCTAGGGCCTTGATAGCTTTCACAAGAGCGGGTTTGACGCGGTCGGCGAGCAGCATTTTCGTATTGAACTTCAACCGCTGCACGTCTTCAATGGAAAACTTCGGCTGGCTTTCCAGCATCTCCAGCGCCATTTGCGGCCGCAAGCCCAATTCGCCGCGCTCGAAATACGACGGATATTTGGCG
>JAYUCP010000226.1:0-12592 GCA_043740245.1 Acidobacteriota bacterium | reverse complement strand
ACCGCCGCTTGACGTTCACACTGAACAGGCCGTTTTTGGCGGTTAAGGGTGAACTTTACTTTCCTTCGGTTCCAAGGGGCCGGAGGCTTCGGAGGAGAGACACCATGAAGAAACACCTGGCAGTTTCATTCTGCTGGCTGCTGTTGCTCGCGGTCAGCGGCTTCGCGCAAGAATTCCGCGCGACCGTCAACGGGCGCGTGACCGACCCGAATGGGGCCGCCGTCGCCGGCGCGACCGTCGTCCTGCGCAACACCCAGACCAACGAGACGGCCACCGTCACCACCAGTTCCGAAGGCGCCTACAACGTGCCCTTCCTCAAACCCGGCACCTACGCGATGACGGCGGAAGCGCGCGGTTTCAAGAAGTATCAGCGCGACAACCAACTGCTACAGGTCAGCCAGACCGCCACGATTGACATCGCGCTCGAAGTCGGCGCGGCCAGCGAGACCGTAACCATCACGGCCGAGACCGCGTTGCTCGAAGAGACCAAAGCCGACCGCGGCAATGTGATCGAGAATCGCCGCATCACCGAATTGCCGCTCAACGCGCGTAATCCGTTTATGCTGGCGACGCTCACGCCCGGCGTGACTTTCAACGGCCCGGCCATTTATCAACGCCCCTTTGACAACGGCGCGATTGCCGATTGGTCGGTCAACGGCGGGCAGAATCGCAACAACGAATTCCTGCTCGACGGCGCGCCGAACAATTCGATTCAGGGCGGCAACAATCTGGCCTACGTGCCGCCGGTGGACGCGGTCGGCGAATTCAAGATCGTCACCAATTCGTTCGACGCGCAGTACGGCCGCACTTCGGGCGGCATCGTCAATGTGCAGATCAAATCGGGCGGCAACCAATTCCACGGCTCGCTCTATGAGTTCTACCGCCGCAACTGGCTCGACGCGAACAATATGCTGGCGAACACGCGGGGCATTCCGAAGGGCCAGACGCTCGACCCCAATTCCGGCAAGTACGTCGCGGCGGAGCACCTGCTCGATCAATACGGCGGCGTGATTAACGGCCCCGTGCGCTTGCCGAAGTCCATCTTCCGCAAGGCCGGCTACGATGGCCGCGACAAGACCTTTTTCCTGTTCAACTACGAAGGCTACCGCGAACAAACGCCCAACCAGGCGGTGCGCACGGTGCCGCCGCCGGCCTTTCTGACCGGCGACTTTTCGCAATACAAAAACGCCAACGGCCAATTGATCACGATCTACGATCCGCTGACGGGCCGGGCTGAAGGCAGTAACTGGGTGCGCGATCCGTTCCCGAACAACATCATCCCGGCCAATCGCATCAACCCGATTGCCGCGAAGGTTGCGGCCTTCTTCCCCAAACCGAACGCCGTCACGCCGGGCAGCGATCCTTTCCGCAACAACTTCGCCGACATTCCGAACATCGCCAACGACAAGTTCAAAAACTGGATTTTCAAGATTGACCAGAACATCGGCGAGAAAGACAAGGTCTTCTTCCGTTACGGCTACAACAACCGCGCGGAGATTCGCTGGACGAACGGCATCACGACCGGCCCGGCGCAGGACGGGCAGTTGCCGCTCAACCGCATCAATTACACGGGCGTGGTTGATTGGGTGCATACCTTCGGCCCGAACCTGATCTTGAATCTGCGCTCGTCGGCGAATCGCTACATCGAAGCGGCGCGCTTCGAGGGCGGACTGGGTTACGACGTGACGCAGCTCGGCTTCCCGTCCGCGCTCAGCGCGCAGTTGCCGGTGAAGATGTTCCCGCGTTTCAATTTCTCGGACTTCATCAGCTACGGGCGCGGCAGTTTCAGCCGCGAGCCGACCAACGTCTTCAGCTTCCAGCCGAACGTTTCGCTCAACAAATCCGCGCACACGCTGCGCTTCGGTTTGGATCTGCGCTATTCGCAATACGCACGCCTGGTCAGCGGCAACGGCGGCATGCAGATCAGCTTTGACCGCACCTTCACGCAGAAAGACTTTTCGCGCGCGGATGTCTTGAGCGGCAGTTCGATCGCTTCGTTGCTGCTCGGCGCGCCGGCCTCGGGCAACGTGGACGCGAATGCTTTCCCGATTTACATGTTCAAGTATTACGCACTCTGGATTCAGGACGACTGGAAGCTGACGCGCAAGCTGACGATCAATCTGGGCTTGCGCTGGGATTTGAACGGCCCGCCGGTCGAACGCTACAACCGCGCGAACTACGGCTTTGATCCGCTGGCGGTCAATCCGGTCAGCGCGCGCGTTGACAAGACCAAATTGCTGAACGGCGCGACGCAGGTCTTTGGCGGACTCGGCTTCGCGGGCGTGGGCGGCAATTCGGCCAGCCCGTACAAGTACGACAAGAACAACATTCAGCCGCGCATCGGCGTGGCCTATTCGCTGAACGGCAAGACCGTGCTGCGCGGCGGCTTTGGCCGTTACTACCTGAATCCGGTGGGCGCGCCGGGCTTCCCGCTCAACGGCTTCAGCATCACGACGCCGTTGGTCGGTTCGCTCGACGGCAACCGCACGCCGACTTACGCGCTCAACAATCCGTTCCCGACCGTCAATCGTCCGGCGGGCGCTGGGCGTGGGCTGGAAACGTTAATTGGCAGCGGCCTTTCGTACTCGAACCCGAACTACACCGTGCCCTACGTGCAGAACTTCTCGTTCGCCGTGCAGCGGCAACTGCCCTGGCACAGCGTGCTCGAAGTGAGCTACGTCGGCAGCCGCACCTACCAAGGGCAATCGCGTTACAACGGCATCAACGAAGTGACGCAGGCCTTCCGCGATAAGTGCGACCCGACCAAAGGCGGCGATCCGGCCTTCTGCAACGCGCTATTGCCGAACCCGTTCAAGGCGGTAACGGGGTTTGAGGGCACCACACTCTTTACCGCCGACACGCTGACGCGCTACCAACTCACGCGCCCCTTCCCGCAATTCAACAGCACGATTACCGAACTGGAACGCAACGAAGGGCGCGTCTGGTACAACTCGCTGCAGATGCTTTTCAACAAGCGGCTGTCGCAAGGCTTGACGCTGAGTTCGACCTACACGCTCTCGAAGCAAATGGAACAGGCGCTCGAATTCCCCGGCTCACAGGACAGCACGGCGGCTTACATTGACGACGTGGCGAAGATCAGGAATCGCAGCTTGAGCTTTTCGGATCGCCCGCACCGCTTCACGATTTCGGGCGTCTGGGATGTTCCTGTCGGCAAGGGCAAGAAGTTTTTGGGCGGCTCGGGCCGTGTGCTTGACGGTGTGCTGGGCGGCTGGGAACTGGCCGGCGCCTATATCTTCAATTCCGGCCGGCCGTGGCAACTGCCCGGCAACGTGGATTACGTCGGCAATCAGAACGACGCGCGCTTGAGCGACCGCTTGCGCCTGCTCAACGGCACGCAGTTCATTCAGGGCGTCAAACCCTGCGTGGGGCAGGCGGTCAAGAATTCGGACGGCAGCTACAAACGCGATGCCAACGGCGCTCTGACTTATGCGCTGCTGGCTTATTCAGTGACGTATGGCTGCACCACGCCGAACTTCACCATCCGCGAACCATTCACCACGCGCTCGACGGCGATCCGCGACCCGCGCATTCGCCGCCCGGCGTTCGAGCAGTTCGACCTGAACTTCGCCAAGACCGTCCGCCTGACTGAAAAGATGCGCTTCCAATTCCGCGCTGAGGCGTTCAACATCTTCAACACGCCGATGTATGACGAACGCACTTACACCACCGATCCGAACAGCACTGAGTTCGGCTCGATCAACAAAGCGACCAATGGACAATCGAACTTCCCGCGCTTCTGGCAGCTCGGGTTCAAGTTCCTCTTCTAAATCAGAACACGCAACATTGGGACACTGCTTTTCACCACGAAGAGACGAAGAGCACGAAGAAGCCTGACAGAAGCGCAGGATTCTTCGTCTCTTCGTGGTTTTAACCGTCCCAATGTTGTGTGGTTCGATTTAGGTCGAATGGTTTGACATTGCAGTAGCTCGACGGCAACCGTTACAGCGCGGTGTGCGCGGCCTGTGGGAAAGAGCGGCTCACCCAGCCCCACAAAACGTCGTCCGAAAAAAATCGAAACCGGCTGAGAAAGCCCCCCGTCTAACACGGTACTCACTGAGAAAAGCACCAGCCGGTGTTTCTTCAAAGGGGTATCCTCCTGTTGGCCGCTTCGGATGCGCACACCGAGGCGGCCCTTTTGTTTGCCTACCACTCATTGAACAATCACGACCCCGGCCATCTCGTGTCCGCCCTTCGCGCCGTGCAACGAGCAGTAAAACGGATAGCGGCCGGGCTTTTCATACTTGCGTTCAAAGCGCCCGCCCGCATCCAGTATCTCCGATTCAAACGCGCCGTCATCGGCCACGACCGAATGATTGCCCTGCTCGTCAATCCATTCGACGGTTGTGCCGGGCGCGATGGTGACCTCCTTCGGCTCGAACTTGAAATTGCTGAGCCGTATCGTCACGCGTTGGGCGTTGGCGGGTTGCGCGGTGGCGGCGCGCGGCGCGGGCGCGGCCTTGAGATACCACTGCCAATAGGTGCCCAGGCCAAACAGAATCACCAGCCACCACAGGCCCAGCGTCGCGCGCATCCAGCGTTTGTAATTGCTGAAGCGCAGCCCTGCCGGCAACAGCTTTGTGCCCGCCACCAGAATGACGTAAAGACCCAGCAACTCCGCCAACAGGCCCAGCCCCGCGTGCAACGCGGTGATGAGCACGTCGGCCTTGTGCAGGCTCGCGCCCAAACGCGGCAACGTCGAACGTTGAAAAGCCGGGGCCATCACCAGCGCGATCAGCGGCAGGTTGAGCAGCATCACCGCCGCCTGGCAAAGGCCGTGGGCGCGGAAGCGTTGCCGCCGCGCCAGCCACATGCCCAACAGCAGCGCGCCGCCCATCAAGAGTTGCAAGACCAGATTCAAGTCCGCGCGAAAGGTCGCGCCCGTGTTCAGAAATCCGTCCATCGTATTTTCCTCCGCGTGTTTGTGATGTGAATGCACTGTGGGATACGAGCCTTTCCAAATGGCTGGATTCAAGCTGGCAAGCCTGCGCGTTGCAGCGGTTATTTAGCGGGCGCGCAAGAGGCAATGCTTGCACCGTTCTTTTCGCGTGATGTATCATCACGCCCGTTTGGCGCGCGCGTTTTGCAAAAGCGCTTCCATGTTCGATTCCAATGACCAACAGCCCGGCGCGGCTGTTCTCTTCAAGGAGAAGTAGATGTCCATTCGCAGCAAGTTGACGCTGATTTCGCTTTCGGCCTTTATCGCCCTCTATTCGATTGTCGGCGGCATGCTCTCGAACTCGAATAATCCGCTGGTGCGGGCGATTGCCGAGACCGGCCCCTATCCGCAACTGCGCATCTTTGAAGAGGTCATCAGCAAGATCAACAGCGATTACGTCGAGAAACCCGATCTCGACAAAGTCCGCGTCGGCGCCTTGCGCGGCTTGACTGACAGCCTCGATCCATACAGCGCCTATCTGCTGCCAGCCCAGGTCAAAGATTATCAAGCCGGCAAACACAACACCGATGTCACCGGCATGGTCATCGGGCAGTATTCCAATTTTGCTTACGTGATCGCGGTAGTGCCGAATTCGCCGGCCGAGAAGGCGGGCATTCGCGTGGGCGACGTGATCGAATACATTGACGGCCACGCCACGCGCGATCTCGATCTGTACGACGTGAAATCATTGCTGGCCGGCCAACCCGGCACGGCCATCGAGCTTTCGCTCATCAACCGCAAGACCGACAAAATCAAGCTGACGCGCGCCGCTATCGCCAACGCGCCGATTGAAGCGCGCGCGCTTGAAGCGCAGATCGGTTATGTCAAAGTGCCCATCCTGCACAAAGGCCAGGCCGAGGCCGTCGCCGCCGCCATCAAAGACGTCATCAAGAAAGGCGCGAAAAGCATTCTGCTAGACCTGCGCGGCTCCGCCGGTGGCGAATTGAGCGAAGGCGTCGCCGTGGCCGATTACTTCATCAAGTCCGGCACGATTACCAAAACCATCGGGCGCAAAGACGCAGTGCTGGCGATGTATGAAGCCAAGCCGGACAACGACCTGACCGATTTGCCGGTCGCGGCCATCGTTGATCGCACGACTGCCGGCGCGGCTGAAATCGTGGCGGCGGCGTTGATGGAAAGCCAGCGCGGCGATGTGGTTGGCGAGCGCACACTTTTCGGTATGGGATCAGAGCAGAAGCTGTTCCCGCTGGATGACGGCTCAGCGTTTTTGCTGACGGTGGCGCGGCACGCCTCGCCCAACGGCAAGATTTTTATGACCGAAGGCGTGACGCCGAATGTCGAGGTCAAGCGCGCCGACCTGGCCGATGTCAATGCGGATGAGAGCGAAGAGAATAAAGATAAAAAAGCTCCGCCACTCCCCGTTCGGCCCGTCGCTCCAACGGAAGGCGCCGCGCCGCCGAATATCGTCGCGCCCAAGTCCGGCGAGGATGTGATGTTGAAGAAAGCGATTGAAGTGCTGACAGCGGCGAAAGCGAAGAAGCGCAGCGCCTAACTGTGGCGTGTGCAGCAGGAGCCAGAACAGATGCATACAATCGAGATCAGTGAGTGCGCGCCACAGTTAAATGACATGCTGGCAGTGTTGGCTGCCGGGGAAGAGTTGTTGTTGTTGGACGCGCAGCGTCCGATTGCCAAGCTGCTCAAACTGGATTCTCAAGCGGCTGACACGGCGCGCGGCGAGCAGATGGCCCGGATTATGGAGCAATTGGCCGAGGCGAATCCGTTCAGCGAAATTGACGACCCTGTCGCTTGGCAGCGTGAAATACGGAAAGATCGCCTCTTGCCCGGCAGGGAGTGAACATGTTGGTTGACAGCAACATCCTCATTTACGCCACAAAACCTACAGGCCATAAAGCCAGGCACTTTCTTCGGCAGCACGCGCCCGCCGTTGCCTCCATCAGCCAAATCGAGGCGCTGGGCTATCATCAACTCAGCACCAATGACCTCCAATTGTTGAATGCCTTCTTTGCCCAAACCGTTATCTTGCCGCTCAGCACGCCCGTGGTGAACGAAGCCATTCGGTTGCGGCAACAGCGCAAAATGTCGCTTGGCGATGCCGTCGTGGCCGCGACGGCGCTGTTTCATCAACTGACTCTCGCCACGCATAACACTTCCGATTTTGCCTGGATTACTGGGCTCACCTTGACCGATCCGATGCTCTGATTACAACGGGATGTTTCCGTGCTTGCGAGGCGGAACTCACTAGCGCCGTCTTGCCGCGCATTGGCTTGCTCATCCTGAAGCACGTTTACACTGGCGACTTGCTGGCGCGGCTGCCGGAGATACTGCGGCTCTTGCCGACACGGGAGCAAGCTGCGTTAGAATATCTCACCACCGTGCTTCGCTACGTAGCGGAGACGAATCGTGAATTGACGCTTGCCGAGATTGAGGCGCTGAAAGAGAAAGTGCCCAGGAAAACCGGAGAAATTATGATCACCATGGCACAAGGTTGGATTAATGAGGGTTTGCTGCAAGGCCGCCAGGAAGGCCGCCAGGAAGGCCGTCAGGAAGCTGCGGCGACGCTCACGTTGCGGCAATTGCAACGTCGCGTCGGTCTGCTAGATGCGCGCGCACAGGCCCGTATCCGCCGGCTTGGTTACGACCAATTGACGGAGCTAAGTGAAGCCTTGTTGGACTTCACTTCAGCGCGCGACCTGACGGCGTGGCTGCGCGCGCACAAGGGCCAGGCAGCGTAACTATTGCTCAAAGCGGGATATTCCCATGCTTGCGCGGCGGATTCGTGTCGCGTTTATTCTCCAACAGCTTCAATGCGCGGATCAGTTTTTGCCGCGTGTACTTCGGCTCAATCACTTCATCAATAAAACCGCGCTCGGCCGCCACATACGGCGAAGCAAACTTGTCCTGATACTCTTCGATCTTTTCTTGGCGCGCCGCCGCCGGGTCATCCGCGCCCGCCAATTCGCGGCGATACAGAATGCCGACCGCGCCCTCCGCGCCCATCACCGCAATCTCCGCCGTCGGGTAGGCGAAGTTGATGTCGGTGCGAATGTGCTTCGATCCCATCACGCAATACGCGCCGCCATACGCCTTCCGCGTCACGACAGTAATCTTCGGCACGGTCGCTTCGGCGTAGGCATACAGCAGCTTTGCGCCGTGGCGGATGATGCCGCCGTGCTCCTGATTGACGCCCGGCAGGAAGCCCGGCACGTCTTCAAAGGTGATGAGCGGGATGTTGAAGCAGTCGCAGAAGCGCACAAACCGCGCGCCCTTCACGCTCGCGTCAATGTCGAGCACCCCCGCCAGAAAGTTCGGCTGATTCGCCACGAGGCCCACCGGTTGGCCGTTCAAGCGCGCATAACCGATCACCAGGTTGCGCGCGAAGTGTTCTTGAATCTCGAAAAAGTAGCCCTCGTCCACGACCTTCGTGATGACCTGCCGTATCTCGTAGGGCTTGTTCGATTCGGGCGGCACGACCGTGTTCAGCGATTCGTCGGCGCGGTCAACCGGATCGCTGCACGCAATGCGCGGCGGGTCATCCATGTTGTTCGAGGGAAGGAACGAGAACAGTTCGCGGATCACGCGCAAACAATCCTCTTCGTTTTCGGTGGCGAAGTGGGCCACGCCGCTGGTGGCGTTGTGCGTCATGGCGCCGCCGAGTTCTTCTTTGGTCACGTCTTCGTGCGTGACGGTTTTGATCACGTCGGGGCCGGTGATGAACATATAGCTGGTGTCTTTGACCATCACCGTGAAATCAGTAATCGCGGGCGAATAGACCGCGCCGCCCGCGCACGGCCCCATAATCGCCGAGATTTGCGGAATCACGCCCGAGGCCAGGGTGTTGCGCAAAAAGATGTCGGCATAACCGCCAAGGCTGGCGACGCCTTCCTGAATGCGTGCGCCGCCCGAATCGTTCAAGCCAATCACGGGCGCGCCGACCTTCATCGCCAGGTCCATAATCTTGCAGACTTTCTGCGCGTTGGTTTCGGACAGCGAACCGCCAAAGACGGTGAAGTCCTGCGCGAAGACGAAGACCTCGCGCCCGTCAATCAACCCGTGGCCGGTGATGAAGCCATCGCCGGGGAACTGTTGCGCTTCCATTCCGAAATCGCGCGAACGGTGCGTGACGAAGCGGTCGAACTCTTCAAAGCTGCCGTCGTCGAGCAGGAATTCAATGCGTTCACGTGCGGTCATTTTGCCTTCGGCGTGCTGGCGCTGGATGCGTGCGGGGCCGCCGCCCACATCGGCAGCTTGGTTCTTTTCTTGCAGGAGTTGCAGTTTGTTTTGGATCATGGTTTGGTCAAATGCCCTAATCGCAAGGTGTGGTTGGTACAGCGACCGCATTCTAGCCAGCGCCTGTAAGCGGGGCAACCAAAGCGCGGATTGTACAAGAAACTCTTCGCGTTCGCGGCGTCTTCGTGTAAATTGACGCTTCGCTGTTGTCCACAACCACTGAAACGGAACAGGCTCACAAAGCGATAGACAGGATTCACAGGATTTTCAGGATTCACAGGATTGGTAAAGAAAATCCTGTGAATCCTGTCCGGCCGTTTCTAGCCTTACCGTCATTCAAAAGGAGACTTGCTGATGAGAAGCCGTTTGTTCGCGCTGTTACTCTGCACCGGCGTTGCGTTCGCGTTCGCCAACTTCGCGCCCGCCAGTCGGGCCAGCAACAAAATTGCCGCGCCTACGTTTACAAAAGACGTCGCGCCGATCTTCAACGCCAACTGTGTCAGTTGCCACCGCACCGGCGAGATCGCGCCGATGCCGCTGACCAATTTCAAAGAGTCGCGCCCCTGGGCCAAAGCCATCCGCGAAAAAGTCGTCAAACGCGAGATGCCGCCCTGGCACGCCGACCCCAAACACGGCGAATGGGCCAACGATTGCCGCCTCGCGCAAAAAGACCTCGACACCATCGTCGCCTGGATTGACGGCGGCGCCATCGAAGGCAACCCCAAAGACATGCCGCCCGCGCCCAAATTCGCCCAAGGCTGGCAGATGGGCGAACCCGACATCGTCTTCAACATGCCCGAAGAATTCACCGTCCCCGCGCAAGGCACCGTGCCCTATATCTACATCACCGTGCCTAGCAATTTCACTGAGGACAAGTACATCGCCGCGATGGAAGCGCGCGCCGGTGAACTCTCGGTCGTGCATCACATCGTCGTTTACGTGCGCGACCCCAAAGAACGCCCCACCAAACAAGACATCGGCACTGGCCTGCTCGGCGCGCTCTCGCCCGGCAATACGCCGTTTATGGCGCAGCCCGGCACTGCCAAACTCATCAAGGCCGGTTCCAACATCGTCTTCCAAATGCACTACACGCCCAGCGGCAAGGTGACCAAAGACCGTTCGATGATTGGGCTGAAGTTCGCCAAAGGGCCGGTCGAAAAAGTCATCACCACGACGGCGGCCTGGGATCCGAATTTCACCATCCCCGCCAATGCCGAGAATCACGAAGTCAAAGCCGTCTACCCCGTGGACGAAGACATAGAGATTCTCAGCCTGATGCCGCACATGCATCTGCGCGGCAAAGATTATCTGTACCGCGTGACCTATCCCGACGGGCGCTCAGAAATTTTGCTCAATGTGCCGCGCTACGATTTTGGCTGGCAGGTGTATTACTACCCAAAGAAGGCGATCCGCATTCCCAAGGGCAGCCGCATCGAAGCCGTCGCGCATTACGACAACTCAACCAAAAACCCGGTCAATCCCGATCCCACCAAGGCGGTGCGCTTCGGCGAACAGACGTGGGAAGAAATGATGAATGGCTTTTTTGATTACGTGCCCGCCAATCAGAAGCTGAGTAAGCCGGCGGCTTCGGGTAGCGGCACTAAATAAGGCTGTAACTCGGCGCGCGTTCGGCTGAGTTCTATGTGCGAAGAGGGCCAGCAACAGCGCAAGACTGTTGCTGGCCCTTCTGCTTTTATAGTTTACGAACGGCCAGTGCGGCGGCGCGCCTACTCTGAACGATGCTTTTTCTTCTTGCCCTTTTTGTTCTTCTTACCTTTCTTGTCTTTCTTTTCATCCTCGCCGCTGTTGTCCTTTTGACGATGATCGCCGGCGCCCGCGCTACGGGCGGCAAGTTCCTTTTGGACGTTCTCGAAAACGCCTGAACTCGGATAATGGCCGCTGTCGGAATCTATGTCAGTGATGCGCCCCGCTTGAATCGTGATGTTGCCAGCGCCCGCGACTGGGCCACCCGCGAAGATGCTGGAGTGGCGAGTCTCAGGGTGCGTGAATTCATCAAACAGATAGAAATTGCCAGCGGCATCCATCACGTAGTTGTTTTGATTTTTGTGTTTGCTTCTGGTGGTGAGCAACGTATTCCCCGCGTGGTCGTAAACGAGTCCCTCCCGAATCACCACACGCCGTTCTTCGCGTTGCCGGGCGTCCAGATAGATCACGCCTTGCGACTTGTCCTGATGCAGCTTGCTTCTGTGCATTTCAACCGTGGGGTATTTGCCGCCTTGATTCGCGGCCTGATACGAACCCGCCTGCCAGCGCGACTCGACGCGCTTGTTTTTCGAGATCATTACGAAAACGCGCCCGGTGCTGGGGCCGTTGTCGAACGCGGCGGGATAGGGAATCTCGAAGCGTGTGTCTGCTGATGCAGAGTGGCCGGAGTAGACGGCCAGCAGCGAGAGGTAAAGGGCGATGCCAGGAATGAACAGAATTCTTCGCTTCATTACTTCGCGGTGGTTGGATTGGCTCATTTAGCCTCCTTCGAGCTTCAGATGCTCAACAGCAAGGTTCGAATCAAGGGGAACCATTTCGGCAAGCAGTGTTTCCGGCGCAACGTCTTGCTCGTGCGGCCAGGTGACGGCGCCGAACAGGATGCCCACCTGATTGAAGTAATGCACATCCCGCAGCTCGCGAAATACGCCATGATCGAGATAGGGCTTTAGGTCAAAAATTCCATTCCGCCCATCCTCCATCTCGATATAGATACGGTAATCCGGCAACGGTTTAACAGTTTTGACATTCCAGTCCATGCTATCGCCTCACAGAGGATCAATTTTATAGGGGTTCTCGCCACTGACCGCCAGTTCCCAATCGGCTCTCAACTCATCGCGGTGAAGCTCGATCCAGGCCTGCACCAGCCTCAACTGCTTACGGGGCAACTCACCGGAGAGAACCTCGCCATCTTCAATTCCAATGGACACCTCAAACTCGGCGTACTTCGCATGGATGTGCGGCAGGTGGTGATGTTTATTGTCGAGGAAATACAGGCGAATGATGATCCCGTAAAACATGGAAATGACTGGCATGAATAGAACTCCTTATAAGGTGGTCAGGAATTGCATGGTCACAATGCGCCCGGCTTCCAAAATGGCCTCGCGAATGGCCTCGCGCGACACACGCCCCCGGTAACCGGCCACAATCTTGTCCATGCTTTCTCCGGCGGCCAGCCGTTCCAGGGTGCCCGTGATTTCGATGCGCGTATATTTGAACGTCGGAAGCCCTTCGCACACGCCGGGCGCACGCACGACATATTTGCCCAGGGGATAGTATTGATACGGCTCGCCGCCAACTATCTCCGTTACCGGTTTACCGTTTTTCTGATTGTTGTTCCTCATAGGCTGGATGGTAGAACCGCAAGTAAATCCCGTCAACTTTTACGATTGCCTCAGGCCGCAATTTTGAGCGCCTCACCCT
>JAYUCP010000225.1:0-12609 GCA_043740245.1 Acidobacteriota bacterium | reverse complement strand
TTGCGCCAGAAGTAGAAACCGCTGCCATGAAATTCATTGCCGCCCCGGCGGCTGACGATGCTCACGGCGCCAGAGGTGGTGAGTGAAGTCGAGAGATCGAAAGAAGCGCGAGAGAGTTGGAACTCCTCGACCGCATCGGTTGAGATGTTAGAGGCCGTCGAACCCGCAGTCTCGTCCGTGACGTCAATACCATCAATCTGCACGCGGGTCCCAGTTCCAGAACTACCGTTGATAGTGACCGCGCGGTAAGCGTTGACCTTGATGGGGTCAATCACGCCGCCGTCTCTGACCGTGACGCTCGGCTGCAACTGGGCGAGGTCAAGAAAGTTCCGCCCGTTAAGTGGGAGCTGGACAATCTGATCAGCCGTGACCACCCCGTCAATGGTTTGGCGGCTGGTGTCAACCTGCAACTGCGCCGCCGTTCCTTCAACCTGAAGGACTTCGTTGGCAGCCCCAACTTTGAGGCTGAGGCTGGCGTTAGAGACCTGGCCCGTCTGCACCACTACATCTCCAATGAGTCCCGCAGCAAATCCCGTTTGTTCGACTCTGACGCTGTAGTTTCCCGGGGCCAGGGAGCGAGCGACAAAGTAACCTTCGTGGTTGGTAGTCAGATTGATCATACGCCCGGTGGCTTTCTCAGTGATCGTGACTTTAGCGCTCGTCACTATTGCCCCAGACTGATCAGTCACTGTCCCCTCAATAGTGCCGGTAGGCTGCTGCGCGCTGGCTGTTACGGTGCCGAGCAGCAGGAGCAAGCCAACCCAGGTCCACGTTGTCCACTTCGCGGGGCTCATCTATTCTTCCTCCCGATATTGCTTTCAGCGAGATGCTTTGATCCGGCCAAAATAAATGCTGCCCTAAGGTTTGTCTAGTGACGGAGACGGGATGGCTATTTGGTTCTCTTTTCTCCTCACCCATAGCCTTGCCGTCTCCGTGACCATTTTCTTGTAACTACGTCTTTCGCCCCTCGCGCTCTGGCAGGCGGCTATTGTCTCGTCAATGTCAACTTAAAGGGCATGGAGTAGTGCCCATCGTCGGTAAAATTGAACGGCCCCTTGCTGGGAGTGTCGAATACTTTGGCCACCGCATTCGCTGGATTACAGGAGCTTGCTTTAGGCTCAACCTCCCAGGTATTAACGTCCGTGCGGGTGACGACAGCGTAGCTGGTTTGGCTGAGGTCGAATGACAGCAACTCCCGGTGGAAATTGTGCCGCCACTGTGTCTTCTTGGCATCTGACAAGGTATAACTCCAGCCTAGCTGCACGCATTGCACGGCGCCAACGCTCATGTTTTGGATGGCGGTGTAGCTCGCGCTATTTATTGGGAGAGTGGCCAGATGCCCCTCGGCATAGAGCCCGGAGATGGGGGTGTGGTTTTGCGGGCTGAGCGGGCTTCCGTAGTCAAAATAGAGCAATCGGTCGGCACTCCTCCCCGTTTGGAAGCCAATGATCAGATTGCCAGAGGCATCAAGATTGGCTGCGATCCCAGCCATTCCATTAACGTAGGGGCAATTGGGACTCGGCGCGGGCGCGGTCGAGCAATCACTCCTGATCCGGCAGAGATTGCCGAACGAATCATAATCTTGGATCGTGACGATCAGAGGGACGACTGTGTTGGTGACTGGTTTCTCGGCGGGAACGCCGGCAGCGGCCAGGCCGAGTAGTAGCGCTAGACTTACCAACAGTAGGAAAGTGCCTTTCATTTTGGTCTCCTTTGGAAAGGTGCTGTATTCAAATGACAGCACGGGTTATCAGTGAAGTTGGGTAAGAGCTAGTGGTGGCTTGGGTGTACTGCCGCCACTAGCTCTCGCTCTATTGGTTAGCGGCGAGCCGCCGTTTCACTTCCTTGATGCGCTCGTCGAGCACGGGCTTCAAATCTTTGTTCAGTATGAGGCACTGCTCGAAGTCTCGTTGCGCTTCGGCCTCCTGCCCTTGCGCCAACCGAGTGAGTCCCCGATTAGCGTAGGCTTCAGCGAGGCGCGGATTAAGCGTGATGGCCCGGTCAAAGTCGGCAGTGGCCCCAGCCAAGTCGCCTTTGCCATACCGGGTGACACCACGATTACAGAAGGCTTCCGCGAAGTGCGGATCAAGCTCTATGGCCCGGTCAAAGTCGGCGGTAGCTTCGGCCAAGTCGTTTTTGGCGTACCGGGCGACCCCGCGATGGCTGTAGAACTTAGCGTCGCTGGGGTTGAGCGCAATGGGCGCGGTCGAAATCGGCGATGGCTCCGGCCAAGTCTCCTTTGGCTTTGCGGCCGAGGCCGCGATTATCATAGACATCGGCCACACCAAGATTGCTCGCGGGGACTTTAGGGAAGACAGCGAGAGCTTTGTTGTAGTCAGCGAGAGCCCCGTCCAGGTCTCCCTTAGCTTGTCGGACGCTCCCGCGATTGCCGTAGGCCTCAGCATAGCGTGGGTTGAGTTCAATCGTCTTATTATAGTCGCTGAGGGCCTTGTCCAGATCACCGTTGTCCTGCCAGGCGACGCCGCGATTATAGTAGGCTGTGGCGTGGCGTGGATTGAGCTTGAGGCAGTGGTCGAAGTCGGCGATGGCTCCGGTTAGATCAGCTTGATCCAGCCGGGCGAGGCCGCGATTGTTATAAGCATCAGCGAAGCGGGGATTGATCTCAATGGCCCTGCTGTAATCAACGATGGCCCCGCTCAAGTCTTCTTTGATTTTCCGAGCGAGGCCGCGACTGTAATAAGCCTCGGCGGAGCGCGGGTCGAACGCGAGTGCGAGGTAGTAATCGGCGATGGCCCGCTCCACCTTGCCTTTACCAAACCAATCCCTGCCACGATCGAGGTAAGACGCAGCCGAGTCAGTGCGAGACGTTTGTGCCTGCGCCACTGAAACAGCGAGTACAAGGACGAGCGCGCTCAACCAGGCAGAAGAGCGCAGCGCAACTTGCGCGAATAAGCGTTGGGAATGGCGAACAAGATTTTTCATTTGATGCTCCTTTCATCCGCAATTCGCCCCTCTAAAACCGGCTCGGCGGCAGTTGAGAGACAACAGTTTCAGGTCACCACTCATGAGCGGTCTTCGCTTGCGACACCCCCTAACGCGGAAAAGAAGGAGCAGAAGGCTCAGGCGCTGAAAATATTTCTGGCAGAGGTTGATTTGGGGAAAAGGGACAAGGCGCGAGTGACACCGAGGCGTGGGCTGGTGTGGCAGGATAAATAAGCAGGCGGGCCGGCACGAGCGAGAGGCGTTACTGGTACCGGCTCGTTTATTATCACTGAGCGATGAAATCGTTTACGGCTTTTGCCGGTCGGGCAGCGTGAAGCTTTCGCGCTCCAACGGCAGGTCGCCGTCAATGAAAGCCGTGGCAAGCGTCTCTTTCGGAATCGTCACCTCTTTGCCTTTTTGCAGCAGGAAGAACGGCGCGACGGGAAAGAAGAGTTGCGCGGCGATCATGGTGTTTTCGGCGACGCGCGCGCCCTGGCTGCCATCGGAACGGGCGCTGATGGCGCGCAGCTTGGCGCGTTTGCCGTTCGCCAGAAAGACGTAATCGAGCCGCACGCCGACGCGGCCCGTGCGGCCCATGCGGCGCGCGGCCTGGGCTTCGATGATCGTGCCCTCGGCTTTGGCGCCGCGCGCGATCACTACCACGCCGTCAACCTTCACGTCTTCGATCACTTCAAATTCGACTGCTTCTTCGTCCTTGATGCGTGCCGAATTCAGTTCGCGCAACAGCTTCAGCTTGACGACGGCGCCGTCGGCGAGCGCGAAAGCGGTTGAGGCCGCGGCTTCCGGCGCGACTGGCGGCGGTTTGACCGAGAGCGTTTGCCGCATCTGGTCGGCGCGTGGCGGGCGGCTTTCGGTTTGCGCGAAGACGGCGGTCAAACCGGCCAGCAGCCAGCAGTACGCGAAAACAAGCAGACAGAATCGGTTCTTCATTTGGCCTCCACTTTGCGGCCCAGCACGATCAACTTCTCGCCGAGCTGCGAGATCTCCAGGAATTTGAAGCCCTGTGCCAACGCCTCGTTCATCTCTTTCTGCGTCGTGCCTTCCAGCGTGGTCGCCAGGAATTTGTATTCGTATTTGCCGGCCTGCCCGGCCTCGCCCGTTTCGCGCTCGAGCACCGAGACCAGCCCGCCCAGGCCGGTTGACGTGCCCAGAAAGAGATGCCCTTTCGCGCCCATTTCGGCTAATTCTTTTTGCATCGTGCCGGTGCGCCGCGTCGCCAGCAGCAGGTATTCGTAACGTTGCTTTTGCTCTTTTGGCGGGCGCGACATGATTGTCAGCGAACCGATGGAAGTCAGATGGAATTGAAAGCCCTCTTTGGCCAGTTCATTCATCTCCTTTTCCATCGTCTTGACCTTGGTGGTTTGCAGGAAGCGGTATTCGCGTTTGCCCATCTCAGCCCCGGGATTGGCCGTGTCGCGCGCAAGAATGATCGTGATGAAAACGCGGCTGCCGGCGCCGAAGAGAATGGACGCGGTGTTGGTGTCCTGGCCGAGCGCCAGTTCGATGGGCACGTAGCCTTCAGCGACGGCGGCGTCCAATTCTTTCTGCGTGGTTTTTTCGCGCTGCGTCGAGACGAACTTGTAATCGAAGCGGCGTTTGGCCGCGCCGATGGGGCGCTCCATAATCACGATGGTTTCGGGGTAGGTGAACGGGATGGGCTTGGATTCGGTGGTGATGCCGCGAAATTCATAGCCTTCCGCTGCCGCCGCTTCAAACTCCGTCTTCAAAGTGCCGATGCGATTGGTCGCCAGCAGCTTGTACTCGTAGCGGGGTTTGTCCGCGCCCTGATCGCGTGCCAGCAAGCCGCCCAGGCTGCCGTCGTTGAGGGCTTTGGCCAGGCGGATGAAGCCGAAGCCTTGTTTGGCCGCCTCATTCAACTCCTTTTCAAAGGTCGCAGTTTTGGTGGTCGAGAGAAAGCGGAACTCTTGGGGTTTGTCGGTCGGAATTGCGCCGGCAGGTGTTTGCGCCAGGCACGCAACAGCGGCCAGGAAAACGAGCAACGTGAGAGGGAAAACGAACCGGTAGGTCTGCATAACTTTTCTCCTTGTGATTAGCCGGATAGGGCAGCGAAAACCGTCGTTTTGAAACAAGCCGGGAAGCTGCTCAAGGCAGCGCGACGCGCACAGTATTGGCTGCTTTGCCGTCCACCGTCAACACGACAGCCACGGCGCCGCGCCTGATTCTAAATCGAACCACACAACATTGGGACAGTGCGCCGGTACGGAACCGGGAGCGATAGCGACCGGGTGCTGCCTGAACTCGCACTTCACGAGTCCACCCGGTCGCTATCGCTCCCGGTTCCGTACCAATGTTGCGTGTTCCGATTTAGCGAATCGGTTGTAAACAACCTTGCCCGGACCTCAGACTATTGACACGCTTGGTGGTCACAGCATTCAATGCCGCCCCATTACCCATGATTTATTTAGCCGGATATGGCTGGATTGATTCCCGCCGGCGTGGCGGATGTACACGCGCTGCGCCGAACGGTTGGGAAGCGGAGAGTTTTCTGTCCGGCAGTAGCAAGCAAGCTGCGGACGCGGCAAATTGCCGTTTTATTCAAGTAACACACAGGTCACTGCATGAAAATAACCACCCTCTTGTTGTTCTTCCTCTGGGCCGCGCCCGCCGTCTGCGCGCAGTCCGCAAACCCAAAACCCAAGACGCCGCCGCCGATTCAGGACAACAGCTTCTTGCTGGAAGAGGCTTACAACCAGGAAGCCGGCGTCGTCCAACACATCAACACCTTCACGCGGCTGGGCGGAGCCTGGCTTTACACCTTCACGCAAGAGTGGCCCGTCTTTAGCCAGAAGCATCAGTTCAGTTACACCGTGCCGGCCTTGCGTGTGGGCGAGTCGCCTCTGGTCGCGCGCGGGCTGGGCGACATTGCCTTGAATTACCGCTATCAGTTGCTGGGCGATGGCGGCGCGAAAGTGGCGCTCGCGCCGCGCTTCTCGGTGCTCTTGCCGACGGGCAATGAACGCCGTGGGCTGGGCGTGGGGGCGGCGGGCATCCAATTCAACTTTCCGGCCAGCGTCATGGTGGCCGAAAAAGTCGTCACGCACTGGAACGCCGGGGTGACCTATGTGCCAGGCGCGCGCAACGAACGCCGCGAGAAGGCCGATCTCACCGGCTACAACGTGGGCGGCAGCGTGATCTGGCAAACCGCGCCGGTGTTCAATCTGATGCTCGAAACGGTCTGGAACCGCACGCAGTCGGTCGCCGGCCCAGGGCGCACGGAGCGCGACGACAGCGTGATCGTTAATCCCGGCATTCGCTGGGCGCACAATTTTCGCAGCGGGTTGCAGATTGTGCCCGGCGTCGCCGTGCCGGTCTCGGTCGGGCCAGGCAAACGCGAGGCTGGCATTTTCTTCTACCTGAGTTTTGAACATCCCTTCACGCGCAGCGCGCAACCGGGCGGCGCGGGGCATTGAACCATTGGTCTTGGCCCGCGCGCGCTTTCCTTGAATCTGAATTCGCTACGAAAGGAACAAGACCGCGATGAGAATCAACGGACTGGTCAGCGTCTTCAACCAGGTGCGCGCGCAGTTGCAAGCCGGGCTGACGCCGGCGGAAATCGAGCCGTTCAAACGCCAGGTGCAAAGCACTGTGCGCGAAGTCGAGGCCATCTGCCGCAGTCACGGCGCAACGATTGACCATTTGCCCGCGCCTTCGCGCCGCGCCTATCTGTTTTTGCGCGAGCTTGATTTGAACAACCTGCCGCAACGCGCGGCGGGTGAGGCCGCGCCCGCGCCCGCTGCTTTGCGGATCAAGAACGTCGTCAAGACGCGCGAGTATTTTGCCGACCGGCTGTGGCTGCGATTGGATGAATGGTTGACCGAACCGGCGGAGCGCGTGCGGCTGTTGGACGAATTCGAGGAGCAGACGGCGTCCATCGAACAGATCTGCGCGCGGCACGGGCAGACACCGGCGGGGTTGGAAGCGCCTTCGCGGCAGGTCTATTGCTGGTTGAAATTCTTGAGCGGCGGCGCAGCGTTGGCTACGCATCTGGACACGTTGGCGCGGGCGCGCGAGGTTGCGCGTGAGTTGTTGCCGTCTGCGCCATCGCGTCCATTGCTGTTGCATCTCGTCAACCTGAGCGCGTTGTGGCGGCGGCGCGAATATCACAATACGGTGCTGCTGCGTATGCACATCGGCTTTCAAAACGGCGATCAGCAATTGTGGCGGGCGTTGCTGCAATGCGCGTTGGGGAAGGCCACTTCAGAAGCTGAGCATGCCTATCGCGCGTTTACAGATTCGGAAGACTTCACCGATCTGCTGTTCGAGTTAGAGGCTTTCGCCACTCCGCCCGCGCCGCCCACACAAGGCCGCGCACACGATTTGGAAGCGAGTTTCGCGCGCGTCAATGCGGCCTATTTCGGTAATCGGATGGCGCGGCCCACGCTGGTCTGGAACCGCACGCTGACGGCGCGCAAGTTCGCACATTATCAACCCAGCCGCGACACGGTGATGGTTTCGGTGACGCTGGATGATCCGGGCGTTTCAGATAATCTGCTGGATTATGTGATGTACCACGAGTTGCTGCACAAACAGCACGGCAGCCCCTTGGTCAATGGGCGGCGGCAGGCGCATACGCCCGCCTTTCGCGCGGCTGAACGGTTGTATGCTGGGTTCGCTGAAGCGGAGCGGCAGTTGAATGCGTTGGTGCGGCGGCAGCATGGCTTGTTTGAAGCCAATGAAAATAATGAGCCGGATGCTGGTTGAGTTGAACAGCAGCGGCGTGTTGCATCAAGCTGCTCAATGAAAGAAAGCATGCACGCCCCAAAAGAGCGCGACACCAACAAAGAACATCAAGGAATTGCGCCAGCCGCCTTCGCGATTGACTTCGGGCAGTAGGTCGGTGGCGGCGACATACAAAGTGACGCCGGCTGAGATGGGCAAGGTCAAGGCTACGGCAGGGCGCAACAGCGAGACGAGCACGCTGCCTGCGAAGGTCGCCGCTGCGATAGCCAGCGTGGCGAGGAAGGCGGCGCGTTTTTCCCGTCCCGCCGAAACCATGATTGATGCAACCGTGAAACCTTCGGGAACTTTGTGGAGCAGCACGGCCAGGAAAAGCACGAGGCCGAGTTGAAAGTTGACCAGCATGCCTGACGCAATGGCGACGCCATCGAGAAAAGCGTGAATGCCTAACGCGCCAACGGCAGTGAGTGCGACGCCGTGTTGCAGCATTTCTTCGTGATGCGTCTCTTCGCCGAAATGGAAGTGCGGGGCGATGGTGTGTTCGACGAGTTGAATCAGCAGGTAGCCAGCCAATAGCCAGCCCATTGCCGCAGCAGCGCGTCCGGGCCAGAGCGCCAGCACTTCGGGCACGACATCCAACAGCACTGCCGACAACATAAAACCCGCGCCCAATGCGACCAGTGCGCGCACGCTGCGGCGATTCGTCAACGGCAGCGCCATCAGCAGCCAGCCGCCGAGCAGATTGCCCGCCGCCGCCAACAGGCCGAAGAGAAATAGTTGTGCCTGCAACTCCATCGGTTCAGCAAGGAAGACCGGTTTTTTGTATTTGAGCTTGACTACCGCACGCCGCCAAAGCGAAGCGAGGCACTATAGCATAGGCCTTCGCCTCACGCGAAAATCGCGGGCAGGCCCTCTGTGTCGGCGTGAAATTGAATTCGGCTGTGATTGCCGGCGCGGCGGCGGAGCGGCAGACGCGGTCGAGATAGGTGATGACGGCGCGCGCGTATAGCAGCCAGAGGACGCGCTGACGCACTTGTCTGGGCGGCGGTGCGACGAGCGGAGTGGACATCACTTTTGTTTTGGCTCCTGTTCAATCAACCGGTGCGTTTGCCCCCAGCGCAAATAAAGCTTATCGAAAACCCAAAGATGGAGGCCCGCCAGCAAAGCGCCAATTGTTCCCATCCCCAAACCAGTCGCCCAACGTAGCAGCGTATCCTTCCAACTCGCCACCTTCATCACCTTCGAGCCGAAGACGCTGCCGACCAGCAGCGTGAGCAGGAAGGTTGCCACCCAACCCAGGCGCAGCGTGTAAGGCCCGAACGTCTGGCCCAACGTCAGGCTGATGAGCGGCCGTGACCACAGTTCAGGCGGCAGACTGTGCGGATGCTTGATAATCCAGAGCAGCGCCGCCGCCAACGCGGCCAGCACCAGCGTCGTCGCCAGGCTGCGCATGGTTTGCAGCACGCGCGAGAGCTGCCAGATTTTGAAGGCGGATTCCGGCGCGACCGTGAGCAAATGTTTCAACCGTTCATCGCGCCCCGGTTGTTTGAGGGCCTTTTCGTAATCCAAAAAGAGCCAGGGCGAGCGTCGCTTGAGGTCAGCGTCGGTGACATCGGGGAAGACGGTGATGCACTTGCCGAATTCATACTCGGTCATGAAATAGCCGCTCGCCATCAGCGCGTATGCCTCGCCTTCGCTAAACGAATCGAGGTCGGTGCGCACACCGGCTAGCAGTTGCTGGATGTCTTTGCGCACGCCGTAACGCGTCAGCGGGCCGCGCAATTCGGGCGGGCGCGCGTCGGCGGTCGAATCGTAAGGATCAGGGCAATCAATCCAATCGGTCGGAGTTGTGTCGAGGTCTTTCTTCAGGTGAATGAACATCAGCCCTTGCAGCAAACCCGAACGGCGGCGCGCTTCCAACTCGCGGTGTTGCGCCCAGCGGATGCGTTCCTGGCTGATGCTGGATGAGCGCAGCACCACATTTAGCAAGCTCTTGCTCGGGTTGTTATCGGTGGTCATCTGGCCGCTGGCGTCGCTGACCAGCAAGACCGCACAGCCTTGTTCCAGCAAACTCGCCACGCCCTGATTGTCGAACACGCCGCCATCCACCAACTGCACGGTCTTGTCTTTGTATAGTTCCGGCAAGGGCAGCGGCTCGAACATGCCCGGCACACACGACGATGAGGCGACGGCGTAGCCCAAGCGAATGCGGCGGGGGGACGGTGCATTCGTTTGGTTCGGTTTCGGTGGACGATAAGCAGAAGGCGCTTCGGGGTAATACATCCGCCGCAAACGGTAGCCCGCGTCAATCTCGCTGTTGATCGCGGCTGGCGGCTCGCCCATGTAACTGGCGGTGAATTGCCAGACGTGGCCGGTGTTGAGCGAGGTGGCGTTCAAAATCATGATCGGCACTTTGTTGATGCGCCGCCAATTGTCGCGTTTGGGTTTGAAGCTGCCGGCGTCCTCGTCATTCGGCACGACCTTCACTTCGTCCAGCCAACGCGGGCTGTGGCCCTCGCGGTCTTTGACCCGCGCATAAAGGTGCTTTTCGTATAACTCGCCCACGCGCATCGTCCGCGAATAGTTGGCCGAGAAAATCATCCTTACATTCGACACCAAACTGCTGATCACGCGCGTGCGGATGTTTTTCTGCACGCCGGCCAGAAATTCGCGCTCCAGGTTTTCGACGATCCGGCGGTAATCATCGGGCGTGAATTCCGCGTCGTGGCCTTTCTCGCGGAAGAGTTGGCGCAATTCCAGATAGTAATGCGCGCCGATGATCGAACCGCCCGACACGCACGAGAGCGCTTCGACGCGGTTGAGCACGCCGATGTCGGCCAGCTTCGCCAGCACGCCGATGTGAAAGAGCGAAGCGCGAAACCCGCCGCCCGACAGCGCCAGCCCGACCTTGCCGGTGTAGGTGCTGTCCACCGCCGCCTTGGGATTGCGAATGCCATAGCCTTTCAGGAATTCTTCCAGCACACGACGCGCAAGCTGTGCTTGTTCGGGGGTGTCCAAACTCTTCTGGCGCAACTGGGCCAGTTTGGCGAGTTGTTCCACCGTGGATTGATATTGCCATTCCGAGACGCCGCCGATAACCAGCGCGCGTTGCAGCCACTCGCCCGCTTTGTCGTATTCGCCTAACCCGAAATGCGCCTGCGCCAACGTAACCTGCAACCACCAATCCTGCGCGAATGGCTTGTCATTCAAGGCTGGCCCCGCCAAGACTTTAATGACCTTCCGGCGCAACTCCTCAGCTCGTTTGCGGCGGGCTGTGACGCTCTCCGTTTGCCACTGCTCCTCCGTCTCCGCCCCGGCTTCCAAACTGGCCAGCAGATCGAGCACAAAGGCCGCGTTGATGGCCGTGTAACCGGGGTATTGTTTAGTGTCGGCGACGATGCCCGCCTCGCAATGCCGTTGGTAGTAGCTGAGCGAGCGTTCCAAAAACAGCCGGTTGCCCTCGACCTCCCAACGCCGTTTGCAGATCGCCCCCGCCTGCCCCAGCGTCTCCTGATTCGTCGTGGTCTTCAAATCCTCTTCTTCTTGCAAAATCGCCAGCGCCCGCGCGAACTTCTGATCCGCCGGCAAGTCGGGGTCTTTATAAGTCGCCAGCGCGAGGTTTTGCGCCAGGGCCAGCCGCTCGGCGGGCGTCCACTCGGCGTCTTGCAGCTTGCGCGCGCGATCCAGCAGCTTGCGCGTGTAGCCGAATTCATCGAGGTTCTTGAGTTGCTTCGCCAAAGCGAAGAGAGCGTGCGGGTCAATCGCCTGGCCGCTCAGCACGGCTTTCGCCTGATTGGTCAGTTGGGTTTTGTCGGGTGCGGGTTTGGTGGTGTCAGACATTGGGGAGTCCTCCTGGTTGCGCTGTGATCGTCATTTGTTCTTCGGCTTGGGAGCCGTGGCCGCCTGCGGTTTCGCGGACGGCAGATACCGTTCCCGTTCTTTTTTCGTCAATCCTTCCGGCTCAAGTTTATTGGACATTTCCAGCAACTCGCTGATGGGGCGGAAGGCTGCACTGGGATAAATGCGTGCCGTCTTGTCACCACTGGCGGTGACGATGAACTTGCCGTCGGGACTGAAGGCGGCGCTGTTGACCGGATCAGTATGTCCTGTGAGTGTTGCGACTGGTTGTCCGTTGGCTGCGTTCCAGACTCGCGCCGTTTTGTCCTCGCCCGCAGTGACGATGAATTGGCCGTCAGGACTGAAGACGGCGCTGCGGACATCGCCTGGGTGTCCGCTGAGCGTGGCGACGGGTTGGCCGGTGTGCGCCTGCCAGACACGCGCCGTCTTGTCATCACTGGCGGTGACGATGAACTTGCCGTCCGGACTGAAGGTGGCGCTGGCGACCGCAGCAGTATGTTCCGTGAGTTGAGCGACTTCTTGGCCGTTGGCTGCGTTCCAGACACGCGCCGTTTGGTCACGACTGGCGGTGACAATGAACTTGCCGTGTGGACTGAAGGCAGCGCTGAAGACCGCAGCAGTATGTCCCGTGAGTTGCGCGACCTCTTGGCCGTTGGTTGCGTTCCAGACGCGCGCTGTCATGTCAACACTGGCGGTGACAATGAACTTGCCATCAGGGCTGTAGGCTGCGCTAATCACTGAACTGCTATGTCCTGGTAAGATACGCACGGCTGCACTACTGCTCGCGCTTGTGGTGAGCGGAGTCGAAACACTTGTGGTGAGCGGAGCCGAAACATCCCACACCCGCGCCGTCTTATCAGTGCTCGCGGTGACGATGAACTTGCCATCGGGACTGTACGCCACGCCATACACTGAAGCGGTATGCCCTTGCAAGGTGCGTACCGCCGCGCCACTGGCCGCGTCCCACACGCGCGCCGTCTTATCATTACTGGCGGTGACGATGAACTTGCCATCCGGGCTGTACGCCACGCCAAACACCGGAGCGGTATGCCCTTTCAAGACGCGCACTTCCGCGCCACTGGCCGCGTC
>JAYUCP010000224.1:0-12619 GCA_043740245.1 Acidobacteriota bacterium | reverse complement strand
ATCCTGAACGATTGGGTTCTCAAAGAACTATTTCAGCGCAGTAGGGTTATGGCTTAGCTTTAGCCACATGGACACGCAGGTCTGCCCCTACGTTGCGTGTGATGTCCACAGGTCGCAGGCATGAAAACCGCTGTAAGATAAATTCGGCCCGCGACTTCAACCCAGCAACGCCAGCAATTTCTTCGGCGCCACCATGCGATAGGCCTGGCGAATGTGCGAGGCGATTTCGTCGTCGCTATTGCGATCCAGGTGCACGCCGATCCAGCCGAAAGGCCCTTGATATTGCGGAATGAAAAACTTCTCCGGCGCGGCTTCGACCAACATCGCCTGCACGCCCGGCGGAGCTTTCAGCCAGAGCGCAATGCGTCCGTCGCCGTGATGGTTGTGCAAATACATCGCAAACATCTTGCCTTTGACGCGGAAGGTCGGCGAACCCCAGGCCTCCTGCTCTTCGGCTTCGGGCAACGCCAGACAGAGGCGGCGGGCCAGGGCCAGATACGCTGTGTCATCAGTCTTTGGTTTGGAGAGTTCGGCGCGCGGTTCAAGCCGGGGCGGAATGTAACTGCCGCTTGCGAGTTGTTTGAGCTGCGTGGCGGAAGCTGCGGTGCGCCAGGCTTGTTCAATCAATTCCTGCAAGCGCGCGCGGCGCACTTTGCTCAAGCGCACCAGCACCCAGGGATAATTCAGGTAATGCTTGGTGACGAAAAAGGCCTGCGGGTCGGATTCGATAATCAGATCGCGGTCGGCGCATTTGAGCACCAGCGTCTCGCCGTCGTCGTGCTGCCGCGCCAACAGCTTGTTGCGCACGCGAAAGGCCAGCGTGCCATACGACGTGCCTTCTTCCACGCCGGGCAGCGCGTTCATCAACTGGCGCACGGTCTCGAAGGTGACTGCTTCAGCTTGCTTCTTCATGACTTGCTTCCTCGAAAAATGGTTGAACTGCGCGGGACAAGATGCCAGCTTGCCGGGCGGATTGCCAGCGTCCCAGCAAGCTGACGTTTGCACCCGCATTCTCGCGGGAGTAGCATCCGCGCTGTTCAGCAACCGCACAACGTCAAACGGCTTATCGCAGAAGAGGTGTTTATGCGCATCGGCACGAATCGAATTTTTCTCGCGCTTGGGCTCGCGCTTTCGCTCATTCTCAGTGGCTCTGTGAATAGCGCCGCGCAATCCGCGCATCGCAAACGTTACCCCAACACCAAACCCAATCAGCCCGCGAACGAACAGCCGCCCACAACGCAACAAACAACTCAACAGGCCAGGCAAAAGCCGAAGACAGAGCCGAAGAAAACCGACGCGCGACCTGCTGAACTTCCGCCTGACATTCCAGCCGACGCCGAATCCATCAAGATCGAAACCCAACTCGTCAGCGTGCCGGTGATCGTCAGCGACCACAACGATGTTTACGTGCCCGATCTGGCCCAGGATGAATTCACGCTTTATGAAGACGGCGTCAAACAAGAGATCGCCTTCTTCGCCACCGACAAAGAGCCGTTTAACGTAGTGCTGATGCTTGACACCAGTGCCAGCACGCAAGAAAAGCTCAGCCTGATTCAAAAAGCCGCCAAAGATTTCACCAGCCAGTTGCAACCCCAAGATCGCATCAAGGTGATCGCCTTTGATGATGCGCTGCACGATCTGAGCGGCTTCACCAACGACCGCGCCCTGCTGCGCGCCGCGATTGAGCGCACGCAAGCGGGGCAGGGAACCAAGCTCTACGACGCCCTGAAATACGCGCTCAACTCGCTGCTCAACATAAAGGGCCGCAAAGCCATCGTCATTTTTACCGACGGCGTTGACAGTTACAGCGACACCACGCGCGCCGAAGACAACATCGCGCAGTTGGAAGAAGCAGGCGTGATCGTTTATCCGATCCGCTACGACACACGCCGTGATGTAGAGGCGATGCTGCGCGGCCAACAGCAAGGCGGCACGCTGGGGGGACAATTGCCAAACGGCAAACGCCCGCCCATTGGCACCACGCCGCCAACGACGCCAGGCGAAGACCCGCAAAGCCGCGCGCCGACGAGCCGTCCGGGCGGCAAGGACCCTTACGGATTGCCGCTGCCGCCGATCAACATCCCCTTGCCGGGCCGTTACCCCGGCGGCCGTTATCCCGATGATCGTAATCCAAATGGACGGGGCAGCGGACGCTACCCCGATGATCGCTATCCCGACAGCCGTTATCCTGATAGCCGCAATCCCAACGACCGCGGCGGCAATCGTTACCCCGATGATCGAATGCCGGACGCGCGTTATCCCCTCCCGCCTGCGGGCCCGCCTTCATCCCGGCGTGATCGTGACGACCCGTTGTCGGTGCAGTTGGATGGGATGTATCGCACGGCGGCGCTCTATCTGAATGAACTGGCCTCAGCCTCTGGCGGCAACCTGCATTTCGCCGAAGACCTGACATACCTGCCCACGGCCTTTGCCAAGATTGCCGACGAATTGCGTAAACAGTATTCGCTCGGTTATTACCCCACCAATCAGGCGCGCGATGGGCGCTACCGCAAATTGCAGGTCAAAGTCCGTCGCAAGAGTGTGGTGGTGCGGGCGCGGCCTGGTTATCGCGCACCCAAGGCGTAGCAGAAGTCCATAATTGATAATTTGAAAAATCTCCACACCGCTGGCAGAAAGCTTGCTGAACTTACAACGCCTGATATACCATCCGCCCCGTTGTACCAAGATTCCTGCGATCATCATCAAGACCAACATAACGAATCCATCAGCTTGAATCAGGCTTAGCATTGCTGGGGAGAATTCAGGCGAAGCCTACGAGCTTCGTCACGTTTTTCCATTTCAATTCAACAGGAGGCCGCATGCGTTTCAAATCGTTCGTTCCGCTCATGCTGTTTGTGCTTTGGCTGCCGCTCGCTGCCGCTGCCCAGACCGCGACCACCACCACTGTTTCGGGCACTGTCATGGACGCCAACGGGGCCGCCGTGCCAGGCGCGACGCTCAAGTTGGCTGATCCAACTACAAACACCGAGCGCACCACCGTCGCCGATTCGGAGGGCCGCTACAATTTTTACGCCATCGCGCCCGGCGCGTTGAGGCTGACCGTCACGGGCAAGGGCTTCAAGACCAAAGTCGTGACCGACATTCAGGCCGAGACCGCCAAAGTCGTCACCATCAACGTCTCGCTCGAAGTCGGCCAGGTGGCCGAGATCGTGCAGGTCACGGCCGGCGTCGAGGCGCAATTGCAGACCGCCGATGCCGCCGTCGGCAGCGTGATGGATGGGCAGCGCATGAAAGAATTGCCGACCATCAACCGGCAGGCCAACGCGCTCTTCGCCTTGCAGCCCGCCACCACGCCGACCGGCGAATTCGCCGGCGCGCGCAGCGATCAGACCGTCATCAATCTGGATGGCGTGGACGTTTCTGACAACGTCATCGGTTCTACCTTCCGCACCATTATCCCGGTGCCGGTTGATACCATCGAAGAGTTTCGCGGCACGTCGGCCAATGCCAACGCCACCTTCGGGCGTTCGGCGGGCGGCCAGATTTCGATGGTCACCAAGAGCGGCACCAACAATTTCCACGGCAGCGCGTATCTGTATCACCAGGACAACGCGATTGCGGCCAATTCGTGGACGAACAACCGGCTGGCGATCAAACGCCCCTTCCTGCTCGACAACCGCTTCGGCGGCACGGTCGGCGGGCCGATCTTCAAGGACAAGACCTTTTTCTTCCTGGCATACGAAGGCCGCCGCAATCCGAAATCGGCCACGGTGACGCGCATCGTGCCGACCGAAAGTTTGCGGGCGGGCTCGTTGCGCTTCCGCGATAGCGCCAGCGTGGTGCAGACGATAGATGCGGCGGGCATCAAGGCGATTGATCCGCGCGCGCTGGGCGTGAATGCCAAGATGCTCGAATACATGCGGCTCTATCCGCTGCCCAATGATTTCACGCAGGGTGACGGGCTCAACACGGCTGCCTTCACTTTTGCCGCGCCGTTGGTAACGCGCGACGATTTCAGTTTGGTGAAGCTCGATCACAAGTTCACCGAGAAGTGGAATTTCAGCGGCAAGTTCAGCGCCAATCGTCAGATCAGCACCAACGCCAATCAAGTGGACATCCAAAACAAAGTCGCCACCGGCAACAGCCCGCAACGCCCGCGCAATGCGGTCGCCACGGTGACCGGCGTGCTGACGCCCGCGATCACCAATCAGGCGAGTTTCAGTTGGCTGCACGACCGGCTCGATTTCACCATCATTTCGCCCAAGCCTTTTGTCGGGCTGAACGCCGCGATCAATCTGGGCGACACCATCGCCAGCGGCGGTGTGCTCGACGACCTGATTGACGTTGACACCCAGCGTGCGCGCCATCAGTTCCGCACGCTCAACATTTATCAGTGGGCCGACACGGTCTCGTGGAGCAAAGGCGCGCACAACATTCAGGCGGGCACCAACATCCGCCGCATTCGTTCGGTGGATTTCCGCGATGATAAGGTGATCGGCTCGATCACGACGCCGGTGGCGAATGTCGGCGCGGATGGCTTCGTCAACGTGGCCGAAAGTATCACGCAACGTCCGGGCTTCCTGCAGTCTGCCGACAACACGCGCTTCAATCACCTTTATGTTTCGCTGCTAGGCATTGTCAGTCAGGTGCCGTCGCTGATCACGCGCGACGCGACGCTGAAGCTGCAACCGCTGGGCACGGGCCTGTTAACCAGATCCACGCTGGGCGCTTATGAATTCTTCGCCTCTGACACCTGGCGCTGGAAGCCGTCGCTGACGGTTACTTACGGCGTGACCTATAACTGGCAAACGCCGCCCATCGAGGATTCGGCCAAACAGACCGTAATCGCCTTTAAGGATTCGGGCCAACTGGTGGATTACAACAAGTACCTCAACGACAAACGCACGGCGGCCGCGCAGGGTGTGATTTATAACCCCGACCTGGCTTACCTGACACTCAAGGATGCCAAGCGCTCGACTTCATATAACACCGATTACCGAGACTTCTCGCCGCGCCTCTCGGCGGCCTGGAATCCGTCGTTCAAGAGCGGCTTGTTGGGCAAGTTCTTCGGCGAACGCAAAACCGTGATGCGCGGCGGTTACTCGCTGATTTACGATCGCACCAACACCGTGCAGACGATCATCATTCCCACGCTCGGCGTCGGCTTCGCGCAAACGGTCAACGTCATTGCGCCGAAGAACGCGGCGGGCCAGCCGTATCGCATCGGGGTGGACGGCGCGATTCCGCTGCCGACCGCGCCGGTGCAACTCACTTCGCCGGTCATCCCCGGCAAGACGCCGTATGGCGAAACGCTCTCGTTCTCGGTTGACCCAAACATCAAGGTGCCGAAGAACCACGTTATTGACTTCACGCTCCAGCGTGAATTGCCGGGCCGCTTCTTGGTTGAAGTTGGCTACATCGGGCGGTTGGCGCGCGACCTGTTTATGAACGGCAACCTGAACGCGGTGCCGATTAACTTCAAAGACCCGAAGTCGGGCCAAACCTTTGCGCAGGCTTTCGATGCCGTGGCTGGGCAATTGCGCTCCGGCGTCACGGCGGCGAACGTGACGGCTCAACCGTACTTTGAAAACATCTACGGCGCGGCTGTCGGGGCCACGGCTACCAGTTCGGCGACGGCCAAGATTGCGGCGGCGCAAACGGCCAACTTTACCAACGGCCTGATCAGCAATCTGGCGCAACTCTACTTGGACAACACGATCTGCGGCGGCACGGGCAAATGCGCGCCGTTGACCAACCTGCAATCGCAAGACCTGCTGGTGCGCTTTTCGGGCGGCCTCTCGAACTATCACGGTTTGATCTTCACCGTCCGCAAACGCTTCGCGCATGGCTATGCCTTCGACTTCAACTACACGCTCTCGAAATCGCTCGACAATTCGGGGCTGGCGACGCAGAACAGCGTGGCCGAATTCCAGAATAGTCTTTTCCCTGATCTGGATTACGGCACGTCGGCCTTCGACATCCGCCACATCTTCAACAGCAACGGCACCTGGGAACTGCCCTTCGGCAAGGGGCGGCGCTTTGATCCGGGCAACAAGGTGTTGGATAAGGTTATTGGCGGCTGGCGCACGTCGGCTGTTTTCACCGGCCAGAGCGGCTTGCCGCTGACCGTGGCGCAGAATGCCGGCCAGGCTTTTGGCGGCGGCTCCATCGGCGGCTTCATACCGAATTCAGGCGCGATTCCGCTGAAGAATTCGCTTTTCGACAAGGGCCTCAACAGCAACATCGCGGGTTCGGGCGGCGTCGGCACCAGCGGCAATCCGGCCAATCGGGGCACGGGCTTGAATCTGTTTGCCGATCCCGAAAGCGTGCTCAAGAGCTTCCGCAACATTCTGCTTGCGCAGGACGGCCGGCACGGGCGCAATGTGTTGCGCGGCTTGCGGCGCTGGAGTCTGGATTGGTCGCTGCAGAAGGAGACGAAGATCACCGAGAAGGTGAAGTTCACGCTGGGCGCGGATTTCATCAACGTCTTCAATCACGCGATCTTCAACAACCCGGCGCTCAACCTGCAAACGCCCGCGAGCTTCGGCGTCATCTCGTCGCAGTTCGACAATCTGGGCGGCACGACCAACGGCACCATCGGGCCGCGGCGCGTGCAGGTCAGCGGACGGTTCGACTTCTAACTGGTGTGGCTGGATGGTGCGGTACGAGGAGCGGTAGCGACTTGGTGTCAACGCATGCACACCATTCGGAAGCAGCAGGTCGCTATCGCTCGCTTTACCGCATCGCTGCGTTGGTATTGACCAAGCCGCAAGCCCTGGCAACAGGGCTTGCGGCTTTTTTCGGAGGTAGTGAAATGTCTCAACGACTGATCGCCGGCAGATTGCTGGCCGCGCTGAGCCTGGTCGCGGCGGCGCAGTCCAAAGATTTCTGGGTGACGAAGGATTACAAGCAATGGAACGAAAAGGAGTGTCGCAAGCTGCTCGAAGACTCGCCCTGGGCGCGCGATCACACGCTAACCAAAACCACGATTGATCCGCTGCAAACGCCCGCGCAAAACTCGCCGCTCAGCACGGGCGCGGCGGGCACGACCACGGCGGGCGAACGCGGGCGCGAACGCAACGCACAGATTCAATACCGCGTGCAGTTTCGTTCGGCGCTGCCTGTGCGTCAGGCGCTGGTGCGCTTGCAGCAACTCGCCGCCAACTACGACCAACTGGCGCCGGAGGCAAAACAGGCCTTCGATGAAAAGGCCGGCAAGCTGTTGCAGGCCAATTTCGCCGAGGTGGTCGCCGTGCACGTCGGTTACAGTTCGAACATTCCGCTTTACGACCGCGAGTTGGCGAATTACTGGCAGGTGCAAACGAACGACCAATTGAAAAACTCGACCTTCCTGCTCGGGCCGCAGGGACAGAAACTCGCGCCGCTGCGCTTTCAAACCAGCACGGGTGCGGGCCGCGAGTTCACGCTTTATTTCCCCCGCACCTGGGAAGGCAAGCCACTCGTCAGTCCGCAGGACAAAACGCTCAAGCTGGAATTCATGCATCCGCGCATCAGCAATGAGAAAGAAGAGCGCGTGTTACTCGAATTCAAAGTGGACAAGCTGTTGCTGAACGGCGCAGTCGTGTATTGACGCAACCCGCTGGCGCATAAATTCGCCACTACCAAGGCGCGTCCGCCCACAATGCAGTCCATCCTCTGTGATGGCGCGGGGCTTGGCACAATGAAGCCAAGCCCTCCCTCACGGTCGGGCTACTGACACGCTGTGCCGCGACTGTACCAATCCTGTGTGGTTCGATTTAGAATGCGCGCGCGAGGAATTATGGCAACCAGCAACCCGATGCAATGGCCGAACCCGAATTTGCGGTCTGCGGATGAAGCAAGCGATCACGAGATCATCCACACCAGCCGCCAGGTAGACGAGCGTTTCCTGGCGGCGCTGGTGCGGCGCATCGTCGCTGTCAGCGGTGCGACCCGCGTGATCCTCTTCGGCTCACGCGCCCGCCATGATGAGCGCGCCGATAGCGATGTCGACCTGTTCGTCATCGTTCCCGGGTCAGCGGAGGACCGTGACGAAAAAAGACGCGCGATTTCACGCGCGCTGTTCGAGCGCCGGATCCCGCTGGACGTCATTGTGTGCACCGAAGCTGACGTGCGGCGAGCAGCCTCGCTGGGCGACCCTTTTATTGTGGACGACATTTTGCGGGAAGGGAGAGTGCTTTATGCCGGATAGCACAATTCCTGCTGATTGGTTAGCCCAGGCGCGTGTTGATCTGCAATCGGCTCGCGTGTTACGCACGGCTTCCCCGCCCCTGCTTAAACCGGCGGTTTACTCTGCGGCTCAGGCCGCGGAAAAAGCGCTGAAGGCCTTGCTGATCAAACACGGTGTCTCATATCTATCCTTCCGCCATGACATTCCGGCACTGCTGACTAAGGCCGCTGCTATCGAAATTAGTCTTTCCGTCTTTAAGCCACGACTGGCAAACTTCGATTACTACAGCGTGAGATCGCGTTATCCCGGTTTTCCGCCCTTCACGGTCACGGAAGCCGAGGTGGATGACGCTATTCTGGCGGCCGAGGACCTGATCCTGGCGATTGCGCCGCATGTTTGAAGCGCGAAGAAGTAGAATGAGCGCGCGGCGCGGCTGTTTTATTTGCGGATTGAATCGAGTGATGCCGGGCCTCAGCCGCAACTCGACGAGGGAGCCAGTGTAATTGAAGAGGAATTATGACGACCAGCAACCTGATGCAGTGGCCGAACCAAAATCCGCGGTCCGCGGATGAACCAAACGATCACGAGATCATCCGCACCAGCCGCACGGTAGACGAGCGTTTCCTGGCGGCGCTGGTGCGGCGCATCGTCGCGGTGAGCGGCGCGACCCGCGTGATCCTCTTCGGCTCGCGTGCGCGCCATGAGGAACGCGACGACAGCGACGTTGACCTGTTCGTCATCGTTTCAGGTCAAACGGAGGAGCGTGACCTAAAAAGACGCGCTATCGCACTTGCGCTGGTAAAGCACTTGATCCCGCTCGACATCATAGTGCGCAGCGAAGCTGACGTGCGGCAAGCCACCTCGCTGGGCGACCCTTTTATCGTGGACGACATTTTGCGGGAGGGGCGAATACTTTATGCCGGATAGCACTATTCCTGCTGATTGGCTGGCGAAGGCGCAAGCTGATCTGCGCTCAGCGCGCGTGTTGCGTGCGGCCTCTCCGCCCTTGCTTGAATAGGCAATCTACCTGGCAGCTCAGGCAGCGGAAAAAATACTGAAAGCCCTGCTCATCAAACACGGCGTTACTTACCGCTCATTTCGCCATGACGTTCCGGCAGTGCTGACTGAGGCCTGCGCTATCGAACCCAGCCTTTCCGCCTTTGATCCGAGGCTGGCAAATTTCAACGCCTACAACGTGGAAACGCGCTACCCGATTTCCTCGCCTTTCACCATCACCGAGGCGGAGGTGGATGAAGCCATCGCAACGGTTCAGGATTTGATCGCGGCGCTTGCGGCGCTGCTTTGACCAGCCCCAGGCAGTTCCAACCTTGCTGAAGTAGGACAGACTAAAGCCTGTCCTACCCACGCTAATTTAGCCGAACACACTCACCGCGCGCGCCAGCGTCAGCACGTTGACTGTGCGTGCGCCGCCATCCAGCAAGGTCTGCGCGATCTCGTGGGCCGTTGAACCTGTGGTCATCACATCGTCCACCACAAGCAACGCGCGCCCCGCGATCAAACGCGGCGCGCGCACGCGGAAGGCCTTGCGCAACGATTTGGCGCGCTCGTCCACGCCCATCCCGGCGCGGTGGCGTTCCGTAGTCTTGACGCGCAACAGGCTGGCCGTGTTGACGCGCAAGCCGGTGTGCGCGGCGAGCGCGGCGGCAATGAGTTCGGCTTGATTGAACGTCCGTTCGGCTTGCCGGACGGCGTGCAAGGGGACGGGCAGGATGGTATCGCATTGGCGGAACTCAGGGCTTTGCTCAAAGGCCGCGCACAACAGTTCACGCAAACGCGGCGGCAGATCCGGCTGCCGTTTCAACCACAGGATGCTTTCGAGCAACGCATTGTCATACACGCCCGCCGCGCGCGCGAACGCAAAGGCAAACTCGCGGCACTTGCCGCATTCACGCGCGGTTACTTGCAAATGTGCCGCAAGCGCGCGCAAGGGTGAACCGCATTTGGCGCACAACTCGCGGGTTGCCCAATCACGGGCAGCGGCTTCCCAGCAAGGCGCACACACAACGCCATCATGCCAGGATTCGATTTGACGGCCGCAAACGCGACAATCGGATGGATAGCAGATGCCAAGCATGGCATCGCGCAACTTGCCGGGTGAGCTTTGCGCGGCTGACCGCAGAGGTTGGAGGGTTTGGCTGGGCATGACTTGGCTGCCAATTGGTTGGAGCGCGCGCCCGTTTATTCACGCGGCTTCACGTTTTGGCGAATGTACTTGATGATGTCTTCGGTCGAAGTGCCCGGCAGGAAAACCGCGCCGACGCCGTGTTCTTTCAGTTTCGGAATGTCGTCTTCGGGGATGATGCCGCCGCCGAAAAGCAGCACGTCGTCCATGCCTTTTTCGCGCATCAGCTCCAGCACGCGCGGGAAGATAGTCATGTGTGCGCCCGACAATATCGAAAGGCCGACGATGTTTACGTCTTCCTGCAACGCCGCATTGACGATCTGTTCGGGCGTCTGGCGCAGACCGGTGTAAATCACTTCCATGCCGGCGTCGCGCAGCGCGCGGGCGATGACTTTGACGCCGCGGTCGTGCCCGTCGAGACCGGGCTTGGCCAATAAGACTCGGATTTTGAGTTCAGACATAGTGCTTGTCGCTTACGGTTCGTCAGCCAGCTCCCGGGGATTGAATCACTCGTCGTGCTGAAATGTTGCTGTTACTCAGTGGAGGTTGACGCTTTGTTGCTTTGGCGCGCGCGCCAGTTTACGCCAAGGCGGCTAAACGCTGGCGCAGCGCGTTCTCATCCGCCAATTCATCCAGTTCGCAGGCCAAACGTTCCAGTGCTTCCGGGTCGCGGATCGCCTCTAATTCGGCACCCAATGCCAAGCCGGGAAATCGCTTGGCCGCCAAGCGGCGGAAGAAATGGAGCGCCGTATTGCGGCGGCCCTCTTCGCGGCCTTCTTCGCGGCCTTCGGTAAAGATGTACTGGTAAACACTGGAGTCGCGTAGTTGTTGTAGTGGAATCATGCTCTTCCTTTCTATCAGTTCGAAAACTTCGACGCGATTGTAGCGCAGCCCCGCCAGCATCGCCATATGCAAGGCCGTTTCGCGCCGCGTCCATTCTTCAGGGATGTTGAGGAGCTTTGCGGCGGCGGCTTCAAATTCCGGCCACTCGCCTTCCATCAACGGTACAAAAGGCAAGACTGCCGGGCGCTCAGCCGTCAGCGCCTCTTGCGCCGAAAGCAGCCAGAGGCAGATCAAATGAAAGCGCGTTTCCATGCGCACACCCCCGGCCTCAATCAGGCCGCTTTGGGGCAGCAGGCGCGGCAGGTTTTTCCGCGTCAGCAGAATCACGTAGCTGTCTATCGGCAGACGGAATTTGAACCAGTGCAGCGGCCCGTATTCGGCCATGCGGTCGGCAATGCCCGCCTCCCAACGCGTCCAGGCTTCGACGTGCACGACCCGTTCGCCTTGCGCGGAGCGGACGAGGTACGGCTGATCCGGCAACAGCGCCGGCAGGCTGATTTCACGCGGCAACAATTCAATCGTCACCTGTTCGCCGGGTTCAATCGCGCCCAGCATCAGCAGCAAGGCTTCGGGGTCTTGCTCGGCCAGGAATTTGAAGGCTTGGTCGTATGGCTTCGTGTTCATCGAGTTAAAAGTCCGGCTCCTGATATTCACCAAACACGGGCCGCAACGCATCGCACATCTCGCCCAACGTGCAATCCACGCGCGCGCATTCGATCAACAACGGCATCGTGTTGGCCGCCGGGTCTTCCGCGCCTTTGCGCAAGGCGTCCAGCGCGCGTGCGGTTTTGCCTTTGTCGCGCGTCTCGCGCAAGCGCGCCAAGCGCTCCTCCTGCAAGCGCGCCACCGTTTCGTCAATCTGCAAAATGTTCGGTTCGCCCAATTCATTGCCTTCCATCTGGTAATCGTTGACGCCGACGATGACCTTTTCGCCGCGTTCGACGGCGCGCTGGTATTGATAGGCCGATTCCTGAATCTCCCGCTGCGGGTAGCCCAATTCAATCGCCTCGACCATCCCGCCCATTGCGTCAATCTTGCGGAAGTATTCCCAGGTTTCCTCTTCGATATCTTTCGTCAGCCGTTCGATGAAGTACGAACCGCCCAGCGGGTCAACCGTGTTCGTCACGCCCGTCTCGTGCGCGATGATCTGTTGCGTGCGCAACGCGATCAGCGCCGCGCGTTCGGTTGGCAAGGCCAGCGCTTCGTCATAACCGTCGCAATGCAGCGATTGCGTGCCGCCGATGACGCCGGCCAGCGCCTGAATCGCCACGCGGATGATGTTGTTGATCGGCTGTTGCACCGTGAGCGAGACGCCCGCCGTTTGCGTGTGAAAGCGCATTTGCGCAGAACGCGGGTTCTTTGCTTTGAAGCGTTCGGTCATCACGCGGTACCAGATGCGGCGGGCGGCGCGGTACTTGGCGATCTCTTCAAAAAAGTCGTTGTGCGCGTTGAAAAAGAACGACAGGCGCGGCGCGAATTCATCCACGTCCAAGCCCGCGCGC
>JAYUCP010000223.1:0-12632 GCA_043740245.1 Acidobacteriota bacterium | reverse complement strand
CAACTCTTAGCACTATCAACCGTCGGCAACAGCCGACTGATTTCAAAGGACTTACACCTTAACCTGGCGCACATGGGTAAAGAACCCGCACCACACTTGTTGCAGGCTTTTTGCGTAAGTCCTGTTAGAAAGGTATTTAGGAAGCATTCAATGCAGATTCATTTTACAAACAAATACACACACTGGCAGCGTTTGGCGTTAAGCATATCCACGCTGCTCTTCTTGGGCCTGGCTGTGGCCTGCAAAGATGCGAGCGTCGTTTCCGATAATGGCAGCGCCAATCCTGCTGCTTCGCCCGTGAATCCGGCGACCGCACCGGCAGTCGCGAGTTCGCCTGTGGCGGCGGTCACAACGGCCAGTCCCGCGCCTGTTGCAGGGGCTGTCGCGCCCACGCCCGCCGCGCCGGTTCCGTCGGCAACCACGACGATGACGACGGCGAACGCTTCGATACTGGCGCAGAATCCCAAAGCCGGTAAGCGCACAGACATTGATCCGACAGGCGCGAATCCGCGGCGCATCGGCGATTTTCCGATGGAAGTCGGCCCGGCACGCGTACCGACGCCGCAACCTGATCCCTACAAAGCGCGCCCGACGCCCACGCTCACGCTGGAAAACGGCAAGATCAAACAGCA
This sequence comes from Acidobacteriota bacterium, assembly GCA_043740245.1. Taxonomy (GTDB): domain Bacteria; phylum Acidobacteriota; class Blastocatellia; order RBC074; family RBC074; genus JACPYM01. The sequence goes on along the minus strand of JAYUCP010000223.1, from coordinate 12,000 downwards.
ATGGCCCGCGCCTGCTGAAGCCGCAGCGTTAAGCAATCCCTCGAAAAACCGTCCTGAAATGGTCAAACTGGGCCGCGAACTTTACGAGCAACGTTGTGTGGATTGCCACGGGCGCGAAGGCAAAGGGAATGGCTACATGTCCCCGCAACTCAAACGCGAGGGACAGCCCATCGCCCCGACCAATCTGGCCAGCCAGATGGTACAGGCCAATACCGACGGTGAACTGTTCTGGAAAATTACCAACGGCAAATCGCCGATGCCCGCCAGCCGCGTGCGTTTCAGCGATGAAGAGCGCTGGGCTATCGTGGCTTATCTGCGCACACTCAAATAACCAGCGATACAACCAGTGCCAGCAAAGGCGGCGGGCAGCGCGTTTCTCGCCGCCTTTGCTTTTGGCACGCGCGCGAATTGCCCGAGGTTGCAAAGGCTGAATGCGGAATCTTGCGCCCCAGCCTGCGCAATTTCACTGACATTTCAGGCACGCGCTGCGAAACCCACGTGTTTATTGACGCCAAAGCCAGCTTGCCGAACCGGTATGGGCTTTGCTGTTCTGACGTGTGTTGTAAGTGATTGTGAGCGCAGAAAGGAGCAGTGATGAAAATTCTATTGGCAACCGATGGCTCGAAATGCAGTGAAGCCGCGCTGCAAAGTATTGCAGCACGTCCCTGGCCTGAGGGCAGCGAAGTAAAGGTGCTTTCTGTGGTTGAATTGCATCTGGCTCCGACGCCAGGGAGCTGGCTGGTACCCGACAGTCACTATTTGAAGTTATTGCATGAATTGCAAGAACGGGCGCGCGTGGCCGTAGAGCGGGCCGAAACTGTCTTGAAAGCGGCGGCCTTGCAAGTGAGTTCGGACATCATCATCGGCAACGCCAAGACGACGATTCTAAAACAGGCTGAAGAGTGGCCCGCCGACCTGATCGTGCTCGGTTCGCACGGCCACGGTGTGTTAGAGCGCATCTTGATCGGCTCGGTTTCGCAAGCGGTCATGGCCCAAGCGCATTGCTCAGTCGAATTGATTCGCTGACCGCTTTCAGGCGTATCGCGCAAGCCGCGCTAGCGCGTCGCAAGCAGCCGCCGCAAATTGCCGCCAAAAATGGCGCGCGCCTGTTCTTCGCTAACGCCGACTTCCAGCAAGGCATTGACCTGCGCATAAAATACGTCGCTTACCCAGCCGCGCGGAAAGAATGATGAATCCGAGCCGAACAGCAAACGTTCGTGTCCCGCGACGGTCAACGCGCGTTTGAAAACCGCCGGCAAATCCAGCCCTTCATAGCGCATCCACTTGTTGCTGCTCGACGTGTCCAGATAGACGTTCGGGCACAGGTCGGCCAGCAGCAATGCCTCACGCAACAGCCCGCTGCCGAAATGCGGAATGATGAAGTTGGCGGCAGGGAATTCCGCCGCGAGTTTGTAAACATCCAGGGGATTCGAGTACCGCATATCAAAACGGCTCGGCAACCCGAGCTTTTTGCGCGCGCCCACCGACAGCGCGCCACAATGCACAAACACGGCCGTGCCCGGACGCTCGCTGACCAACGCGACTGCCGCGCGCGCGCCTGCGCTCTCGGCCATAGAGAAATGAAACATCGCCGGAAACAGGCACACCACGCGCAGCTTCAATTCATCCAGCGCCCGGCGCACGCGCGCTTCAGTGTCAGGCTGTGCGGGATTGAGAAAGAAGCCGCCGAAGATGCGTTCGGGATAAGCGGCCACGGCGGCGGCGCTGGATTCCTCGTCGCCCGGCACGCTGGCCAGTAACAGCGCGGCGGCGATTTCATGGCGGTCGAGTTCGTCTTTCCAGCACGTCGCCAACGCCGCCGGATCAGCGGGCGGCAGTGTCCAACCAGTGACTTCCATCGCGCGGGCCAGCGGGTCTGCGGTCGCGCTCAAGGCTGGGGATTGCGCGGCCAGGGTCTCCAAAAAGCGGCGCGAGAAAAAATGCGCGTGGGCATCGGCGATTGCCAGTTTGCCGAAAGGCGTGTCTTTCAACATGGGTTGCACTCCGGGTTCAAGGGTTAGGTTGGCTGACAACATACGCTGCGGCGTGCCAGCTTGCCAAACGTCCAATTGGTAAAACAGCCCGGCTTGCCCAACCCACAACCCAGCGGTTATCCTGCGTGCCTCAATTTATCAACCAATTGATTTCTAAAACTTCAGAAGGAGAGTATTGCCCCTAATGGCAAAAGACTTTTATGCATCTCTGGCGCAACAGGATGACGCGGCGTGGGCGCGCACCGTCAGCGAATTGCAAGCTTCGATTCACCCTGTAGACCGCAGCGCGACGCGCATCTGGTTCGCGTTCTTTCCGGTCAAACTTTGGCGCGCGTTTGAGCAATCCAGCGACAGCGCGGCGACGGCGAAACAGCTCATCATCAAAGGCAACGCCTTGTTGCTCGATCAAGTGGACGCGTCGGCAGAATTCCTCTACGGCCATCGTTACTGGCCGCAGGTTAAAGCTGCGGTCAGCGAATACGCCGCCTCGGCTGCGATCGGCCTCGGACTGGCCGAACACATCAAAGCCGCAGCCAAGCATGTGGCCCAACAGGTCAATGCCAGCGAAGCGCTGGTGCTGGGCATCACCGCCGTCGCGTTTGGCGCGTTGCAACAGGTTGGTGCTGAACGTTTCAAACAACCGGTGGCTGCGGGCGCTTACGGCAAGCGTTGGAACAAGTCCGCCGAGCAAATCGTCGCTGACCGCGCGAAAGATGACGGCCAGGGCTTGCTCGGTTTTCTCAAATCGGTGGACAAGCGCTACACGGTCAACTTCCGCGAATGCGCGCCGGGCAGTACCTTCAAGATCATGCACGAACAGGACGTGACGATGGCGGCCAAGCTGGATCAGCGGCCGCACCACCTGCAAGATGCGCGTTGCATGGCGGGCGAAGGGCCGATCCCGATTGAATGCCGGACGGCGGCCTGCGGCACGTGCTGGGTGGGCGTGCTGTCGCCGACCGAAAAGATTTCGCCGCCCAATGACCGCGAGAAAAACAAGTGGCGCTATTTCGGCTACGAAGGTTTTACCGGCGAGCCAGAGTCGCCCATCCGCTTGGCCTGCCAGATGAAAGCGCAAGGCAACGTGACGCTCGCGATTCCACCCTGGTGCGGGATGATCGGCAAATTGGATGAGGCTGAAACGGCGAAGGCCGCGAAAGCCTGAAGACGCGGTTGGCTGGCATTCACCACGAAGAAACGAAGAGCACGAAGAGAAGGAGGCAGAATGGTTCCTTCTCTTCGTGCTTTCTGTTTACAGCACAACGGAACAGCGGGCGGTACGGTACGAGCAGCGGTAGCGACTTGGCGGCTCGACCGTTGCACACGCGGCAACACCAAGTCGCTACCGCTCCTCGTACCGCATCAACCGCCTTAGCGCCGCACGGGCGGTTTAATTTCGAAATGCATGTGGTTGTCGTGACCGGTGAGGGCCTGGCACAAGTTTTCGCCGATCAGCACGGGGTCGTTGAAGAAGATGCGCCCGGCTTGCGGCTGGCGTCGCAGCGCTTCGAGCATGGCGCGCGCCGTCAGTTGATCGTAGGACAAATCCTGGAACGTGATGCCGCCCGCCTGCCCGTTCAGCTTGGGCAATTTTAGATCGCAGCACATACCGGCCTGATGCGTGGCGTGGCTGGGCGTGGGGCCGCCGCGCGGCAGGCTGATGTCGTTGAGGCGTATGACCGAGGCGGTTGGGTGCACGCTCAGGTAAGTGTTTTTGTAATCCAGCGCCGCCGCGCGCAACACCTCGGCCAGCCAACTGGCACCGAAATCGTGTTGGTCGCTGGTGTCGGCCAGTTCGTCGTTGATGAAGCCCTCGGCCTTGGCGCCCGGCGGCATCAAGATCCAGCGCGGCGCGTTGTTCGCTTGCAGCCACAGATGCGTGTCGCCGCCCGGATTGATGCGTCCATCGTTGCGCGGATCGCCCGTGACGTTCAGCCCATTCTTGATCGCCTGAAAAAGCTGGATCGTCTTGACCGTTTCCGGCCCCGCCACAGTGTCCGCCGTCAACCAATTGAAGCCGAGTTCGACCAGTCGCCGTTTGACCGCGCGCACGTCGTTGGGATTGTTGACTGAATTGAGGCCGACAGTGGCCGTCAGTGTGATCGTGGGCATAGGTACCTCCAAAACTAAAACGTGGATTTAGAAAAGGTCTTTCAACGTAACGCTCGCCGGGTTCTTCAAATCAGCCGATTTCAAGAACGCAAGCAGATCGAGCAATTGTTTGACCGTGAATTTTTCAGCATCGCCGCCGGGGCAGGGGGCGGTCAGTAACTTTTCAGTGGTAGCGATTTCGGCTTTCAAAAAGCTGCGCGAGATGGGCGGGCGCGACGAAGTGTCGTACAGCCGCAAGCTTTCGGCATCTTCATCGCGTTTGATCCCCACCACTTTTTCGCCGCCGCGTGTAGTGACTTGCAGCAAGCCGTAACGCGCGGGCTCGCTGTTTTGCGGTGTCAGAATGCGCAACGCAAGCTGGCGCGGCGGCTGTTCGCGCAAACGGCTCAAGTCCGACGCCACTTTGCCGCCCACGCCATTGACGCTGTGACAGGCGCTGCAATTGTTGGCGTTGGTCTGATCGAAGAATAAGGAACGTCCGACTTGCGCATCACCGCGTATGTTTGCGCCGTTGCTGGTGACGCTCAGATTCACTTGTGGCGGCTGGTTCGCGGTTTCTGTTTTTGGTTTGTCTTGTGTTTGGTTGAAATGCTCATTCGCCGCATTGCTGGCTGCTGGCGCGGGTTTCGCGGCAAAGGCCTGCTCCGGCTTGTCCCCCTTGCCCGGTGAAAGCGAGAGCAAGTAAGCGACGACTTGATTGATTTCCTGCGCCGTCATGCGCTTTTGAAAGCCGGGCATCGGCGTGCCGTCGCTGCCGTCGGTAATTATTGAACGCAGATAGCCCGCGCGAAAGACGCGGTCGCGCAAGACCGGGCCACCGCCGCCTTTGCCCTCGCTGCCGTGGCAATAGCTGTTGCCGCAGGAGCCGGCGTAAAGCTGGCGGCCAGCTTCGACTTGTTGGGCGGTGATGGATTCCTGGGCGCGCGAAATGGCGGATGGCAGCAAGCAGCAAGCCGCCAGCAGCAAGCAGGCAAGCAAGCGGCGCAGGTGACTGAATTGTTCTGAAGTGATGTGCATCGGGTCTCTAACGGTTTCCTTTTCCTTTGCGCTCATCGCGGCGGCGCAAGCGTTCGTCTTCGTAAACGAATTTCGCTTCCCCCGGCTTGATGACAGCCAGCTTAGCCAAAATCTCCGGCACCAGTGGCAGATACCTCTCAAGATCAAGTTGGAAAGCGCGCAAGACAACCAGCGCAATGCGGTATTTCGCGACGACCTGTTGCGAGGTGATATTTGAATCCGTGGTCAACAGCACGTCGAACTCTGTCTGAGCGTGACGCAACAGTTCGCCGTTTTCCAACGCTTCCCAGCCACGCTCGTGTGAAGTCGTGACCTCGTGCGGCGCAAGTGCATGGCGCAAATCTTCCGGGACGCCTTGATCGAATAGAATCTTCATTACTCGTCAACCAGCGTACCGATCAGCCCATCTTCCAGCGCCTCCTTGATCTGATCCAGCACCGCTTCACAGTCGCCTTCGGTCAATCCGCTGTCAAATTCATTGAGGAAACTCTTGATGGTGTGGCCGGTAGCCAAATGATCGAGCAGCGCCGCTACCGGCATGCGCGTTCCCGCAATCGTTGGCGTCCCGCCGCAGCGTTTCGGATTGATCGTAATTGCCGGCAGGTGCGGCCTACTGCGTGGCTTCGGTTCCGGTTGGGGAATATTCAAAACGTGAATGTTCGGCGCAGCTTCCAGAGCCATTTGTTCAACAGACATAGTGATACTCCTTTCTGCTGGTTGGTTCATTTGCGGTTGCCTTTTTGTTCATCACGACGGCGCAACGGTTCATCGGCATAAACATAGGTGATCTGCCCCGCTTCAAGCGTTTCGATCTGCGCCAGAATTTCCGGCAAGACGGTCAAATACCTCGGCAGCGAAATTTTGAAGGCGCGCAGCACGAGTATTGCCAGCGCAAAGTTGGACAGATTTTGTTGATGCTTGATGTTGGTGTCGGTTGTCACCAGGATGTCGAATTCCAATTCGGCCTGCCGCAACAGTTTGCCGTTTTGTAATTCCGACCAGCCACGCTCACGCAATAATGTTATCTGGTGCGGCGCGAGCCGTTCACGCAACTCTTCGGGCACGCCGCGATCAAACAGAATGTTCTTCACACGTCAATCCTGGTTCCGATCAATCCGTCTTCCAACGCTTCCTTGATCTGTTCGAGCACTGCTTCGCAATCGCCTTCGGTCAGACCGCCGCCATAAGCATCAAGGAAGCCTTTGATTGTGTAACCTTCGCTCAAATGATCCAGCAACGCCGCCACCGGCATCCGCGTCCCCGCAATCGTCGGCGTCCCGCCGCAACGTTCGGGATTGATCGTGATTGCCGACAGATGTGGATTGGTGCGCGGCTTCGGTTCCGGTTGCGGAATGTTCAAAACGGTTACGAATGTGTTCGGCGCCACTTGTTCGCCTGTCATCGCAATACTCCTTTCCAGTTATTTGCCTGTTTCCGGCAACGCAAAAACCACCAACGTCGAAGCGCGTTCGGGCAGCTTGTTCGCCGCTTCCGGCCACAGCAGCGCCGTCAAACCACCGACCAACGAGCCCATGCCGGTGGGCATCGCAATGTATTGCCGCCCGTTCACTGAATAAGAAATCGGCGAGCCGCTGCAACCCGCGCCTGCGTTGAAGGCCCAGAGCTTCGTGCCCGTCGTTGCGTCGAGCGCGAAGACTTCGCCCAGCACGTCGCCGCTGAAGAGCAGGTCGCCGCCCGTTGAAAGCAGCGAGGCCACGTTCATATAGCGTGTGTTGTAGCGCCATTTGCGTTCGCCCGTCAGCGGGTCGAAGGCGTTGATGTGGCCGTAGGGCGCTTTGTCTTTAGGCGGTTTGAAATCCACCGTGCCGCCGAACAGCGGCTGGCCTTCGACAATGGCGAGCTTTTGCGGAGTAATGACGTTGCAAATTTCCCAGCCGATGTTGTACCAGAATTTGGTGCGCGGACTATACGTCGAATGATCGTAATTGCGCCCGCCGCCAGCGCTGGGGCAAACAAATGTTGCCTGCCCCGGCGGCACCGGTTGCACGCCGATGGGGCGGCCGTTTTTGTCCACACCTTTGAGCCAGGTCAGGATGTCTACGTGCGGATAGGCGTTCAGATATTTGCCCGTCGCGCGATCCAGCACCCAGGTGTAGCCGCCCTTGTTCGCGTGCACGAGCAATTTCTGCGTGCGTCCGTCTTTGACGTAATCAATCAGCACGCATTCATAGGCCGAGTCGAAGTCGTACATGTCGTGCGGCACTTCCTGGTAATGCCATTTCAGCTTGCCGGTATCGGGGTCTAGGGCAATGATCGAATTGGAATAAAGGTTATCGCCCGTGCGGAACTCATCGTAAAAATCCGAAGACGGATTGCCGACACCCCAATACAATAAATTCAAATCGGCGTCATACGAGCCAGTCAGCCAAGTCGGCGCCCCGCCGAATTTGAGCATGCGCGCATCCCAGGTTTCAGACCCCGGTTCGCCCGGCGCGGGGATCGTGTAAAAGCGCCAGAGATGTTTGCCCGTCTTGCCGTCGAAGGCGTTCAGGTAGCCGCGATGCGCGTGTTCGCCGCCCGTGACGCCGACGATCACTTTCTCTTTGACGATCAAGGGCGGCGAAGTGATGTTGCAACCGCACTGCTGCGTATTCTCGACTTCGACATCCCAGAGTTCGCGGCCGGTCTTGGCGTCGAGCGCGACGACGTGATTGTCGAGCGTGCCGAAATACACGCGCTCGTGGCCGATGGCGAGGCCGCGCGAGCCCGGCTGATAGGGAATGTCCTTGATCGAAAGCTTGTAAAAGTACTTCCACTGCAATTCGCCCGTCGCGGCATTCAACGCAAAGACGCGATTCTTCGGCCCCATCAGATAGAGCACGCCGTCGGCGACGATGGGCGTCGCGTTCAATCCGCCCGCCAATTCGCCCGTATTGAAGAGCCACACGGGCGTCAGGTTTTTGACGTTCGTGCGGTTGATCTGATCGAGCGCGCTGTAACGATGCGCGCCGTAATTGCCGCCGTAACTGAGCCAGTTTTGCGGCTCTTTGTCAGAGTTGATGAGCCGTTCCCATTCCTGCGCGCGCACTGAAGTGCTGAACAGCAGGAATACGAGCAAACACGTTGTGCGTCGCCAAAGCATTGAGATGGTTCCTTTCGTGATGCGTGAACGTTGCGGATTGCGTTTGAACAACGCGGCTCAATTTACTCTGGCAGGGTTGGTTTGACAATGTGCCTGTGCGGATGGGCTGAATCTCCAATGCTGGGAGTAATAGGAGTGATGGGAGTAGAGGAGCACGCGGGCCGCGCGTGCTCCTGCTGTTCCCCTTACTCTCATCACCCAATCACCCCATCACTTCGGTGCGAAAGAGCACGGACGAATTGCTGGCCATCGGCGCGCGCGCAGGCTGGCTGACACGCCTGTGTGAGCGCGGGCCGTTTGCGTTGATCGAATGTTGGATCGAAAACCGGCAACTGATTGAATTCGCCACGCCGGAAATGGCGGCGCAATACTTGAACCTTTTCACGAACCCCACCGCGCTCCGCGCGGCAATGGCCGACCTCAGCGAAGCGCACAACTGAGACGCCGGGCCACGCGGGTTGTGACAAAGCGCCCCAGCCGCAAGCACTGAATTGCAGCTTGGGCGCTTTTTTTGTGGACAGCCCGCGCGCCTGTCGCCATCCGTGGACAAGCCTGTTGAACGGCATCGCCGAATGTGGACACGTCAAACGCCTGCGACTGCTTCAGTCAGACCGGAACAACCAGTCATTCGCAAAACATCTTCAACCATTTCCGCACTTACCTGAAATCTATCAAGGTGTGCCACGCGCTGGCACAGACGTTGCACTAGCTGGCGGCGTAGATAACAAGCATCCCCGAAGCTGTTCACCTCACTTGAATAGAGATCGCGGAATTATGTTGAAAGAGTTTTTGACAAAGTTACGAAGCGAAGAACTGAGACAGAGCCTGCTGGAATATCTGCTGCTGATTACTGTGATCGGCGTGACCAGTGTGTTGATGATGACCGCCGCCGGCCTCAATGTCGGGCGGTTGCTGACGACCACGTTCTCGACGGCGCAAAACGCCGCCGCGCATCTGGGCAAACCGCTGGGGAATTGAATCTCTGGTTACGGCGGTTGGTTCTGTTCGCTTCTTTGGAATTTCAGCGGCGCGCCTCGCGGTTGCGCCCGCCGGTTTGGCTGAACCGGCATCGAGTTTGAGATGACGTCCCACCACGCTCTCATATCGCTCTGAACGGCTATACGTTGACTGTCCGCTCTCTGACAATGTTCTAGACCGCAAACACTCCCACGACAGGCCCACCGGTCGAAGACCGCAAACACTCCAAACTTTTCCCCTTGTATCTTCAACGTGTAGCCGCAGAGCACAGTTTCCCTCACACAACCTCACACACAATCATTCGCCTACATACATAAAGCGAAGACACGCAGAGCGCGCAGAGTTGATAAATCCTCTGCGCGCTCTTGGTGTTTTTAGTCATTAACTTTTCACCACGCAGAAACGAGGAACACGAAGGAGGTTGAAGAAATGGCAAGCTTGATCGGCTGCTGCCTGCTACTCAGTCCGCCGAAGCCGTCTCGTTTGGTTGCGCCACCGCTTCGGCCTTCTTCGGCCAATGCACGTGCGGACGCGCCAGCCGCCAGAGTAGCCATAGCGGCAACACGATCAATAGCAAAATCGGAATCAGCGTAATCACGAATTGAATGATGCCCAGCGTGATATTCGACGCCAGATCAATGCCGTCGCCCACCGCCTGTTTGATCTGGTGCCAGAACCCATGCGCCGTCGTCGCGATGACGATGGGCGCGGGCGTATGCAGCGTGATGTTGAGCGTCGAGAGCGCCGCCTGATTCGCCAGGAAGCGCTGGCGGCCTTCCAGCCGTTCGATTTCTGTGCGGACGGCGGCGATTTGGTTTTGCACTTCGAGCGCGTCTGAAATTTTGCCCGCGCGTTTCAGAATGTCGAGCATCTGCGCTTCCAGCGCGCGTTGCGTGCGTGCGCGCGCTTCCAGGTCAATGTATTCCTCAGTCACATCCTGCCCCGCAATCTTCTCTTGCAAAATGCGTCCGCCCAGGCCGCGCAGCTTTTCGATGGCGGCGTTGAATTGCGCTGCGGGCACGCGCACCGTCACGGTCACGACATTGCCCGGCGCGCTGGCATTGCTGGCGTTGATGCGAGATTCAGACGTGACGACGAAGCCACCCAGCGTCTCGGCAATCGTCGTCAGTTTGCGTTGCGCCTCGGCGGGGTTGTCGAGTTCGATGTCGAGGTCGGCGTTGCGGATGATTTTGCGATCGAAGGCTTGGGCGGATGCAGGAGTGGCAAGCGCCACGCTGTTGGCAGGGGCTGGCTGGCTGGCTGGTAGCCCCTGCTGCTGGCCTTGCTGACCTTGTTCGGCTCGATGGAAAGCATAGTCGCCAGACTTGAGCGCCCCAGTGGTTGTTACTGCTGAGACAGCCTGATCGGCTGCAGGTGCGTTTGAGCTTAGCACCACCGATCTCCCTGGCATTTGCCGGTTACAACCCGCGCCAATCAGTGCCGTAGCCGTTACCAACATTGTGATCAAAAAACGCATAACTACCTCCGTGCTGAAAACGCCAGTTCTCGCAACTGGCTGAATCAATCGTCTGCGGCTTGCCGCGCGCAACCGCCGCCCGCATGAACGGCGCATCACAACGGCTTTGCGCTCCCAGGGCCTAAAACCTCCCTAGCATCTGCCCCATCCCATCCATAAACTCATCAATCGCGGGCAGCCGGCGCACCGCAGCCACTTTGAAGCCCAACTCTTCCGCCAGTGGCGCCAGCAACTCCGCCAGCAGCGGGTTCCGCACGCGCACCAACTCCGGCAGCACGCCCAGCCGCAGGAACGTGCCCAGCAACGATTGCGGCGCCTTGGCGTACATCGCATCCAGCGACGGCAAAGGTTGCAGCATCTCATTGCCCACAATCTGGCCGCTCTGCGCTTCGGCCAGCGTTAGTATGTAAGGGAAATAGGGCCGCTCGATTTTCTTGTCCTTCACGGGCGAGGGCAGCATCGCCAATTCGATTTCAATCACGTTGGTGACGCGCGGCAATTCCTTGACCTGCGCAAACGCTTGCGGATCAACTTCAAAATGTAGCGGCTCCGGCTCTGGCTCTTCGATGGTCAGGGTTTGATCTTCCCAGCCGTTGGCGCTTGGCACGCGCACCAGAAAGACCGTGCCGTCTTCGCTGGGCGCGAGCAAGTCTTCGTCCGCGCGGCAACGCGGCGCCACGTCCAGCAATTGCCCCAGCGCCACAGTCAGCCGCCGCACTTCAGCTTTGGTCAGATACCACGGGAACAGGCCCGGCGCGTAGCTGCGGAACTGCGGCCAGGCGTTGGCGCCGCGAAACTTCAAGCCCAGCTTTTTGATGAGCGCCTTGTCTTCCTTGTTCAATTGGTCGTTGTCTTCAAACGCCACCTGCATTTGCGGCAGTTCCAGCACGCGCATGGCCGTTTGCGGATCGTCATCAGCACCTTCCTCATTGCCCAGATCGTGCAAGTCGAGAAAGGCAAAGAGCGCCGCCGGGTCGGGATAGAGAGCGATAGCGAAATGCTCGCCGCCCGCGCCCATCACGCTGACAAAGCCGGTCACGCCGGCCTCGTCATCGCGCACGCCGAAGACTTCGTCTTCCATCATCCATTCCCAGGGCGCGAGTTCTTTGACGCGCGCGGACACGTCAAACAGGCTGCGCCATTCGGCCTGCGTCGGTTGCTCTTGTTTCATTCAGATTCCTTTGGTTTGGTCGTTCAGCGTGTCAGTAGCCCGACCGTGAGGCTTGTCATTACCCAGTATTTTCGAGTTTATGAGACAAGCGAACCCCTTCAACCAATGTTTGCAAAGTGAGGTAGCCACGCCAGAGCGTAATCCAGCC
>JAYUCP010000222.1:0-12636 GCA_043740245.1 Acidobacteriota bacterium | reverse complement strand
TAAATCGAACCACACAAGATTGGTACAGTCGCGGCAGGGCGTGTCAGTAGCCCGACCGTGAGGGAGGGCGCGCCGTCCAGTCAGACCGCTTGGGTTTGACCACAAGCCTGCCCTCCCTCACGGTCGGGCTACTGACACAGTGTCCCAATGTTGTGTGTTCTGATTTAGCGAGCTACATTTTCTTCATCGTGCCGAACGAGACGACGCCCTCATCCTGTACGACATACGGTATCTCCTTGTTATCTTCGGTGACGACGAAGTTCTGTTTGGTGGTGAAGCCCTGTTCCACCGACGTGAGCGTCATCGTGCCGCTGCAATCGGCCTTCAGGGTGTAGGTGCCGGTGTAATTCGCCACCGGCACGATGAAGCCGTTGAAGCTGTGCGATTCGCGGGCCGTGAGTTTGCCGGCGCCGTCAAAGGTCACGATGCCCGTGCAAGCTGCTGGCGAAAAGCCGCCGGGAATCACCGTGGCCGAAGCCTGGTCGGCGTAATTGCCCAGCAAGCTGCCGAGGTTGCAGGTGCGCTGGCGCGGGAATTGGTTCGCCAGCGCTTTTTCCTGCGGCTGGTCTTGCTTTTCGTCACCAGCGCTCTGGGCGTGAACAGTGGTTGCCAGGCGTGCCAGTCCTGAATGTTGGTTCAAGGCAGTCAGGCAGAGCGCTGCGGCAAAGAGAAGTGCGAGAGCGAAAGTTTTCGAGTTCAGATTCTGTTTCAGATTACGCATGATTGTTCTCCTTTAGGTAGTTGCTGTTGTTGCTAACGAGTTCGGGCAAACCAGCAGCCTGCCCTCCGCCGTTTCGACAAAGTGGAATTGACCGGCTTCTACCTGGCGGTAGAGCGAGCGCGTGCTCAGCCCGGTCAACGCGGCGGCCTCTTCCGGCGTAAGCATCAGCGCCGGGGCCGGACATTCGGCGCACCAAACCGGCGGCGTTGAAACACGGCGCACGAGCAGCAGCGTTTTTTCAACCGTGATCTCGATTCTCCGTTTCCTGTTCATTGCGCCTCCGGTTTGGTTTAATCTGCGCGCGTTCCGCCGGTTCGAGCGGAACACCGCTTCGATACGCGCCGAGCATCGGCCTGAACGAGTCTGAAAGTCCTTAGCGGGCTGTATGAATCTGCTGAAAGTTCTGAAAGGCTGCTGAAACCTAATGGATTCAATGAGCAAACCTACCTATGAATTCGGCGACTTCCGCTTTGACACGGCGCAACGCACACTGCTGTGTGACGGGCAACCAGTCGCGCTCACACCGAAAAATCTGGAAACGCTGCTGGTCTTTCTCGAAAACCGCGAGCGGGTGCTCGAAAAAGAGGAGTTGATGAACTTGCTCTGGCCCGATTCGGTCGTCGAAGAAAACAACCTGACGCAGAACATCTCGGCCTTGCGCAAGGCGCTCGGCGAAAGGCCGAACGAACAACGTTTCATCAAGACCATTCCGGGACGCGGCTATCGTTTCGTGGCCGAGGTGCGCGAACTGCCTGATGAGGTCGAGACGTTGATCGTTCAACAATCGAAGGTCAGCGTATTCATCGAAGAAGAAGAAGAAACAGAAAGACAGAAAGACAGACGGGCTATGCAGCCCATTGCCTCTGGCACAACCGCGCGCCGTCGTCTTGCCGTTATTGCGGCGCTTGGCTTGTTCGTCTTGTTCGGTGTGTACTGGTGGAAAGGACGAGAATCCGCAATCGGCCTCTCTGGAGGGCCGCACTCCGCAATCAAGACGCTGGCTGTGCTGCCTTTCAAATCGCTCAACCCACAGCCAGGCACAAATGGCAACGACGAATACCTGGGCATCGGACTGGCCGACGTGCTGATTACGCGGTTGAGCAACCTGAGCCAATTGGCCGTGCGCCCGACGAGTTCGGTGCTGCCTTTTGGCGGAAAAGATGCGCTGCAAGCGGGGCAGGCTTTGAAAGTGGATTCGGTGCTGGACGGCAGTATTCAACAAATCGGCGACCGCGTACGCGTGACGGTGCGGTTGTTGCGCACGAGCGACGGCCAGCCGCTCTGGGCCTTTCAGTGCGATCAGCAATGCACTGACATCTTCGCCTTGCAGGATATTGTCGCGGCGCGCCTGACCGATGCGTTGGCGCTCAAGCTCACCGGCGAAGAGCAGCAGCGGCTGACGCGGCGTTACACCGACAATGCCACCGCCTATCAGGCCTATCTCAAGGGCCGTTACCACACGCTGCAATACACGCCCGAAGGCAATCAGCAAGCGGTCAAAGAATTGAATGAAGCACTGCGGCTCGATCCGAATTACGCGCTGGCGTGGGCCGGACTGGCCGATGCGTATGCGGCGGCGTCAGACTGGCTGATGTCGCCGCGCGAAGCCTTGCCGAAAGCCAGAGCTGCGGCCGAAAAAGCGCTCGCCTTGGATGACACGCTAGCCGAAGCACACGCCGCGTTGGGGCATGTCTTTGTCCATCAATTCAATCCTGCCGCCGAACGCGAATTTCAGCGCGCGATGGCGTTGAATCCGAACTCAGCGGCTGCGCTATTTTTCTATGGCGAGTATTTTATGGGCAAGGACGCGGACAAAGGCGTAGCTGTGCTGCGGCGCATCCAGCAGCTCGATCCGCTTTCGCCCACCGCCGGCAGCTTCATCGTTTCGCTTTATTTGATGGCGCGGCGCAATGACGAGGCGCTGCAAGAAGCGCAACGCACGCTTGAACTCGATCCCAATAATCCGTTTTCGCGCCAACTGTTGGCGATGTCTTACGGCGCGCAAGGCAATCACGCCGCCGCGATTGGCGAACTGGAGAAGGTGAAACCGCTGTTGCCGACTTCGCAAGTCGTGGGCGCGCTGGGCATGGAGTACGCCTTAAGCGGCCGCCGTGATGAGGCGCTGAAAGTATTGACCGAGTTGCAGCAAATGGCGCGGCAGCAATACGTCTCGCCGTTTGATGTCGCGCTGGTTTACGTCGGACTCGGCGACAAAGAGCAGGCCTTCGCCTGGCTGGAAAAAGCCCGCGCCGATCAATCCGAATGGATGGGCTGGATCAACGCGGATGCGCGGCTCGATATGTTGCGCAACGATGCGCGCTTTGCCGAGTTGGTGAAGCGCGTCGGGCTGGCGCAATAGTTCCGTTTGCAGTTGAGCGCGCGGCGGCGCCGGGGGCGTCACTGCTCCCGGCGCCGCCGCGACACTTCTTTCCTTTGCTTCAGCGATTCAATTGTCAAAGAGCTTGCGCGTCTGACGGTCAGGCCGCCTTGCCAGCCGCCGGTTTATTGAAACGGCTCGGCCTTGATGCGCGTGCCTTCTTCCGTGCCCGGCGCGGCGATCTCCGGTTTGAGGCGCGCATCGCGCGTCGGGCCGGGGTTGGAACTGGCGGCAGCCTGTCCCACGGAGCCTTCGCTGGTGGAACTGCTAGTACCGCCGTTGAGATTCGTCCACTGCGTTTTGGTGATGTAGTTGGCGACGGCGATGCCGAGCTTGGAAGTGGCGGGCGAACCGCAAAAGCCCCGGTCGCCGCTGACGCCGTTGACGAAACGAGTCGCGCCGTCATCAACGCTCCACAGGTCAATACGCCCATCGTTGATGCGCGCGCCATTGACGACCAATTGCCACTGCCCTGCCAGCGGGCGCTTGACGGCGACGCTGATGCCGCGCACGCCATTGCCTTCGTCGCTGTTGTCCAACAGCACGTCATTGTCGGCGGCGGCTTGTGCATTCAAGCCCACCGGGCCGACGGTTACGCCGTTGGGCTTGATGACGCTGACGGTCAGCAAGTCCGGGCTGGCATAGACGCCGAACAAGCCAATCGGCTCGCCGCTCGTCGTGAAGGGGATCGTCGCGCCGCGCCCCTGCCCCACAAAACCGCCGACGTGCCCGGCTTCATCGCCTTCGTTGCCGGCGGCGATGGTCACCTGACGGCCCGCGCCGTTGCCGAGCAGGTTGTCAATCGCCAGTTCCTCCGGGTCCGTGCCGTCGTGCGCGCTGAGTTGGCCGCCGAGGCTGAGGTTGATGACGAAGGGTTCATTCAATTGCGCCGCCGTTGTGCGTATGAAGGCCAACGCGGCGATCACGTCATCGGTGGCGAAGCTGCCTTCAGCGCCGCTGCCGCGCACGGCTTTGACGATCACCAGATCGGCTTCGGGCGCAATGCCCGCAAACGTGCCGGGCGCGTAGCCGTTGCCCGTGCCCAGGCCGTTGCCGGCGGCGATGCCCGCGACGTGCGTGCCGTGGCCGTTGCGATCTTTCTCGTTGACTGCGGCTCCGCCTTGCAGCGCCGCGTTGATTTGCGCTTCGTTGTAAACGCGCCCGACGCCGCCCACGCGCTGATAAAGTGATTTCTGCTGGGCGCGCGCCGGGTGTGCCGCGCCCAACAAAAGCATTGCCGCCAAAAGCCCGGCCATTTTTCCTGCCACAATAAAGTTACGCATCGTGATTGTCCTCCGGTTGTTTGGTTGTATTGAAGGTTGCGCGAAGCAACTGCGGTTTCGCCGAAAGGTACGCAACGTCACGGCCAATCAGATTCAGAACGAGCAGGCTAAACACGGCGGTTGATTTACCAATGCGTGGCGCATAGAATCCGCTCACCGTTAGCAATCTGTTACGTAAAAGGCTGCTGCCCCGAGGCGTCCGCCTCGTTCCGCGCGCGCTGCGCCGTGATTGACGGCTGTTTGAGCGCCCTACTACATCCACCGAACCAAATGCTGGAGGACAAGAAAGATGAGCAAGTCCATGAAACAAATGGCCGGGTCTTTGTTACTCGCCTGTGTGACGATCCTGTTGGGGCAAGCGGCCTACGCGCAACGCGGCGGGCCCCCGGCACAAGCGCCCGGCGGCAGTCCGCAGGAAGCGCGCACCGCACCCGCCGAAACGCCGCGCGAAGAATGGCAAGTCACCGAACACACGATTCAAATCGGCGGACAAACGATCCCGTACAAAGCGAGCGCCGGAACCACGCTGCTCAAGAATGAGGCGGGCGAACCGACCGGGCTGCTCTATTCCGTCGCCTACACGCGCAGCGATGTCAAAGACCTGAGCACGCGCCCGGTGGCGTTCCTCTATAACGGCGGCCCTGGTTCGGCGACGATGTGGTTGCACATGGGCGCGTTTGGGCCACGGCGCGCCTGGACGGTGAACGGCGAATTCACGCCGCCCGCGCCGTATAGGCTGGTGGACAACGCCGAAAGCCTGCTCGACAAAACCGACCTAGTCTTCATTGATGCGATGGGCACGGGTTACAGCCGCGTCGCGGGCAAAGGCGTAGATCGTGATTTTTATGGCGTGGATGAAGACGCCGCCGCCTTCGGGCAGTTCATCAATACTTACATCAGCCGCAACGACCGCTGGAATTCGCCGAAGTTTCTCATCGGCGAAAGCTATGGCACCTTTCGTTCAGCCGCGGTGGGCAACCTGCTACAGAGCCGCTACAGTATGCACCTCAACGGCATTTGCTTGATTTCTTCGGTGCTCGACCTCGCCACGATCACCTTTTCCGCCGGCGACGACCGGCCTTACATTTTTTATTTGCCGAGCTACGCCGCTGTGGCCTGGTATCACAAGGCGCTCAAGACGCGCCCGGCCAATCAGGCTGAATTCATCGAAGAGGCGCGCAAGTATGCGCAGGGCGAATATGCCGACGCGCTGTTTAAGGGCGGCACGCTGAGTGCCACGCAAAAAGCCGCCGTAGCGAAGAAGCTGTCTTATTTCACGGGCCTCAGCGAAGAGTATTTGCTCAAAGCGAATCTGCGCCCGACGCTCGGCCAATTCAACGTCGAGCTGTTGCGCAGCCGCGGGCTGACCAGTGGCCGCATTGACGCGCGCTTCACCGGCTACACGGGCAATCTGCTGGCTGAGACGGCGCAAGGCGACCCGGAAGACCCGGCCGTCGGCGGCGCATACACGGCGCTCGTCAACATGTACAACCACGATGAATTGAAGTTCGGCAAAGACAGGCAATACAACAATCGCGGTGGCGGCGCGTGGAACTGGACGCGCGGCGGCGGCTTTGGCCGGGGCGGCGGTGGCGGTGGCGGCTTCCCCAGCGCGCCCAATACGCAACGCGATCTGGCGCAAGCCATGCTCATCAATCCCAAGCTGCTGGTGCAGGTCGAGAATGGTTACTACGACATGGCGACGCCGTTCTTTGCGACCGAGTTCACCATGACGCATCTGGGCTTGCCCGCCGAATTGCAGAAGAACATCAAGCTGAACTACTACAACTCCGGCCACATGATGTATCTGCGCGATGAAGACCGCGTCGCGTTGCACAATAACATTGCGGAGTTCATCGAACGCGCGACCAGTTTCGCGGCCAAGCCCTGAGCCGGTTTCAAACGTTGCTGCGGTACTTTGGACAAAATAGATTGCAGAAAAAAGCTACGGCGGGTTAGCCCGAAGCAGGGTCGTTGTGTATACTCTCGCCTTTGCTTGGGGCCGCCGGACGCTGACAGTAGCAGCCGGGGGCGGTTCTAACAGGCAATTCCAACCAGACAATCTTGCAAAGGAATCCAGTAAGTTAAGGAGTAATACTGTTATGGCAACTGTAAAGCGCTATTTAATTCATTGCCCGAAATGCAACCACGAATTCCCGGTTTTTGCTTCGCTCTTTCATTCGATTGACGTGAGCGCCTGGATGAAAGACAAATCCGATAATCACGATTGCAAAGCTTACGCCGACCAAATGGCGAAAGAGCGTGCGCCGCGTGCCCTGAACCCGATCAAGGCCTCTAAGAAAGGCAAGTAGCTCAACATAGGACGGACTTTAGTCCGTCCTACACATCCAAACCGGAGAATGAATGTCAGTCAAAATTACGGTGAATAAAAACGGCTCGCTGCGCGTGGAAGGCGAGGTTGAGGTGTTTGACGGCGACGGCAACAAGTATGACCTCGCGGGCCGCACCGTCGTGGGCCTGTGCCGTTGCGGGCAGAGCGGCAACAAACCTTTTTGCGACGGCTCGCACGCCAAATGCGGCTTCGATTCGGTGGTCGTGGCGTGCGCCCTGCCCCTGCCGAAACCGAAGGTCTAGCTTGGGCGAAATCATTGTGAAAGGGCGGGCAGCCAGCAAAACTGGCTCGCCCGCATGAGCTTTTTCAGCAATTCCCCGGTCGGTTTTGACAGTCTCTTTTGGCGTTGTTATCTTTGCGCCGCTGTCGGTTCTACCGCTCCCGAACCGGCGCTCTCAATCTCGCATTTACGATCAGGCATCCGCTTGATCGGCACGCTGACGAAATTTTGAATCCAGGACGAATAAACATATGAGTCAACCAGCAACCGGCGGAGCAGGCTTACGCGACGTGGCCGCCGCGCCCAGCAGCATTTGTTATATTGACGGCGAAGTGGGTTATCTTTCCTATCGCGGCTACAACATCCACGATCTCGCCACGCATTGCAGCTTCGAGGAAGTCATTTCACTGCTCTGGCACGGCAAGCTGCCCAAGCAGGCCGGCGTTGATGAATTGAAAGCCCAACTCAATGCCAACACCGCCGCACCCGCGCAGGTTTTGGGTTTGATGATGGCTTTTCCCAAAGAGGCAGTGCCGATGGCGGCCATGCGCACAGCGTTGTCGGCACTGGCGTTTTACGATCCTGACACCGGCAACTCTGCGCCCGAAGCGAATCAGCGCAAGGCGCTGCGCTTGATGGCGCAAACGCCGACGCTGGTCGCGGCCTTCGACAACATTCGCCACGGACGGCAGCCGATTGCCCCGCGCGCCGATCTTTCGTTCGCCGCCAACTTCCTTTACATGCTCACCGGCAAGGAACCCGATGAGGTCGCCGAACGCGCCTTTGACATCGCGTTGACCTTGCACGCCGACCACGAATTCAACGCCTCCACCTTTGCCGCGCGCGTCACGGCAGCCACGCTGGCCGATGTTTATGCGGCGGTCACGGCGGGCATGGGCGCGCTCTCAGGCCCGCTGCACGGCGGCGCGAACGAACAGGTCATGCGTATGCTGCTGGATGTCGGCACCATCGCAGGCGCCGAAAACTGGATTCGCACCAAGCTGGCCAACAAAGAGAAAGTGATGGGCTTCGGCCACGCCGTCTATCGCACCGAAGACCCGCGCGCCACGCACCTGCGCCGCATGTCGCAGGAAATCGGCAAGCGTCAGGGCGATACCAAATGGTTCGACATGTCGTGGCGTATCGAAGAGATCGTCAAAGCTGAAAAAGGTCTCAACCCGAACGTGGATTTCTATTCGGCTTCGACTTATTACCAACTGGGCGTCGCGCTCGACCTGTACACGCCCATCTTCGCCATCAGCCGCATGTCCGGCTGGACGGCGCACATCCTGGAACAGTACGCCAACAACAAACTCATTCGCCCGCGTTCGGAATACACCGGCGAAGTGAATCTCGAGTTTGTGCCGATGGAGAAGAGGTAGGCCGACTACCGACTACCGGCTACTGAGAGTGTTATGAGCAACGTTGTGATCTACACCAAACCCGGCTGTCCTTATTGCGCGAAAGCCAAAGAGTGGCACAGCGCGCAAGGCATCGCCTTTGACGAACGCAATGCGCAGGACAACCCGGAATACCGCAAAGAGATGTTCAGCTTTTCGGATGGCGACCCGGTCGTGCCGGTCATCGTCGAGAACGGCGTGTATAAACAAAGCGGCTGGGAAGGCCGGGGCTGAACGGTGTACTAGCACCGGCAGTTGGCCGGTTCGCGCGAAACAAGTTGAAAGGCGGGGCGATTGAAACGAAGCTTCAATCGCCCTTTTGCTTTTTGCGGAGACTTGCCCTAAAACTCGCGCTGCAAGGAGGTAGGCATATGACTCAACCCACGATGACCAAAGAGGACGCATTGATATTTCTGTCGCGCTTACGCAAAGATTACAAGCGTTTGGTTGGAGAAGACCCAGAAGACGAGATTGAACAACCAGCAAGCGCCACAGCGAAAATGGCACAGGCTGAACCTGAGCAATTGCCACCAAGCCCGGAACCTGTGGGCGAAGCACCCAATCTATAAAACGCCCCGCAGGACAGGATGAAAATGAAATCGTTATATTGCAAGCTGTTGTTTGGTGCCGTCGTCTGCGCAATGTTGTTTGCCCAAACAAGCCGCGCCCAACCCCGCTGCGTCATCCGCCTCGAACCGGTCAATCACAACCGCTACGCCTATCAAACCGCCGAGGAGTGCGACGGCTTCTTTCACTCAGCCCCCTGGGGCAATTGGGGCGTCAATTCCAACGTCGGCACGCGCCACGACACCGATCAGTTCAAAGGCTGGCATCAACCCTGCACGCAAACCAAGGTTGAATGGAACAGTTGCTCCATCAACAGCCGCTATCGTGGCCCCGACTATCTGAATTTCCCCAATCGCGTGGCGTATTATCCGTACCCGACGAACTGGTATCCGCTGACCGACTCATTCGCCTGGAATGATACCGTTCCGCCCTTTGGCCAAGCTTATAACGTAGACCAATTCTCGCCCTGCGGTTGGAACGGCTACGGCGACGTGACCTTGACCTTTGCGGTCACAGCGCGCGTTGACAGCGATGGCGACGGCATTTTTGATAAAGGCGGTTGCGCCGATCTGAACGGCAAGACCGTGACGCTGCAAAACAATTTCATGTCGCTCTATGAACTCGACACGCCCGATCCTGACGACTTTATTCAGACGATGCTCTTCCCCGATTTGAGCACGGTGTTGCGCTGTACGCCGAACGCCTGCTTTCAAACCGGCGACCGTAACCTGGACGGCTGGCACGACGACGTGACGGATTTTTGGAGCCCCGATTATCAATGGCCGACGCTTTACGAAAACCCGCAACACGTGCAGAGCCGTGCCGAAGAGCGCCACATCCCGGCCAAACGCATTGACGCCACGATCCGCCTCGGACGCGTGCTGGGAGCGTTCACCAACTAGGCTGAGAACTCATGACCATGCCATCCGTCAAACTCAAATACTTGCTCGCGGCGCTGCTCTGCGCGCTGGCGTTGCTGTTGCCGCTGGTCTCGCTCACCGCGCGCCAGTCTGAAACCGCGCGCCTGACGGGCCGCATCGTAGATCACGAAACTGGCGCGCCCCTCGCCGCCGAACTCGGCCTCGCCATTCGCACGCGCCAGGGCGTCATCTTCAAACACGCAAGTGCAGACGAAGCCGGCCAATTCGCGCTGGCTGATTTGCCCAGCGGTGAGTTCGATCTCTCAACCAAACACGACGGCTATGCGGTCGAACACGCCGCCCTGACGCTTGGCGAGCAGGAAGCGCAAACGCTCGAATTCCGCCTGCGCAAAAGCAAATTCATGCGCGGCTTCATCAGCGACATTCATCAACAAGCGTTGGCCAACGTGCACATCAAGACGCATTACACCACCGATGTCGCAGGCAAACATGCATTCGCCAACAGTTATCAATGGGAAACCGGCGACGCGCGCACCGATGCGCAAGGCCGCTTCGAGGTGGAAGTTCACCCCACGCGCGAATTCATCATCGAAGCCTCGCACCCTGAATTCCTGAGTGAAGTTTCTGCGCCGCTCCATTTCGACAGCGCCGCGCCAGCCCTTGCGTTGCGCCTCAGCAAAGGCATCACGCTCACAGGCGCAGCGCGCGATCAAGCCGGCAACGCGCTGGCCAACGCGCAAGTAGATTTGAGCGACGCCGACGAACGGCCCGAATTGCAACGCTTCCTGCCGTTTGAAGTGTTGCAGCAACGCCATCAATTCGCCGTGAGCCAAGCGGACGGCACGTTTCGTTTCGACCACGTGCGCCCGGCGCGCAAACAATTGCTGGTCACGCACGCCCAACACGCGCCGCAACAACAGGCGCTCGAACTAACCACGCAACAACCGCAATTAAATGTGAAAGTGTTTCTGCGCAAAACCGATGAGCGATAAACCCGATTCATCCGCCATCTCAAATCTCAAATTTGAAATTGGAGACACATCATCAACCCAACCCACGCGCCGCGACATCCTGCGCCGCACGCTGGCCGCCGCATCCATGACCATGCTGCCTGGCACCATGCTTCCCGAACTCGAAATGCAAGCTGACAAACATTCCGCCATCACCGATGTCGCGGGCCTCAAGGTCGGTCATTTCACCGACACGCGCCGCCCGACCGGCGTCACCGTCATCCTGACCGAAGAAGGCGCGACCGCTGGCGTAGACGTGCGCGGCGCCGCGCCCGGCACGCGTGAGACCGATCTGCTCGCCCCGCAAAATCTGGTGCAACAAGTCCACGCCATCATGCTTGCGGGCGGTTCGGCTTTTGGATTGGACGCCGCCACCGGTGTCGTGCGCTGGCTGGAAGAACACAACTACGGCTTCCCCACCGGCCCCGCCAAAGTCCCCATCGTGCCCGCCGCGATTCTTTACGACCTCGGCGTTGGCGATGCCAAAATCCGCCCCGATGCCGCCGCCGGATACAAAGCCTGTCAGGCCGCGACCACCAATGCGCCCGCCGAGGGCAATGTTGGCGCGGGTGCGGGCGCTACGGTCGGCAAACTCTTCGGCGGCAACCGTGCGATGAAAGGCGGCCTGGGCACGGCCTCGATTCAATTGAAGGATCAAAAGACCGGCGCGACACTGACCGTCGGCGCAATCGTCGCCGTCAATGCTGTCGGCGATGTGCTTGACCCAACCACCGGCAAAATCCTGGCGGGCGCGCGCACGCCCGATGGCAAAGCAATCATGGGTTCGATGAATGCGATCCTGCGCGGCGAAACGCTGCCGCCGAGCTTGGGCGGTACTGCCACGACGATTGGCGTCGTCGCCACCGACGCCAAACTCGACAAAGCCCAATGCGGCAAAGTCGCGCAGATGGCGCACGACGGCCTGGCGCGCACGATCAATCCGGTGCACACGATGTCGGACGGCGACACGCTGTTCGCGCTGGCAACGGGCAAGTCGAACCGCACCGGCAATGTGACCTTGATCGGCGCGTTGGCGGCGGAAGCAATGGCGCAGGCGGTAGTGCGGGCGATCAAGGCCGCGCAATCGTTGCCGAATTTGCCGAGCGCCGCTGATCTGCGCTGAGTCGAGAGGCCACCGCGTCTCTCGTGCCATCTCTGGTTGAGTCTTGTGTACCAATGTTGCGGGTTCTGATTTAGAATGCCGCCGCCCAAGGAGGTGCTTATGGACCAAACGATTACGCTGGAAATCCCGGAGGAAGAAGTGACTAAGCTAAAAGCCGAACTCGCGCGCCTGTTGCAACGCATGCAGGAAGTTCACGATGAGCACGAAGCGCGCCAGAGCCGCATTGCACAACTGAGCGCCGAAACAGACGCCTACCAGGCTGCCACCAGACGGAGTCTCGCCAATGTGGAACAGTATCTCTCAACTCCTAGCGTTCCTTTTTACCTATAACGATAAATTTGCGCGGCACGATAAACAGATCGAAGAGTTGGAACGCAAAGCCGCTGAATCTGCCAGACAAATCAATCAACTGACAATGGCGCTCGAACGGCAAGCCGAGCGCGAGCAATGGCGCGAACAAGCCTTTCGCCAGGCGCTCGAAATGGAAAGGCTGAAGCTGGAGAACCAGTCTCTGCGCGAGCGCGCCGCGTTGCCGCCTGCCAAACCCACAGGCAACCCCAACGAAAATTGAGCGTCAGCATGTTTGGCGCATCGCCTGCCCTGCTCGACATGACTTACCTATTCATTCTCGTCGCCTACGCCATCGCCATGATTCTGCTCGGCGCTTACGTCTCGCGCCGCGTCCACCAATCCAGCGACTT
>JAYUCP010000221.1:0-5179 GCA_043740245.1 Acidobacteriota bacterium | reverse complement strand
ATAAAACCCATTGGTCTGATTTGAAGCCAGCCCTCTCTCACGGTCGGGCTACTGACACGGGCTATCGGCTGAGTAATAACGATCAACTTTTGATTTGTGTCGTAAGGATTGAAAACACGTAAGTCTACGTATAGACGGCGCTGGGGCTAGCCGTTACCTTACATCCGTCAACACGATTGTTCACTGACGGAAGAGCATCAGGGGTAGAGTCAGATTGGCGCTGCATCTGGCGTTCGACCGAAAGTGGCAAAAGGGTTTTTTTGTCTCTGCAAAGGAGCGGGTTGCACTGGGGATTTGGCCCGTTCCGGCAGAGGGGCGGGGCTCTCTGTGGGGTGAGCCCCGCCATATTTTTTTGCGGTGGACATACTTCAAACTCGCACACAAAGAGCACGCCGTAAATTTTCAGCCTGAATTTCTGAAACCTTTCTACGCCTTACCACACCTACCCAACGCAAGCAGCAAACACGCTCAACTTTAACCAAGCTGGAAAGGAAATCGTTTATGAAATTAACCCCTTTGCGTTTCACAGTGCTCGCCGCGCTTTGGCTCGCCGCCTTGACGCTGACTGCCAGCGCGCAGGATTTTCAACAGACCTATCAACTGGGGCCGGACGGTGTGGTCAACATCCGCGCCATTTCCGGCAACGTCACTGTGACGGGTTACGACGGCGAAGTGATCGTCGTCAGCGCCGTCAAAAAAGGCCGCGACCGCGAACTGGTCACCATCGAGGACAACAGCACCAGCAACCGCGTCGAAGTGCGCGACCGTTACCCCGAACATTGCAATTGCCACGTCAGCGTGAACTTTGACGTGAAGGTGCCGCGCCGCATCGCCTATCGCTTCGACAGTTTCAGCAGCATCAGCGGCGATGTCGAAGTCACCAATGTCACCGGCGAATTGCGCGCCAAATCGGTCAGCGGCAGCGTGCGCATCAAAGGCGCGGCAGGCAACGTCACCGCCAATTCGGTCAGCGGCAATGTCGAGGTCGGCGAGGTCGCCGGGACGGTCAATGCCAAATCCACCAGCGGCAACGTGCAGGTCGAGATTGTGCGGCTGGATAACACCGGCAACCCCGGCAATATGGATTTCGGTTCGGTCAGCGGCAACGTGACCGTGCGTGTGCCGGGCAATCTGGACGCCGATGTCGAGATGTCGGCGCTGAGCGGCGATCTGCGCAGCGATTTCCCGATTCAGATCGAGAAGAAAGAATACGGCCCGGGCCGCAGCGCGCGGGGCCGCATCGGCAGCGGCGCGCGGCGCGTCAAGATGTCTTCGATTTCCGGCAATCTCAGCTTGTTGAAGCTGTAGCCGCAACGTCAAAGGCGCTTCGCCATACAAAGCAAACAATGGACAGGATTGCGTAGAATGTTGGGGGCCGTTACGCTTGCCAAGGCCCGGCATTCGCGCAACTCCTGTCCGTTTTCTTTATGGCTGGCTGCCGCTGTGAGCGCCCGCACAGGTCGAATCGTCTTGCGCTGAAACTGTTTGAGGGCAGTGTTGGCAGATATTGGTATGGTGCAAAAAAATATTCTTCAACCACGCAGCCCCGACTTGCATTATCTTTGCCGGGTTTTCAAGTGCGAATGCGTGATGCCCGCAGTGTTGGCCCCTTGGTTTGAACGCTACGCTGCGTAGGCAGGCAACGACAGAGAGTTTTGCTGGCAGAAAAAACAGGCGCGAGTTTGGAGCATGCGCAGATGACGGAGAATGCGCAGATCATTGATAGCGCGCTTCAGCATTGGCTCGAAGCGGCGACCGAACACCAATCAACAACCATCCTCGAACGGTTGATGCAAGAACAAGTCGAGCCGTTGATCCGCGAGATCGTCGGCTATCAGTTCCGCGTCTTTTTCGACGCGGCCGGGCGCGTCTCGTCTGCGACACAGGCGAGCGAGAGCGAAGATGTTTGCAGCGACATTCGCGTGCACCTGTTGACGCGCTTGCGTGAAATGCGCGCCGACCCGTCACAGCAGGGCATTCGGAATTTGCGCGGCTATGTCGCGGTCACAGCGTATCGCGCCTGTTACGAATACCTGCGGCGCAAATATCCCAAACGTTACAGCCTGAAACACAAGCTGCGCTTCTTGCTCGGCCAGCAAGGCGAATTCGCCATTTGGCAAAGCGCGCGCGGGCAATGGTTGACTGGCTTGGCCCACTGGCAGCAACAAAACTTGCCTGCTGCCACGCGCGGCCAAACCAAGTTAGCCGCTTTGCTGGATGACCCGCACACGTTTGCGGCGGCCCGGCAATTGTCCGCCAAGCCCGATGCCGCTGGGTTGAGCATGATCGCGCGCACCGTGTTTACATATCTTGAGCAACCGCTCGAATTGGATGAACTGGTGAACGTGACCGCCGCGCTCTGCGGCATTAAAGATCGAACCCCGCTGACTGAATCACGAAGCAATGAAGCCGGACAAGACGCCTGGTTGCCAGCACTGGCCGAGGCTGGGCCTGATCTGGCGGTGACGCTGACCGATACGCTGACCCAGCGCCGCTATTTGACGCGGCTTTGGGCAGAGGTTTGCCAAATGTCGCCGCGTCATTGCGCGGCGTTGCTGCTCAATTTGCGTGACGAAGGCGGCGGCAGCGCGACTGACTTATTCGTCTTTACCGGCGTCGCTACGTTTGGGCAACTGGCGGCGGCCTTGGCGCTGGATGAAGCGGAGTTGGCGGCGTTGTGGCCGCAATTGCCGCTGGATGATCTGACGATTGCGGCGCGGCTGGGGCTGACGCGCCAGCAAGTGATTAACTTGCGGCGTTCAGCGCGCGAACGTTTGTGGCGCCGGTTGAACGATTTGAAATTCTGAGCACGGGTAAAAACCTGTGGCGTTTTCAATATCGCTCGCACCAGCCCGTCTTTATGCATTGCCAAAGGACAGGCGATTGAAAGAAGCGGCAGCAATGGCTGCCGACGGAAATTGATGTCCGCGCATTTATCACCACAAGAGCAAACCGTTTTGATTTCGCGCAAGCTGGCGCAAGGGCCGTCGTCCCGCCAGTTCGCCGAACTGTTTGCCCATCTGGCCGAATGTGCGGCTTGCCGGGACGCATTGAACGAACGGCGGAACCACGCTATGCACTTGCCAATGCACTTGCCAATGCACTTGAAAGACACCATCGAATGGACGCCCGCGCATCTGGAATTTGAGCAGTTGGCCGGCTATGTGGCGAACAAACTGGAAGAGGTTGAGCGCGAGATTGCTGACAATCACCTGGCTGCTTGCGATTTCTGCGCGCACGAAGTACAGGAATTGACTGGTCTTCAAAGCGATTTGGCTGGCGTTCTTGCTTCGGTTCACACGCAGGTTGGTGACGGCTGGTGGACGCGATTCAAGTTGAATTTGCCCGGGTTCGCCTTTGATCGTGTCTGGACACCGGCCTTTGCCATCGGCATGTTGCTTATGTTTACCGCGCTGGGAAGTTGGTGGTGGCGGCGCAACGTGGCTGAACCGCTGAGCGCGCGGCAGCCAATCGCTGTGCCTTCCCAAACCGCAAACCCGGCGCTGAATGCCGCCGTGCCTGCTGTCGAGCACGCAAAAAAATTGCTGGCATTCAGCGATCGCGGCCAGACGATTGCGCTCGCCAAGGATGGCAGTCTGAATACGGCCTTGGCTTTGCCCGCTGCTTACCACGAAATGCTGGCCGCGACATTGTCGCAACAACGGCTCAAGCTGCCGCCTGTGCTCAAAGCATTGACCCAGCCAGCGCGCACGTTGAAAGGCGGCGAAACGGCGGCGCCAACATTTTCAGTGCTCGCACCCGCCGGTGCTGTGTTGCGCACCGCCCGCCCGGTCTTTCGCTGGCAAGCGCTGGCGGGCGCGTCCGGCTACACCGTCGCCATCTTTGACGAAGATTTCAAGCCGCTTCAAGACAGCGGAACGTTGACGCACACACAGTGGCGCGCGGCGCAGCCTTTACCACGCGGGCGCGTCCTGCTTTGGCAAGTGACGGCGCAAGTCAGCGCGCAGCAGATCAGCGCGCCTGCCGCGCCCGCGCCGGAAGCGCGCTTTCAAATACTGGCCCAAAAACAAGCCGCCGAGTTGCAGCGCGCCGAACGCGAGTTTGCCAAATCGCACTTCCTGCTCGGCACGCTTTATGCCCAGGCCGGCTTGGTCGAAGAAGCCGCGCGCGAGTTCCAAGCCTTGCAAGCCGAAAACCCTCAGTCAGCCGTAGTCAACAAGCTCTTGCAACAATTGCGGCAGCCGCGTTAGAGCGGTTTGCAATTGCCTGTCTAAGGCGATTCGGTACGGTACAGCGAGCGGTAGCGACCTGTTTCTCTTGAATGGTGCGCACCCAGAGTTACCAAGTCGCTACCGTTCCTGGTACCGCATTATTGTTACGAATCTGAAATCAAAGCGGCACTCTTCCCGTCTTTCCCACCAGAGATTTCTTACAGGCTGGTTAAAACATTGCTCAAAGGCAGCGAGCAAAGGTAAGATCAGCGCACTTCCTGCAATTTCATTTTGCAACATGATCGAAAGAACAGTTTTCGGTAAGCGGGTTCCGCCGGCAAACGTCGCGGCAACCTGGCTGCCCAAATTTCAAAAGGAGCTTCAATGAGTAAACAAACCACCCGGCGAGAATTCGTCAAACAAGGGGCGGCGGCGGCCGCGATCTTTTCGTCCGCCCCGACCTATGTCAAAGCCAGCGTCTTCGGCGCGAATGACCGCATCGCGCTAGGCTTCATCGGCGTTGGCGGACGCGGCGGTTCGCTGCTGCGCGATTTTTCGGCGGCCGCGCAAACGCATCCGTTGCAAATCGCGGCCGTGTGCGACGTTTACAAAAAACGCCTCACCGCCGCGCAAAATCGCGTCGAGCAGTTGATGAAGGCCAAACCCGACATGGCCACGCTGGATTACCGCGAGGTCATCGCCCGCAAAGACATTGACGCCGTCGTCATCGCCACGCCCGATCATTGGCACGCGCCGATTGCCATTGCCGCGCTGCAAGCGGGCAAGGATGTCTATTGCGAAAAGCCGATGACCAAGACCGTCGAGGAAGCCAAGAAATTTGCCGACGCGGCCAAAGCGAGCAATCGCATCGTCCAGATCGGTTCGCAAACGACTTCGTCAGATCAATGGTGGAAGGCGCGCAAGGCGATTCAGGACGGCATGATCGGCCAGTTGCTGATGAGCCAGGGCAGCTATCACCGCAACTCCATCGAAGGCGAATGGAACTA
>JAYUCP010000220.1:0-2111 GCA_043740245.1 Acidobacteriota bacterium | reverse complement strand
AGGACAAACGCCTGCAAGCGCAGCAGCAGGTCGAAGAGAGCCGTGACAAGAATTTCAGCTACCTTTCGCTCTATCGCGTGGCCGATAAAAAATTTATGCGCCTGGCCGATGAGTCGTTGCGCACCGTGACCGCCGCGCCGAAACAGCAATGGGCGATTGGTTTCGACACGCGCGAATATGAATTGATGAGCAACCTTGATGGCCGCCGCTTTCAGGATGTTTATGCGGTTGATTTGAAAACGGGCGCGCGCAAGCTGGCACTCAAGAAAGCGCGCAATGCCTTTGGCCCTTCGACCGACGGCACGCAGTTGCTCTATCACGAAGACGGGCATTTTATGACCTACGACTTGGCGAGTGGCCAGACGCAAAACCTGACGGCCAAGGTGCCCGCCGTCTTCTGGAACGAAGAGGACGATCACAATGTCGTCAAACCGCCGACGTTCCCGCTGGGCTGGACGAAAGACAGCAAAGCCGTGTTGCTCACCGATGGCTGGGACATTTGGCAAGTTCCCACGCGGGGCGGTCAAGCGGTCAACCTGACCGTCAATGGCAAGCGCGACAAGATTCGTTATCAACAACGCTTCCGGCTCGATCCCGAAGAGAAGGGGATTGATCTGGCGCAGCCGTTGTATGTGCGCGCTTACGGCGAATGGACGAAGAAGATGGGCATCGCGCGCATCGAACCCGGCAAGCCCGGCGCGAAGCCGTTGATGTGGGACGATGCCGCTTATGGCGCGCTGGTCAAAGCCAAAGCGGCGGATGCTTACTTCTTCACACGCGAAACGCCGCAGGATGGGCCGGAGTATTTCGTCGCCGATGCCACGCTGGGCAAGGCGCGCAAGCTGACCGAATCGAATCCGCAACAGAAAGACTTCCTCTGGTCGGCGGGCGCGCGGCTGCTTGATTACACCAGCGCGAAGGGCGACAAGCTGCAAGGCGCTTTGTTTTTGCCTGCGAACTATCAACCGGGCAAGAGCTATCCGACGGTGGTGTACATATACGAGAAGCTCTCGCAAGGGCTGAACACTTACACCGCGCCGACGGCGAATGGCTTCAACAAATCGGTTTACACAAGCAACGGCTACGCGGTGCTGATGCCGGACATCACTTACAAGATCAACGATCCGGGCATGTCCGCCGTCTGGTGCATTCTGCCCGCGTTGCAAGCGGCGATTGCGACGGGCGTGGTGGACAAGGACAACGTCGCGCTGCACGGGCATTCGTGGGGCGGCTATCAGACGGCGTTTATGGTGACGCAAACCAACGCCTTCAAAGCCGCCATCGCGGGCGCGCCGTTGACCGATATGATCTCGATGTACAACTTGATCTATTGGAATACCGGCGGCGGCAACATGTCCATCTTTGAAAACAGTCAGGGCCGCTTTACTTCCAGCCCGGTGGATAATGCTGAAGCTTACATACGCAACTCGCCGGTCTTCCACGCCAAGAACGTCAAGACGCCGCTGATGATCTTGCACAACGACAAAGACGGCGCGGTGGATTTCACGCAAGGCATAGAGTACTTCAACCAATTGCGGCGGCTGCAAAAGTCGGTCGTGATGCTGCAATACAAAGGCGAGAACCACGGCCTGCGCGTGCCCGCGAACATGAAGGATTACACCGTGCGCATGCGCGAATTCCTGGATCATCACTTAATGGGCAAACCCGCGCCGCAATGGCTGATTGACGGCGTGCCGCACCTGAAGCTGAAAGATCATTTGGATGAACGCACCAAAGACAAAGGCGAGCCGGTGATTGGGCCGTTGGACGAAGTAGTGAAGAAGTAGTTAGGCGCCAACGGACCCGGTTCCAAGAGTTCGTGGCATTCCACGGCTGCCGAGGCCCGATAGCTAACCACAAACTTCCGCCAGAGCTTATGAAACAGAATCGGACGCTGACCATCTCGTCGTTGCTCACTCTCGTGTTGACCACATTCCACCTGACGCACGACGCGCTTCATCAAACCAACGGGATGTCGCCAAGCGATGTCACGATTCTGCTGGTCATCATGCTCACCCTGCTGTATGGCACCGTAGAGCTGGCAGGTCGGCGTGCCGGGTTTATCATCATGCTTCTCGGTGGGGCGGCAGCGGCGACCATGCCATACCTGC
>JAYUCP010000219.1:0-12678 GCA_043740245.1 Acidobacteriota bacterium | reverse complement strand
GCCACGATGATGAACAAAGGCTTGGAAGTCATCGAAGCCCGTTGGCTCTTCAACGCTTCCGCCGACGAGATTGACATCGTCGTGCATCCGCAATCGGTCGTGCATTCCATGGTCGAAATGATTGACGGTTCGGTCATCGCGCAATTGGGCGTCACCGATATGCGCCACGCGATTCAATACGCGCTGACTTATCCGGCGCGCCTGCCGGCCAATTTGCCGCCGCTCAATCTGATGGCCTTGGGCAAACTGGAATTCTCTGCACCCGACCTTGACCGCTTCCCCTGCGTGCGGCTGGCGTATCAGGCCTTGCGCGCGGGCGGCACCATGCCCGCCGTGTTGAATGCGGCGAACGAGATTGCTGTCGCCGCGTTTTTGGCCGAGCGCACCAAGTTCGGCGACATCCCGCGTTTGATCGAAGCCGCCTGCAACGCGCACGAACTTCAGCCTGCCGTTGATCTTGAAACTGTGCTGGCCGCCGATCAATGGGCGCGCGGCTGGGTCACGCAACAGATCGCCAAAGCGCAGGTTGCCATACAAGCAAGCAGCGCGGTGCGCGCCTGAGTGTTATGAAAATGCGTTACCAAAGACGCCGCATGGTTATAGGGCCAAATCAGTGGGGTGCAAGCCCCAAATTAGACTGACAACTTTTGATTGACACTTCATCAGGCCGGAACTCACCATAGGCTTAGCCGAGTAAATCACAGGACACTGAAAATGCCACGAATCTTCGATAACATCGAAAAATCGCTATTGCCCGCGCTACGTGAAGGATTGACGGTCGCCTATCGCGCTGATTTTTGCGTGGGCTATTTCAATTTGCGCGGCTGGCGACACTTGGATGAATACGTCGAAAACTGGCCAGGAGGGGAAGCAACGTGTTGCCGGTTATTGGTAGGAATGCATCGCTCGCCAGAAGAGGAATTACAAACTGCTTTCAGTACCCGAACGGATGACAGCATTGATAATCAGCGGGCGATTCAACTCAAGCGCAAATTGGCAGAAGAATTCAGGCGACAATTGACATTCGGTGCGCCAACCAATCAGGACGAGGGGGCATTGCGCCGCTTAGCCAGACAGATCAAAGCCCAGAAGGTTGTCATCAAGCTCTATCTGCGGCACACATTGCACGCCAAGCTTTACCTGCTTTACCGGCACGATTCGATCAATCCTATCATTGGCTATCTTGGCAGCAGCAATCTGACCTTTGCTGGATTGTCGAAACAGGGTGAATTGAACGTAGACGTGCTCGACCATGATGCAGGCGAGAAATTACAAAAATGGTTTGAGGAACGTTGGAATGACCGCTGGTGCTTGGACATCTCGAAAGAGTTGGTCGAGATCATCGAAGAGAGTTGGGCGCGCGAAAAGGCGATTCCGCCTTATCACATCTACGTCAAGATGGCCTATCACCTTTCTGAAGAGGCGCGCGAAGGGTTGCGGGAGTTTCAATTGCCGCGCGATTTCCGCGA
This sequence comes from Acidobacteriota bacterium, assembly GCA_043740245.1. Classification (GTDB taxonomy): domain Bacteria; phylum Acidobacteriota; class Blastocatellia; order RBC074; family RBC074; genus JACPYM01. The sequence goes on along the minus strand of JAYUCP010000219.1, from coordinate 11,209 downwards.
CCGCTTGTTTCAGTTTCAATCTGCTGCCGTCAAAATTGCCGCCCATCACTTGAACAAAAGGCGAGGTGTATTGATTGGCGATGTCGTGGGCTTAGGCAAAACCTTGATGGCGACGGCGCTGGCCCGCATCTTTGAAGACAATCACGGTTTCAGCACGCTCATTCTCTGTCCGAAAAGTTTGGTTTCGATGTGGCAGAGCTACGTCGAGCAATATGGCTTGCGCGCCAAAGTCGTCCCCCTCAGCCGCGTGGTGAAAGAGTTGCCGGAAATCCCCGCGCGCTTCCGCCTGGTGCTGATTGACGAAAGCCACAATCTGCGTAACCGTGAAGGAAAACGCTACCGCGCGATTCACGAATACATTCAACAAAGCGGCAGCCGCTGCATACTGCTTTCGGCCACGCCTTACAACAAAACCTATCTTGATTTGGCGAACCAGCTAAGGCTTTTCATTCGGGAAGATCAAGACTTGGGCATCCGCCCGGAACGGCTGTTGCGCGAACTCGGCGAGTTTGAATTCAACCAGCGGTTTCAATGTCCAACGCGCTCGCTGGCTGCGTTTGAGAAAAGCTTGTATGCCGATGATTGGCGCGAGTTGATGCGGCTCTATCTGGTGCGCCGGACGCGCAGCTTTATTCAACGGCACTATGCCGAAACCGATGAGACAGACGGGCGAAAGTATCTTTTGTTGGAAGATGGGTCGCGGTCATATTTCCCTGCGCGTATTCCCCGCACCGTGATCTTTCCGATTGATGAGCGCAACCCCGACGACCAATACGCCCGGCTCTATGCCGATGAGGTCGTGGCGGCAATCAATGATCTGCGGCTGCCGCGTTATGGGTTGGGCAATTATGTGTCGCAAGCCGCGCACAAAGCCGCGACACCCGAAGTACGGCGCTTGCTCGACAACCTGGGCCGGGCCGGTCAGCGGTTGATGGGATTTTGCCGCACCAATCTGTTCAAGCGTTTGGAAAGTAGCGGGCAGGCGTTTTTGCTTTCGCTCGAACGCCACGTCTTGCGCAACTACGTATTTTTGCATGCGCTGGAAAACGATTTGCCGGTGCCTATCGGGACGCAGGATGCGGCCTTGCTCGATGCCAGAGATGACGAAGATGAAACGGGAACGTTTGACGAAACCGATGAGAATGACGAACAGGCTAGCCTCTTTGAGACTACAACTACGGCTATCGAAGCCGAGCAGAAGATCGTCAATTACCAGCAACGCGCGGGGGAAGTTTATGAGCTTTACCGGACGCGCTACAAAAATCGTTTCAAATGGTTGTCACCAGCAGTTTTTCTCAAGTCCCTCGCCAAAGATTTGCGCGCCGATGCCATTGAGATCATCAACATTCTCGACCGCAGCGGGCGTTGGTCGCCACAGCAAGACACAAAACTGCAAGCCTTGCTGAAGCTGCTTACCGAACAGCACCCGCACAAAAAGGTTTTGATCTTTACGCAATTTGCCGACACGGTGAATTACCTTGAAGCGCAATTGCGCGCGCGCGGCATTGAACGCGCGGCTGGCGTTTCTGGGGCTTCGCCTGATCCGACGGCGATGGCCTGGCGCTTCAGCCCGGTCAGCAACAACAAACGCAGCCACGTCAAACCTGATGAAGAGTTGCGCGTGTTGATTGCCACCGATGTGCTGAGCGAAGGGCAGAATTTGCAGGATTGTTCGAACATCGTCAATTATGACTTGCCCTGGGCGATTATTCGCTTGATTCAACGCGCGGGCCGCGTAGACCGCATCGGCCAGCAATCAGATCACGTCAACTGTTACTCATTCCTGCCCGCCGATGGAGTCGAGCGCATCATCCGTTTGCGCGCCCGCGTGCTGCAACGGTTGCAAGAGAACGCCGAAGTCGTCGGCACTGACGAATCCTTCTTTGAGGGCGAGACACGCGCGGAAACGCTGCACGATCTGTATAACGAGAAATCCGGCATCCTCGACGTTGAGCCGGATACGGAAGTTGACCTTGCGTCTTACGCCTTCCAGATTTGGCAGGATGCGGTGAAAGCCCAGCCGCAGTTGCAAAAGCTGATTCCCAAAATGCCCAACGTGGTCTTTTCGACCAAGCCGCACGAAGCATCGGCTAATGCGCCCGAAGGTGTGCTGGTTTACCTGCGCACCGCCGAAGGCAATGACGCGCTGGCCTGGGTAGACCAGCAAGGCCGCAGTGTGACCGAATCGCAGTTTGCCATTCTGAAAGCGGCGGAATGCGCGCCTGAAACGCCTGCCCTGCCGCGTCAGGAGAACCACCACGACCTGGTGCGCAGCGGCGTCGAATTGATTGCCGCAGAAGAGCGCGCCATCGGCGGACAGCTTGGCCCACGGGTCGGCGCGCGGTTCCGCGTTTATGAGCGGCTGAAACGCTTTGCCGATGAGATCAGACCTACACTCTTTGCTTCACCTGAATTGGAAAAGGCGATTGACGACATTTACCGTTTCCCGCTTTACCAAGCGGCGGCAGACACGCTCAACCGCCAAATCCGCAGCGGCATTACGGATGACAAACTGGCCGACCAAGTCATCGCGTTACGCGACGAAGGCCGCCTTTGCATTATTCATGAGACCGAAGCCCCGCGTGATCCACAGATTATTTGCTCACTTGGCCTGAAGCAGATGGCTGGCTGATTCACTGAGAGTCGTTTGGAAAGTTAGCTCCGTTAGGAGCGGAATGTTTATAGACAGCACCAGCAATGATTCCAAGCTCCGCTAGGAGCGAAATGTGGCAGATGCCGCTCCTAGCGGAGCTAAAAAATGTCGCGGATCGTTGCTATAAACAGGCCGCTCCTACGGAGCTAAGAGCGAAGGCCAGCTTTTCAAACGTCCTTTTGGCACTAACATTGAAAGACCTATGGCTAAATTGAATATCGAGCACACGCGCGAGCTTTTACAAAGCTTCGCCTTTCAACAGCTTTTCGTTGATGAACTCGGCTGGTTACAGCCCACCAGCCGCAGCAAACAAAAGCTCAGCGTCAACGACCTGACCTGGGAACAGCGGCAAATCTCGCAACTTGCGGGGATCGTTGTGCTCGAAATCACCGCATCGGATGGGGCTATACCAGATACCCAACAGCGCAAGGCGGTCCATAAGGAAGTTGCCAAACTTCATCACGAAAACCTGTTGATCTTTGTTGACCGTAACCGCTCACAAAGCCTGTGGTATTGGGTGAAACGCGAGCAGGGCAAGGAACATCCGCGCGAGCACTTTTACAGCAAGGGGCAGCCGGGCGATTTGTTCCTGAGCAAGCTGAGCGCGATGGTGATTGACATCAGCGAACTCGATGCCGAAGGCAAGCTGCCTGTGACTGAAGCCGCGCGGCGGTTGAAAGCGGCGCTCGATGTTGAGCGTGTCACCAAGAAGTTCTTCGGCGAATTTCAGCAACAGCACATCCAGTTTCTCGACCTGATCACCGGCATTGCCGATGAACGCGACCGCCGCTGGTATGCCTCGGTGCTGCTCAACCGGCTGATGTTCATTTACTTTTTGCAGAAAAAGCATTTTCTGGATGGCGGCGCTGAACGCTACCTGCAAGACAAGCTGGCCACCAGCCAGGCGCGCCAGCCGGATGCTTACTATCGGGAATTCCTGCGGCTGTTATTCTTTGAAGGCTTCGCCAAACCGCGCGAGAAACGCACGGCTGAAGCCAATGAATACCTGGGCGAAATCAAATATCTCAACGGCGGTTTGTTTCTCGAACACCGCATCGAACTGGAAAACCAGGAGATTCAAATTCCCGACCGCGCGTTTGAAAACCTGTTCGGCCTGTTCGAGCGCTATTCGTGGAATTTGAACGACACGCCGGGCGGTAAAGACGACGAGATCAGGCCCGACGTACTCGGCTACATCTTTGAAAAATACATCAACCAGAAGTCATTTGGCGCCTATTACACGCGGCCTGAAATCACCGACTACCTGTGCGAACAGACGATTCACAAATTGATTCTGGCGCGCGTAAACGAACTGGCGTTGCCGCCCGCGCGCATGCCAGCGTCAGGCAATCTTTTCCCGCAGGAAAATACGGGGCTGTTTCTGGAACGGCGCTTCGATTCGATGGCCGACCTGCTGATGAATCTGGACGGAACGCTGTGCCGCCGCTTGTGGAAAGAGATTCTCCCCGATCTGACCTTGCTCGATCCGGCCTGCGGGTCGGGCGCGTTTCTGGTCGCCGCGATGAAAACGCTCATCAACGTTTATTCCGCCGTCATCGGCAGAGTCGAATTCACCAGCGAACACCATCTGAAACGCGAACTGGAACAGTTGCGCCACGAACATCACGGCGCGCTCGATTACTTCATCAAAAAGCGCATCATCACCGACAACCTCTTTGGCGTAGACCTGATGGAAGAGGCGACCGAAATCGCCAAGCTGCGCCTGTTTCTGGCCTTGGTGGCTTCGGCGCAAACCGTCGAGCAATTGGAACCGCTGCCCAACATTGATTTCAACATCCTGGCTGGCAACTCGCTGATTGGGTTGATGCGGGTGGATGACGCCGAATTTGAGAAACGCCACGCGCAAGGCAATCTCTTTCAGCAGAAAACCTATCGCGAATTGTTGGCCGAAAAGAACCGCGCCATCCATTTTTACCGTCAGGCTTCCGCCTATGCCGAAAACTTGCGCAACCAGCGCGACAACATCGAACGGCTGAAACGCGACGCTGCTGTGGCGCTCAACGATATGCTACTGGTCGAGTTTCAAAAGCTGGGCATCAGGTACGAAGAAGCCGCCTGGGACAAAGAGAAAGACAAAGATGGCAAGTCGAAAAAGCGCCCGGTCAGTATTGTAGATGTTGAGGCCTTGCATCCGTTTCATTGGGGCTACGAATTTGACGAGATTATCAATCAGCGCGGCGGCTTCGACGCCATCATCACCAATCCGCCGTGGGAGACCTTCAAGCCGCAAGCCAAAGAGTTTTTCGCCGAACACTCCGATCTGGTCACCAAAAACAAGATGACCATCAAGGAGTTTGAGAAAGAACAGGCCAAGCTGCTCAAGCAAAAAGACGTGCGCGCCGCGTGGCTGGATTATCAAAGCCGCTTTCCGCACGTCAGCCTGTTTTACCGAGGCGCTGCGCAATACAAGAATCAGATTGCCATCGTGAACGGCAAGAAGGCAGGCACGGACATCAATCTTTACAAACTCTTCACCGAACAGTGCTTCAACCTGCTCAGAAGCGGTGGTCTATGCGGCATCGTAATTCCAAGCGGCATTTATACTGACTTGGGTGCGAAGCAACTGCGTGAACTGCTCTTTTCGCAAACGCAGATCACCGGGCTGTTCGGATTTGAAAATCGTCGGATGATTTTTGAGGGCGTGGACAGCCGCTTCAAGTTTGTAACGCTGTCGTTTGAGAAAGGCCATACGACCAAACACTTTCCCGCCGCCTTTATGCGTCACGACGTAGCAGAGCTTGCGCAATTTCCACAGCGTGGCAGTTTGCAGTTAGCCGTCGAGACCATCAGGCGATTGTCGCCCGACTCACTCTCGGTGATGGAGTTCAAAAACGAACGGGATGCCAACATCGCTGAAAAGATGCTGCACTTTCCACCATTAGGCGAAAAGCTTGAGGGCAAGTGGAATCTCAGCCTGACGCGCGAGTTTGATATGACAAACGATAGTTACCTCTTCAAGACCTCGCCCGGCAAAGACCGTCTGCCGTTATATGAAGGTAAGATGATTCATCAGTTCACACACGCATTTGCCGAGCCGCGATACTGGATTGGAGAGAAAGAAGCGCGGAAGGCGTTGCTGAAGAAAAATGAAGCGGACAAGGGGCAATCTCTCGATTACCAAAATTACCGATTTGGGTTCAGAGACGTGGCACGTAACACTGACAACAGAACAATGATTGCAAGCTGCCTTCCGCCAAAGGTTTTCGCTGGTAACACGCTCATTACTTCTCAACAGTTTTCAAATCTAAAGGAAATGCTTTATGCCCTCAGCGTGCTCAATAGCTTTGGCTATGACTTCTTGATTCGCCAGAAAGTCACGGCTCATTGCAACATGTTTTATGTTTATCAAGTGCCTGTTCCGCGCCTGACTGAGCAAGACAAAGAGTTCGTTCCTATCGTCGTCCGCGCCGCCAAACTCATCTGCACCACGCCCGAATTCGACGATCTGGCGCGCGAAGTCGGCTTGGGCGATCACACCCACGGCGTCACCGACGAAGCCGAACGCGCCCAACTGCGCGCCGAACTCGACGGCTTGGTGGCGCATCTGTACGAACTGACCGAAGCCGAATTCGCCTACATTCTGACGACCTTTCCGCTGGTGGCCGAGAGCGTCAAAGCGGCGGCGCTGGCGGCCTATCGCGCCTGCGCGCCCAACCCGGATGACCAAGCTGTAGCCGCGCTGATCCGCGACGGCGAAAGCGCCCGCGTCGAATTCAAACTGGCCGCGCGCTGGAATCCGCACACCAGCAAGAAAGACGACACCCTGAAAGAAAACATCATTCAAGCCGTCGCCAGCTTCCGCAACAGCCGCGAAGGCGGCGCGCTCTTCCTCGGCGTCAACAATCAGGGCGAGATCACGGGGCTGGCCGAAGATTACCAGGCGGTCAACGCGCAACGCCCCGGACGCGACACTTACGAACTATTCCTGCGCGACCTGCTCGGCAAGACGCTGGGCGGCGAACACGGCGACGGCTACCAGATTACTTTTCACACGATTCAGGGGAGCGACGTTTGCCGCATCGCGGTGCAACCGGCTGCGCAACCGGTTTACCTTAATGGCGAACTTTATGTGCGTCTGGGCAATCGCAAGGAAAAGTTGACCACGCAAGCGGCGCTGGCTTATTGCCGCGAACGTTGGCCGCAAATGAACTAGAGTGGTTTGCCGTTCCATTCCCGGTACCGCAATGGTTAAAGACCGGGCAGTTGGAAAGCGGTCTAAGCACATTTGACCTAGCACAATGATGCCCTGCAGCCGCAGCCATACTGCCCGCTTAGGCGGCTTAACCTATACAAAATAAATAATTTTGGGCTGTGGCGATAACGCCGTAATGATTCGCTAAATGGGCGCACTCAGCAATGTCCAACCCTGTTTCCCCCTAATTTGACACGCCTTTTCACGTCCAATAAACTGCCGGACGGCTGGGCTTGGTGCGGCGTCAAGAGCATTTTTATGTCGCTCTGGTGCGGTCATCAGGCTGAAGCCTTTTCCGGTTTATGAAGCTGCCTGTGTAATCGCCAGTCCTACTGGTTGACAGGTGGCAGCGAAGGAGAATGCAGTGAGTTTCTACAACATGGTCGTGCCGTTTATTGTCATTCTGTGTGCGATGGTGGTGATCCACGAGTTCGGTCATTTTATTGTCGCCAAGCTGCTGGGCATTCCCGCCGAAGTTTTCTCGGTCGGTTTCGGCCCGCGCTTGTTCGGCTTCAAACTGGGCGAAACCGATTTCCGCTTCAGCGCGATTCCGCTGGGCGGCTATGTGCGCTTCAAAGGCGAGAACATGGAGATGATCCAGGGCAAGAGTGAAGCGAGCGCGGACGAATTCCTGGCGCATCCCGGCTGGAAGCGCATGCTGGTCGCCTTTGCCGGGCCGGTGTTCAATATCGTCACCGCGATTCTGATTCCGGCGGCGGCGATCATGATTGGTTTTCAAGACGATGTTTACAATGCCCAGCAAGTCGTCATCGGCGAAGTCACGCCGGGTTCGACGGCGGAACAAGCGGGCTTGCAAAAAGGCGACCGCATCGTTGCCTACCGCGACCGCCAGCATCCGACCTGGCAGGATTTTCAGGACGACGTATTCGTCCGCTTTGATGAAGAGATTCCCGTGACCGTTGATCGCCACGGGCAGTTGTTGCAGTTGCGGATCAAACCGCGCGTGGAAAAGAGTGGCAATGACAGCATCGGCAGAGTTGATCTGGAACCGCCGATCACGCACGTCATTGTGAACAGCGTCGGGTCGGCTTCACCGGCTGAACGCGCGGGGCTGAAGGCTGCTGACAAGATCGTCGCGATCAACGCGACGCCGATTTCTACCTGGGGCCATTTCCGCCGCACCTTGCAAGATGGCAAAGAAGTCACGCTCGCCGTCGAGCGCGGCGGCCAGAAACTCGACCTTCGGGTCACGCCTGAAAAACAGGGCGACCAATACATGCTCGGCATCTCGCGCAGCTTTAATACGGTGCTGATCAAGACAACCTCGATTTCGGAAGCCTTGACCTATGGCTGGGCCTTCAATGTGCGGATCATGCAAATGACCGGCATCGTTTTCAAACAGATGTTCAACGGACGCCGTTCGGCCCGCGATGTCATCGGCGGCCCGGTGCGCATTGCCAAAGAAACAGCGGCGACTTACGAATCGGCCGGTTGGGGCGGCACGATCCGGTTGATGGGTTTGCTCAGTTTGAATCTGGGCGTCTTCAATTTGCTGCCGATTCCGGTGCTGGATGGCGGCATGATCCTGCTCATCCTGGTCGAATGGATTTTAGGATTGGTGGGCCTGACACTGACGATGAATATGCGCGAGCGTTTCCAGCAAGTCGGCTTTGTGCTGGTGTTGCTCTTGATGGGGTTTGTGATGGTCAACGACATTTTGCCGCGCTAGTTGCCGCAATAGTTGATCAAGCTAGTTCACTGACAGACGGTTCTCCTTTCTGAAACTCGCAGGCGAGCGGCGCCAAACCGCTCGCCTTTTTCTTTGCGCGCGAGTGTCTGGCAAGGGCGCGCGGCATTGACCGGCTGGGGGCTTGCGTTTAGAGTAGCCCGCAATCTAGCGCGAGAACTTTTCAACCAACACAGGCAATCGCCAAATCGCAGTACCACTGATTCCTGCAAGGCGCCGGAGACGCAGTGTCGTCACGTCCGGCTGCCCGCGGATCATTCAGAGCCGAACAGAGCCAATATAGGAGGACTCAATGTCACTTTTTGCAACGAAGCCCATTGATCAGATTATCGCCGAGGCTCAGGAGACCGGCGAACATACTTTGAAGAAAGCGCTCACCGCGCTGGATCTGACCATGCTGGGCATTGGCGCGATCATCGGGACGGGCATCTTCGTGCTGACGGGGCAGGCCGCCGGCAAACACGCCGGGCCGGCGGTCGTGATTTCGATGATCATTGCCGGTATCGTGAGTTTGTTTGCCGCGCTTTGTTATTCGGAGTTTGCTTCGAGCGTGCCGATTTCAGGGTCGGCCTATGCTTACGGCTACGGTACGCTCGGCGAATTTGTGGCGTGGATTATCGGTTGGGATTTGATTCTGGAATATGCCTTCGGTGCGGCGACGGTGGCGGTCGGCTGGTCGGGTTACTTAGTTAGCCTGCTCAGGGACTTTGGCATCCATTTCCCGGCTCAATTAACCGTCGGGCCGTGGAATACCGTCACGCTCGCCGATGGCAGTACCGTTTCGGGCATCATCAATGTGCCCGGTCTGTTGATTGCGGTGGGCGTGACGTTGTTGCTGATCAAGGGCATCAAGGAATCCGCCTCCTTCAATTCGATCATCGTCATGGTCAAGGTGATCGTGGTCTTGCTGTTTATTGTCGCTGGCGCCGGTTATGTCAACAAACACAATCTGGGCATGGGCTGTGCGCCCGGCACGCCCGGTTGCGCGGAATTTATGCCCTTCGGTTTTGGCGGCGTCATCACCGGCGCGGCCGTGATTTTCTTCGCCTACATCGGCTTTGATGCGGTCTCCACCGCCGCGCAGGAATCAAAGAACCCGCAACGCGACATGCCCATCGGCATCATTGGCTCACTGGCAATCTGCACGGTGCTTTACATCCTGGTGGCTGGCATCATGGTCGGGCTGGTGGATTACAGGCTGTTGACCAATGCGGCGGCGCCCATCGCCGTGGCGATTGACGCAGCCTTGCAACAAGCCCAAGGCACCACGATGGGCACCATCCTGAAAGTCTTCCCGACGATCATCAAGGTCGGCGCCGTGTTGGGCCTGAGTTCGACGATGGTCGTGATGGTGATGGGCCAGCCGCGCGTTTTCTATTCGATGTCCAAAGACGGCTTGCTGCCGACCTGGGCGGCCAAGGTGCATCCGAAATACCGCACGCCGCACATCACGACGGCCATCACCGGCACCATCGTGGCGATTCTGGCGGGCTTCGTGCCCATCAGCTTGCTGGGCGAACTCGTCAGCATCGGCACCCTCTTCGCCTTCGTGATCGTCGGCACGGGCATCATCATCCTGCGCAGCACCAACCCGGACATGCATCGTCCGTTCAAGGTGCCCCTCTCGCCCTACATCCCGATTGCGACGGTGCTTTCGGCGGCGTACCTGATGAACAGCCTGCCGCTGGATACCTGGATTCGGTTGATTGACTGGATGTCCATCGGCTTGGTCATCTACTTCGCCTATAGCTACAACCACAGCAAGCTGAGTGAAAGCGGAACCCGGACGTCAACAGTGACCACCTCGGCAGCCGGCTACACGCCGCCGGTCGCGGCCCTGGTCGGGATCGCCGCGACCATTCTGCTGACGGTCTGGCAGGTGAATAAGTACATCCCCAATGCCGGGCTGGTTGATCACGGCATTCGGCTGTTCTTCTGGATCGTGGTGGGCGTGCTGGTGGTCATGCTGATGTATGGCAAAAAGGACACTGGCGCGGGACGCAGTGCACAGGTCAAAAACATTGGCCTGCTGGTGTCGCTGGCGAACATGGTCGTGTGGGCGGGCATCACGTATTGGTTCTTTGCCCATTTCGCTGAAATGAAGACCCATTGATTTGGCAAACCCGAAGCTTACCGACAAACGAAACGGCGGCCAATCACATTGGCCGCCGTTTCGTTTTGCGACTGGTTTACGGGAAGGCAGTTATTTTGCCAGGTAGTTCCGATGCACCCAGGCGTCGCCGCGCGTGTGGTCGCGCGCTTCGAACAAAACATGCTTTTCCGTCTCGCGTTTGACCATCCGGGTGCGCGGCTGCAGCGTTTTCACTTCGGCCTTGCCGCGCTCGGCATCGCGCAAAAATGCCTTGGTCATCGCGGCCGTCACCGATTCGAACTTCCCGCCTTGATCAAATTCGGCGAAGGCTTCGATGGCACTGGCCTCCAGCAGTTTCGGCCACAGCTTTTTGAACAGCGCGTTTGACGCATAGACATCCGCGCTGTTGAGCTGCCCATTGATGGCGAACACATAGCCGATCACGTCCTGCTTGCCGTTGATAATCGCAGCGAGTTGTTTGACATAAGCGGCGGACGAGTCTTTGACGTTTTTGTTTTCCAAGGTCAGTTGCAAACTCGTCGG
>JAYUCP010000218.1:0-2112 GCA_043740245.1 Acidobacteriota bacterium | reverse complement strand
CCCGATTGCAATCTGGTCGCGCTGAATCTGAAAGACGGCAAGGAGCGGTGGCGCAAGACGATTTGCGATCTCGATCAGTTTTATTTCGGCTCGGTCGCGCCGCTGGTCGTCAAGAACCATCTCATCGCGGGCGTCAGTGGCGACGATCTTGACCGCCCCGGTTACGTCGAATCGCACGACCCTGAGACGGGCGATTTGCAATGGCGCTGGTACGTCGTGCCGCAAAAGATGGGCGAGCCTGGCTCAGAAACATGGCCCAACGAAGACGCGATGAAACACGGCGGCGGGATGACCTGGCAGCCGTTCACTTATGACCCCGACCTCAATTTGATTTACGTCGGCACGGGCAATCCGCAACCCGTCATTGCGCACAAGAACCGCGCGGGCGCGAACCTCTTCACCGAATCCATCGTCGCGCTCAATCCCGATACGGGCAAGATGGTCTGGTACTTCCAGCCCTCGCCGCACGACACGCACGACTGGGACGCCACGCAAGTGCCGGTGCTGTTTGACGGCGAGATCAACGGGCAACGGCGCAAGCTATTGGCGCAGGCGAGCCGCAACGGTTACTTCTTCGTGCTGGATCGCGCCACCGGCAAAAACTACGTCACGTCGGAGTTCGTCAAGACGAATTGGGCGAAAGGGCTTGACGCTAAGGGGCAGCCGATTCCGAATCCGGCGAAAGACCCGCAACTCGACGGCGCGCTGGTGTCGCCGAATCAATACGGCGGGACGAACTGGCCGCCGCCGAGTTTCAGCCCGCTGACTGGGTTGTTTTACGTCAATGCCGTGCGCGCCTTCAGCGTCTATTACATCTTCGACCCCGACGACAATCCCCAGGGCTGGGGCGGGACGGATCGCGGCGGCTGGTCGGAAGCGATGTTGCAAGCGGTGGATTACCAGACCGGCAAAATTCGCTGGAGCCACAAGTGGGAAGGCGCCGGCGTGCGTTCCGGCGTGTTGAGTACGGCGGGCAATCTGGTCTTCGCTGGTGACGGCTCGAACAATTTCGTCGCGCTTGACGCGCGCAACGGCGAGGCGTTGTGGCATGCCAATCTCGGCAATTCGGTCAGCAACGGGCCGATAACGTATGAACTGGACGGCACGCAATATCTGGTCGTAGGCGTGGGCGATACGCTGTATGGCTTTGCGATGCTGAACAAGCGCGCGGTTTGACCGTTGCAAATTTATTGTCGAAGGTTCGTTGCAATTGGGCGAATGGGAAGTGAATACCACGCCAGAAGCCGACGCGCCAGGACTGACAAAGAAAATGATCGGCCTGATGGCGCAACCGATTTGAGAGGAACTTTTATGAGTCTCCCTGCCATTTGGCGCAGCGCCGGGGAAAATCGAAAGCTGAGTTATGCGTCCGACTCTTTTTACCAACGTGATGATCTTTGCCGGTAAGGGACGCGCGCCTTTCGCAGGTGAAGTTCTCGTGACAGGCAATCGCATCGCCGCCGTCGCTGAAGGCGCAAAGCAAATCACCGCCGAGGATGCGGAGGTCATTGATGGCAAAGGTGCCACGCTGATGCCGGGCTTGGTCGAAGCGCACACGCATCTTTCGTGGCCTTCATCGGTCGGTCGCATTTTCAATGGCCCCAACATCGCCAAGCTGTTGCCGCCCGAAGAGCATCTGCTGGTGACGGCGCACAACGCGCGCGTTACCTTGGCAGCCGGATTCACGAGCGCCTATTCCGCCGGTTCGCTCGGCACGCGCTTTGAAGTCGCGCTGAAAAAAGAGATCGAAGGCGGCTATTTGCCGGGGCCGCGTCTGGTTTCGTCCGCGCTCGAACAAGGGCCGAAAGATGTCGCGGGCGTACCTCCGGCGGAAGATAACCAGCACGGTCGCGGTGTTGAGGCAATGCGCGCTTACGTCGCGGAGATGGCGGAACTCGGTGTGGATTCGATCAAGCTTTTACTGTCGGGCGATGACGCCTTTGCGCCGGGCGCTTCGCAACAGTTGACCTATACGGAAGAAGAAGTCGCGGCGGCGGCGCATGAAGCCCGCGCGCGCGGCCTCTGGCTTTCGTGCCATGCGCAATCGGCGGAGTCTATGAAGCTCGCGCTGCGCCATGGCTTTCGCATTCTGTATCACTGCTCGCACGCGGA
>JAYUCP010000217.1:0-2116 GCA_043740245.1 Acidobacteriota bacterium | reverse complement strand
AGGGCTGGTCTACTTACCGCGATCCTGTCCAAACTGAATTGCGCCCACGCCTGTCGTGGGAATACTGGAATGGCAACGGCTGGGTGCTGCTTAAAATCAACGACGACGCCACCAAAGATTTTCTGGTGCCAGGTGAAATCGTTTTTGAACTGCCGTCTAACATTGCCAAAACGGATGTGGCCGGTCAGATCAATTACTGGATTCGCGCGCGCATCATCGGGGGTGATTATGGGCGCGAGCTATTTTCCTTCGATCAGGATAACAAGCTGGTAATAAACAAAGACCCGATTCGTCCACCGCTGATCAAAAAGCTCACGCTTAGTTATGAGGTAACCAAGCCGCAAGCGCCCCAGTATTGCCTGACTTTCAATAACCTGACTTATCTGGATCAAACGGCAGCCAACAATACCGATGACAAGCATTACTTCCCTTACCTGACTTTGCCCGTCCAGCAACCGGCGCTGTACTTCGGTTTCGATCAGGAGTTTCAGGGCGGCCCGGTGCGTCTTTATTGCGCCGCGAGGGAGTTGGCTGTGGACGAGCGCAACAAACCGAAGCTGGATTGGAGCTTCACGACCAACAACGATTTGCAGCCGCTTCCCACCATAGATCGCACTGATGCGCTGACCAAGCCGGAATTTATCACCTGGGTCATACCCGGCGAATTTCAACGCCGGCAATTTTTTGGCGCGGCGCTTTATTGGGTACGCGCGGCGCTGGCGGAAACGGGCGCGTGGAATGAATTGCCTGTGTTGGAGGGGGTGTTTCTCAATACGATCGAGGCGCAGCAAGCACGCACGGTGCTCAATGAGATTCTCGGTTCGAGTACGGCCACTGCGCAGCAGCGGTTTCGCTTCGCGCAGCGCCCCGTTTTGCCGAATGAAGAGGTGCGCGTCCGCGAAGTGCTGACGCAACAGGAGCGCGAGGAATTGAGCGCCGCCGCCGATCCGAAAGTCATTCTGGACGTTCTCAATCAAGAAGGGGGCGTGCAGGAAACCTGGGTGCGCTGGCAGGAAGTGATCGAGTTCTTCGGTTCAGGGCCGGGCAGCCGCCATTACCGGCTTGACCGCGCGAGCGGCGAAATCGAGTTCGGCGACAACCTGCATGGCCGCATCCCGCCGGCGGGCGGAGACAATCTCCGCGTTTTCACTTATCAGGCAGGCGGCGGCACACAAGGCAATGTTCCGGCGGGCGCGATCAATGCGGCGGTCACGGCAGTGGCCGGCGTCGAAAAGGTGAGCAATCCGGTGGCGGCAGGCGGCGGCTCGGCGGAGGCTACGCCGGAAGAGATGATGGAAATCGGCCCCGCGCAGATCAGCCATCGCGACCGCGCCGTCACCCCGGATGATTTCGAGCGGCTGGCCAAAGAGGCTTCGCGTGAGGTGCGCAAGGTGCACTGTCTGCCCAACCGAAATCAGGCCGGGCGCAATGAAGTGGGTTGGGTCACGCTGCAAATCGTCCCGAATTCGACCGTGGCGCAGCCCCAACCCTCGCTCGAATTACGGCGCACCGTCCAACGCTATTTGGCCGCGCGGGCAGACGCCGCGCTGGTCTCCCAGGAGCATATTTTTGTGGATGCGCCGGTGTATGTGCCGGTGAGCGTGCATGTCACGCTGCGCGCCAAATCGTTCGACGTGGCCGGGCTGGCGCAAGCGCAGGCGCAAGAGCGGCTCAGGCAGTTCTTGCATCCGCTCACGGGCGGGCCTGCGAGTGAAGGCTGGGACTTCGGACGCGGACTGGCCGCTTCCGATTTGTATCTCGTGCTCGAAGACCTCAACGAGATTGATCACGTCGAAGCGCTCAGTTTGCATCTCGGCGCAGGTGAAACTGAGGAAGCAGTCGCAGGGGAATTGCTGGCCGTGGACGCGAACGCGCTGCTGGCGAGCGGAACGCATAAGATCACCATCAAGGTTGCAAACGGAGCATAAGTATGGCGCTGCCGCTGCCCAATCTGGACGACAAAACCTTCGCGCAACTGGCCTTCGAGGCGCGCGCGTTGATTCCCAGCGTAGCCCCGGCGTGGACGGATCATAACGTACACGATCCCGGCATTACGTTTTTGGAATTGTTCGCCTGGTTGGCGGAATTCGATCATTACCGGCTCAACCGCACTTCG
>JAYUCP010000216.1:0-12706 GCA_043740245.1 Acidobacteriota bacterium | reverse complement strand
TGACGACGGCGGTGTCGCCCCAACGGCGCACCGTTCGATCAGTGGCTTCCTGCCGTTCATAAAGCGCGGTTTTGTCACGCGCTTCTTGCAGCAGATCGGCTTTACTACAGGCCACGCCGTTGCCGGTAACGAGCACCATATCATCGGCCAGAATGCGATCCATTGTCGCCGCGTCATTGTTCTTCACCGCTTCCTGATACTCGATGTCGAGGCGGGTGAGCAGGCTTTCATCGCTGGCCCTATTGAGTGGCTGTGACGGTTGCGTATTCATGCGGTCGTTCCTCCGTGGTTGATGAAAAAAGGTTGCAGGAATTACCTTACGAAGGGCGGCAGCATTTGCAAGCGGCGGCGACACCTTTTTGTCTGAAGCTGCTCATCTGCGTCTGAATGTGCTGCCTGCGTCTACTTCTTTTTGTCCAAACGTGCTTGCTGACAGCCGAATGTGAGCGACACGCTTTTTCGGATGCGCTTATGATGTCGTGTCTGACAAGTGGGGCTGGGGCGGATTTACTTGAACGCGCTTTGCTGGGATGGGATAGGAAATCCTGCCCCAAGCCCCCATCAGTTTTCCTTTCAAAAATCAGCCACGCAGCGGCAGCAACGCCCGCAGCCGTTCATCGCGCAAACGCAATCCGCCCCAGATCAGCACGCCAAAGACCACCGGTTTCGTCGGTGAATTGCGGATTGAACGCATAACCGAGTTGTCGTGCGCCACGATGCGCGGCGTGACGGTGTTGATGCCTGCGGGAATATGCTTACCTGATTGTCCTTTCGTGTTTTTATTTTGCGTGCCAGCGCACGGCCAGCGCAATCGGCAAGCCGACACAGAAGAGGTGTATCAGCACGCCCGTGAGGACGGCGCTGGCGGGTTGGTTGAAAAACTTGAACTGCAAGGCCGAGAGCGGCAGCACGACCATGTACATAAACAAGTACACCACGACGCCGTACAGCAGGCCGCAAACGATCGCGTGCCGTGTCAACAAAGGCAGCTTCAGACTCGCCGCGTAATACACCGCCGCCCAGATCGTAGCGATGCAAAAGTGCAGCACGAAGCCGAGCACCGCCGTTCTCCATCCGCCTTGATAAGCGGTGCGCCCCAACAGTCCGCCCGCGATGGATTGCAGCACGCCGATGAGGCTGCGCCCGTGCAGCGCGCTGTTGATGAAGGCTGCGGTGATGTCCAGCGCACCCGCAATTAGGCCACCGAATAAAATCGCTTGTTTGCTTGGCATAGGTTCAACCCTCATTCAATTGGTATCCAGATTTCCGTCCGCAACTCGGCGGGCGCAACCTGTTTGGGCCGGTTCAGATAAAGCTCGAAAGGCGCGGCCTCGCGCAACACCAGCCCTGACGCCGGCAGCCAGTTGCGATAGAGGCGATTCCAGCTTTGCCAGAGCGTTTCATACGAGCCTTCATGAATTGAGACCGCCCACTTGCCGCCGGGAATCGTGAGGCGTTGCACTTCGTCGCTCATGGCGGGCAACGCGCCTTCGTAAAAGAATCCCGCCTGATAGCGCGCCTGTGCATCGGGCACCATGCTGGCTTCGTCCGGGCACATCCCGAAACATTCCCCGAAAGATTTGTGGATGGCGGGCCAGCCGTTGACGCGTTTGATTTCGCTGATGAGCACGCGAAAGGCAGCGGCGGCGGCTTGTTTGAAATCCTGTTCGATCAACCCGCGGCGTTCGACGATCACGGCTGGCCGCGCGAGGGTCTGCCTGATTTCAACTTGCGCCATGTGGTTGTGCCGCGCACGCGGGCGCACGGGCGGCAACAGCAGCGGGGGGAATTGTTGGCGATATTGCGAAGGCGCGCAGTGGAAATGTTTGCGAAACGCGCGCGACAGCGACGAGCCGGAATCGAACCCGCATTCGAGCGCGATTTCGGTCAGCGTAAAGCGGGCTTCGTGCATCAACTCAATCGCGCGCAACAGGCGGCGGCGTTGCAGAAAGGCGAACATCGTCTCGCCCGTCAGCGCGCGAAAGATGCGGTGAAAGTGAAAGGTTGAAATCCCAGCAAGGCCAGCTAGTGTCTGCGTCGTCCAGTCAGCGCCCGCCAGTCCTGCGGGATGCCGGATGATCGTCTTGATGACTTGATTGATGCGTTGGCGATATTCCTGCTCGAACACGGCGGCAGCTTAGCACCGCTTGCGCTGATCGCGCTTGGCAAATCTTGCGGGTTGTGCGACCCGTGGCAGACGCGTGAGGCCGCGCTTTACAGCAACGTCCGATACCAGGCGATGGTGCGCGTCAGCCCTTCCTCAACGGCCACGCGCGGTTCCCAGCCCAGCACCTCTTTGGCCCGCGCAATATCGGGCTTGCGCGTTTTCGGATCGTCTTCGGGCAGCGGGCGGTATTCGATGGCGCTGGCGCTGCCGGTCAGTTTCAAGATCAGTTGCGCGAATTGCAGGATCGTCAATTCGACCGGATTGCCCAGGTTGACCGGCTTATTGAACGGCGTGCGCATCAAGCGGCAAACGCCTTCGACCAGATCGGCCACGTATTGAAAGCTGCGCGTCTGTTGCCCTTCGCCAAACACCGTCAACGCATCACCGCGCAGGGCCTGATTGATAAAGGTCGGCACCACGCGCCCGTCATTCACGCGGTTGCGTTCGCCGTAGGTGTTAAAGATGCGGATGATGCGCGCATCCACGCCGTGCTGCCGGTGATAGGCCATGGTGATCGCTTCGGCGAAACGTTTCGCTTCGTCATAAACGCCGCGCGGCCCGACCGGGTTGACGTTGCCCCAGTATTCTTCGGGTTGCGGATGCACCAGCGGATCGCCGTACACCTCTGAAGTCGAAGCCAGCAGGAACTTCGCGCCTTTGGCTTTGGCGACGCCCAGCGCGTTGTGCGTGCCCAGCGCGCCGACCTTCAGCGTTTGAATCGGCAGTTCCAGATAATCAATCGGGCTGGCCGGGCTGGCGAAATTCAACACCCAATCAAGCGGCCCGGTCACGTGGATATGATTGCTGATGTCGTGGTGGATGAATTCAAAGTTGGGATCGGCGCGATGGTGGGCGATGTTGCTCACAGCGCCTGTCACCAAATTATCCATCGCGATGACTTGATGGCCTTCGCCAAGCAAGCGGTCGGTTAAGTGGCTGCCGATGAAACCGGCCCCGCCAGTGATCAAAATTCGCATTAGGTTCCTTGAGAAAAAAGGTTATGCAGCAGCTTGGGAATACTGCGCCACTGGCACCGGGCGCAACGTTGCCAATTCGGCTTGGTGCTCCAGAATGCGCTCCAACTCATCGAGTGTGCCGCCCGTGAAGTAGGTCTCGCG
Source organism: Acidobacteriota bacterium (assembly GCA_043740245.1). Classification (GTDB taxonomy): domain Bacteria; phylum Acidobacteriota; class Blastocatellia; order RBC074; family RBC074; genus JACPYM01. The sequence continues at coordinate 9,421 of JAYUCP010000216.1, read as the reverse complement.
GCAATTGCCGCAAACCATCGTCGGCACTTGCTCGATCACCAACCACTGTTGATCGCGTTCAAACAACTGCGGCTTGAACACTTCGCGCGCCGCCACTTGCCGGCAAAATGAACAGGCGCGAGTGCCCTCGGCTTGCCGGCGACGCGGTTGTTTGTTTGTTTTCTTCACGCTACGCATATCGTGTCACAGCTTACCTGCCAATCCCGCGATAGGTAAAGCCCGCCTGCAACACCGCTGCCGGGTCGAGCACGTTGCGCCCATCCACGATGAATTTGTTGCGCATCACTTCGCCCAAGCGTTCAAGTTCCAGATAGCGGAACTCCTCCCATTCGGTCACGACCACCAGCGCGTCGCACTCTTCGGCCAGTTGCAAGATGTTCGCGGCGTATTCAATCTTCAGATCGGGGTGCTGCTTGCGGCAGACATCCATCGCAATCGGGTCGTAAACCTTCACCCGCGCCCCGCGCGCCAGCAACTCGCGCGCAATGTCCAAGGCCGGTGCATCGCGCAGATCATCTGTTTCGGGCTTGAACGCCAAGCCGAGCAGGCCAATCGTTTTGCCCTTGATGATCTTCAACTCGGCTTGCAGCTTTTGCAGCGCGACGTGGCGCTGGCGCTGGTTGACCTGAATCGTCGCGTGCAACATTGCCGGGTCATAGGCGTACTCCTTGGCAATGTCCACCAGCGCCGACACGTCCTTGCCGAAACACGAACCACCCCAGCCCACGCCCGCGTTCAGGAACTTCGGCCCGATGCGGCTGTCCAGCCCAAAGCCGCGCACGACCTCGGTGATGTCGGCGCCGACGCGTTCGCAGATGTTGGCGATTTCATTGGCGAAGCTGATCTTGGTCGCCAGGAAGGCATTCGCGGCATACTTGATCATCTCCGCCGAAGCCAAATCGGTCGTCACCACCGGCACGGCGGTAAAGCCGCTGGGCCGCGCCGCAGTCGGCGGCGGCGCAAAGGTCTGTTCGATGATCGGTTCGTAAAGCGCGCGCAAGCGTTCCGCCGCGTAAGCATCGCTCGCGCCGATGACGATGCGGTCGGGATAAAAGGTGTCGCTGATCGCCGAACCTTCGCGCAGGAATTCAGGATTCGACGCGACCAGAAACAGGTCTTCCGGTTTCAGGCCCGGCAGCTTGCGGCTGACAGTCGTGGTCGTCGCGCCGCCGTTGCCGGCCGCGACGCTCGCCAGCTTTTCCTGATAGGCCGGATTGTCGTGCAAGCCTTCTTTCAAGATCATCTCGACCCAATTGCCCGAACCGATGGGCACGGTGGATTTGTTGACCACGATGCGGCGGCGCTCGCAATCCAGCGCGCGCCCGATTTGCCGCGCCACGGTTTCGACAAAAGACAAATCGGCTTTGCCCGTCGGCAGCGGCGGCGTGCCCACCGCTATGAAAATGACTTCGGCCCCTTTGACCGACGCGCTCAGTTCGGTCGAAAAGCGCAGATTGCCGCGCTGAATCCCGGCGGTGATCAACTGATCCAAACCCGGTTCATAGATCGGCGATTTGCCCGCGCGCAACATGGCGATCTTGCGCTCATCAATATCCACGCACACGACCGAACGTCCCAAATAGGCCAGACACGTCCCCGTGACCAAGCCAACATAGCCGGTACCGACAACACATACGTCCACGAATTTTTCCTCCTTGAATCAACTAAGGTGCTTTTGGTGAGCCTAACGCATTGGGGATGAGGCGAACGAAGCGGGACTATAGCAAAGGGCCGCTTGGGCTGTCACTCAAGAAAAAAATAGCGGCGCGGCCAAACCAAGGCCAACATCACTTGCAACGCTGTGGGTTCACTTGCGGCCACCGCGCTGCCGATCGCGTTGACGCCAATACTGAAACTCGTCTTCATGGACTTCATAATCAAGCTCGCCGAGGCGCATCTGCATGCGTTCCTGCGCATCGGCGACGCCCTTGTTATAAATGCTCGGCCCGATCTCTTCGAGGATGAACGTGAGCAGCGCGCCGGCGGCCAGGTTGCCGAGCGGTTCATCCATGTTCACCTCAAAGTATTTTTGCAGCGACTCAAGCGCGTTCTGCTTTGCTTCCTTGGTCAGTTCGATTGCCATATATGTTCTCTTTCCGCGCGAGATCAAGCTGGATCACCCGGACGCCGCGACCGCGTAGGGGGGCACCAGCGCGAATCGGAGTAACCAAGCCTCCCCTTCGACTTCCTGTGTGTCGAGATTCACGCCACTTCCTGCATAGGTCGAGTGCGAGAGCTAGGAAGCAAGCGTCCCTCAGCTACGAAATGACGAATTACATCCTCAACAACCTCGCATAATTCACCGTACAGTTTTACTGGGTCATCGCCATGTATTCCGGTAATCAAATCAGGGCATTTCCCGATATAAACCTGATCTTCGTTACTCCACTCGACCCATTTATGATATTGATCGCTCTCTTTCATTTTTCCATCTCCTCTAGCGCTTGTTTCACTTGCCTTTCTTGATAAGGCTTGGCGTCGTCACCACTTTTTCCGCTGAGGGTCACAGCGCCCGCATATTTGACGTGCGTAAACTTACGATGTGACCCTTTACCACCGCCTGGAATTTCATAAAACCCAGCTTTCTTTAGGTCTTGGATAAGCTCTCTTATTCTTCTTGCCATTCTTATCGATATTTTCTTTGTTATGCTTCCGCGCCTAACGACACGTTAGATGACATTGGCATACAACTGGCGGTCTAGATTCTCGCGTTGAAGCTCACATACTTGCACGGTTGGATTTAAGCGCTCGATTACTTGGCGAAGAAGGCGCTTTTGGGCTTCCGGCATCAAGCAACCAAAGTATGCGGTCTTCAGGGAAACTGGAACGAAAGTTGACGTTGAGAAAACGCGGACTTCTTTTTCATGCCGCCATGGTCTTAGCTTCTTTGACAGAACCTTTCTTGCCTCGGTGGCTGCGTCACTGCCCAAGAATCCGCGAAAAATGTTGTCTCGTGAGTACGTGACCTTGCTAACCGAGACAACATCGGTTGCGTCACTGTCGACTTCGAGACCAAACACTACGCCTTTGTGCGCTCCAGCGTAGTAAGACCACATTACCGTACTGTTGTGGGTCTCACTCAGCGAGCAAATGCCGAGTTGAGTTTTGTGATTAATCATTTGCTCTATAAAACTAGGCGATATGTTGTCTTGGGAGTAAGTAAAAATACCCTCCATTGGATCGTTCAGTGAGGTGAACTTGGCGGCGTAGAGCCGATTGTTCACGAGAATGTCCAAGAGAAACTCCCACGGCTCTAGTGCTCGATATTTGTACAGAAGTTTCTGAGGCACTATTTCTTCCTTGTCATCTAACGTCAGGTATCAGCCGCAGTCGTAAACACGCGCGCTACATCCTGGCGATAGTCAAAATTGTATTCCGGCAGCATCTCCTGTGCTTCAGCCAGGCGTGCTCTTGGAACTGATGTTTTCTTCATTGCTTGTCAGGCGCTAACCCCGATTTGCTCTTGCAGCTTTTCAAAAATGTAATCCCAAGCGCCCAACAGCTCCCGCAACTCATCCAGCGTAAAAAGCTTGTCGTTGTATGTGTAAATCTCGCGTTCCAATTTCCCGAACTGCCAAACCTGCCCATCCGTGACGCTGCCGTAAATGGTCAACTCGTTGCCGTTGAGTTTTTGCGCGGCCACCATCTCCGCTAAACACTGGGCCCAGCCCTCGTCAAAATCATTCTTCTTGGCTTCGGCCATCAGCAGCAACGGTTTGCCCAGCACGGTTTTCCCCAAGGCGGAGCGTTTGGAAACAAAGTAATCCGGCGTCCCCACCAGGCGGTCGTCGTATTTGATAAAGCGATGGCTCCAAAGCGCCAACTGTTCGGCGTATTTTTTATAGGCTTCGCGCAGCACCGGAAAGATAAGCATTTCGCGGATGGCGAACTCCGAGACCCGCGTATCAATGTAACGCGCCACAAACGCCAGCTCATCCAGCAAAGCCGGACTGGCTTCGACCGGGTTGGCGCGCACAAAATCAGCCGCCTGGTATTTAACCGCGAACTGTTCCTGCACCTCGGCAATCGTTTTGAAATCCGTAAATGCCATAACTTCTCACTTCCGCTCAAACAAATACGCCGTCTCCAACAGCCTCGCTTCCTTTCCATCGTGCACCGCAAACTTGTTGCGGTTCAGTTCGCCGCGCGCGTTCCGGTACCCGTTCCACAACGACGCCGCGCCGTATTCGCCCCGCTTATTCACCGCATAAAAGGTGAGGTCAAACTCGCCCAGTTCCGGCTGGCTGTTGCCGTAGCGCGCGGCCACGCGTTTGCAGGCTTCCAGCGCGGCGTCGGTCGGCGTTTTGCCCTGGCGCATCATCTCGACGATGGTGTGCGCGCCGTTGATGTAGATGTTCTCTTCGCCCAGCCCGGTCGAACCCGCCGCGCCGACTTCGTTGTCAACGTAAAGGCCGCAACCGATGAGCGGCGAATCGCCGACGCGGCCCGGGATCTTCCAGGCCAGGCCCGACGTTGTCGTCACACCCGAAATGTCGTTGTTGGCGTCAACGGCCAGGCAATTGATCGTGCCGGTCGGACGCCAATGCAAAATTTCGGCGATCCAGTTTTGCAGCCGGGCGTCTTCGGGCGAGAGATTGGTTTGCGAAACCCTGCGGGTCGAGGCGGAGGCGGGTTTGCGCGAATTGGGGCCCCAGTTGTCTTTGGGATTCAGACTCTCGCGCCACGCCAGCCAGGCCTTGCGCGACTCTTCGGTCAGCAGGTCTTCTCTTTTGAAGCCGTGTTTGAGCGCGAATTTCAGCGCGCCTTCGCCGACGATCAGCAGGTGGCTGGTGCGTTCGAGCACGAGCTTGGCGACTTTGGAAGGGTTCCTGATGTTCTTGAGGCTGGCCACCGCGCCCGCGCGCCGCGAGGGGCCGTGCATCACGCTGGCATCGAGTTCGACTTCGCACTCTTCGTTGGGCAAGCCGCCGTAACCGACCGAATTGTCATCGGGGTCGTCTTCGACAATGTTGACGCCCGCGACGACGGCGTCGAGCGTGTCGCCGCCCGCTTTCATAATTTGCATCGCGCGTTCCAGGCAACTGACGCCTTTGGGTTCGACGCCGCGTTTCGGGATGTTTGCGCCGTTCGTGCTGGAAATAATGACGGGCAACGCTTGGCCCATCGCCGGGCGTTGAGGTGGCGTGGCGCTTAGCGCTTCGTTCGAGAACAGCGGCGCGGCCAGCCCAGCCAGCGCCGAGCCTTTGATGAAATCACGGCGTTTCAAATTTTCTTCGTGCATGGTGTCTCCTGATCTGTTGTTGATGGTTTGGTAGGTTAGGCGGCAAGCCGCTGCTCGGCCAGGAGCGTCAGGCAGAGTGAACGTATGGTTGCCAACTCGCGTTGAAACTCCCGCTGCGCCACATGGGCGGGCAACACGTCGAATAGATCCGGCAGTTGCACGCCGCGGCTCATGGCTTCGTCCGCCGTTTGGTCTTGCAGTTGCTGATGCACGAACGAGCAATTTTCCCCGTGAAAGAAGAGGCGCACTGCCTCGTCCGCGCTGAGCGAACCGCCAGCAAGCGACTCTACCAATCCCAGGGCCAACAAGCCGAAGAGCGCCAAGCGCTGCTCGCCGGCAAGGCCGGGTTCGGAAAGCATGGTTTGGAGCCGGATGGTTTGTTTCATTGCGTCTGCTTCGGGAAAAACTTGACCCCGGCGACTTGGCCGGAGGCGTGTTCAAAGTAATGCACCTCGCCCGTGTTGCCTTGTTTGATCACCTTTTGCCATTTACCCGGCAAGAGTTGTTGCAGGTATTGGCGCACTGCCAGGTTACGCACCGGATACTTGAGCGAGCCGCCTTTCAATGGCAGCCAGCCAACGGGCACAGCGCCGGACGCCTGAACGTTTGGGTACAGGTGCAAAGGCATATCGCCAAATCAACCCAGATGTTTGCATTGAGAAGGTAAAGGGCGCTCAATAACTCAACTCGCGCAGATCAGCCAGGACTTGTTCGTCTGTTTCAACGCCTCTGATTACCGGAATCACGTCAAAGATATTCCTGGCACCCGGCGGCAGTTCCCGTTCAGGCGGAAACTCGCGCAACGCCATTTCCTGCGCGGCGCGTAGCTGTTCCGGCGTGCGATTGACCATCTCCGCCACCGCACGCTGCAGCGCGTAGTGGTTAGTGTCAGCGCCGTTGGCTTGCTCAAAAGCCGGTTGGACGTCACAGTCTTTTTCCACAAGCGCCAGCAGGTATGAATTGAGGTCAAGCCCTTTTTGCGCCGCCGTGGCAAGCACTTTCTTTTCTACTTCGGGTGGAAACATCACGATCATTTGCGTTACCTCCTGCGCTTCGCATTTGGATTACCGTTCCGGCGGGATGCCTTTCAACAACTCTTCCGTCTGCTTGATGCGCTGTTCCGACTCGGCCCCGGCCGCTTTGACCGCGTTCAACTCTTTGGTCAGATCAGCCTCGATGCGGCGCAAACGCTCTTTCTCGTCCAGCACCAGCCGCAGCCGGTATTCGTGCTGCTGTTTGATCTGGTTCATCGTGGCTTGGCGGTCGAGCGTGCCGACGGTTGCGGTTTGCGCCAGCAGGCCTTCGCGCGAGGACAACTGATTCAAATTCTGTTCGTCTATTTCCAACGCGGCGATACGGTCTTTGACCGCTTTCAACTCGCGTTCGTAATGATCCACGCGCAAATCCAGCCGTGTCATGCGCGTCAGTTCCACCTGCGCCTGTTGCCGCAAATTGAGCGCGCGCATCTCGCCGGTCAGCGTGCGCACTTCGCCGACGAGTAACATAACGGCCTGCACCAGCGCATCGGGTTGTTGCGCGGGAGCGGCTGCCGCCGGGGCTTCCTGCGTTTTCGGTGGCGCCGGATGCGGCTGCGGCTGCTGCCCTTCCAGATCAATAATGTTCGGATATTGCGGCGGATTCTTGACGGGTTTGCGCACTTTGGGGGGCTGTTGGGCTGCCGTGTAAGAAGCGCTCAGACATAAAACAAAGATGGCGAATAACAACTTGCGATACTGCATAAAACCTCAAAAGGGCGGAGCGCACGTCCCACACGTGCGCTCCGCCTGAGATAAAAATCAAAAGTAACTGCTCAGCCCTGGGAGCGCAGTCCTTCCAGGCTGCGAGCCTTGGTGACTCACCCCTAGGTTTTCCGAAGCGTCTTCCGGTCAGGCACGCAGGCTGGAAGCACTGCGCTCCCAGGGGACAAGCAAAAGGCGTCAGGCTTTTTTGATCAAGCTGACGATCCAGAGCAACACCACCGCCCCTATCACTGCGGTGACGAGCGAGCCAACCAGCCCGCCAGCCGCGATCCCCAGCACGCCGAATAGCCAGCCGCCGATGCACGCACCGACGATGCCCACGATGATGTTGCCGATCAAGCCGAACCCGCCGCCACGCATCAACGTGCCGGCCAGCCAGCCCGCGGCGGCGCCGATAATCAAAAACCAAAGCCATGCATTCATCTTATTTTTCTCCCTTCAGATCACTGGTGTTAGTCAATGAAGCGGCGAGAGTTGGATGCTTATCCAGTCAGCCAGCTTCTGGGCAACTGCCAAACACTTCTACTGCGGAAAAACTACGGATGATTGCTTATAAGAAATTGCCGGAAGTGTCTCACTAGAACGAGGTGAACGTTCAAGGGCAAGAGCATGGAGTTCAGCCTTCAGGCTGCTGCCCTGCCACAGGCAGGGCTAACAAGCTAAAGCTTGAACTCCATGCTTTTCTCCCCGGCTTGCACCACTACTAAATTATCAAAGCTTCAACGGATCGGATTGGCCGGCGTGCCAGCCGGCGTGTTCGCCCGGTTCCCTGGCGGGGTGGCGCGCGGGAACACGGGCACGCTCGCATTGCCGTCTTTATCCACGGCTTGCACCGCGAAAAAGTAATCGTCTTTGGAATAACCCTTCACGACGAAATCGTTCACATTGCCGGTTTCGACGCTGCGTTGCCAGAACGGTTGAAAGGTCTCGCGCCAGACGATGCGATAGCCGGCGAGATCGGGCTCCGTACCTTTTTGCCAGGTCAGCCGCGTGTCATAGGCCTGCCGCGCTGAGCCGAACGCAACCGCGCTGGGCGGCGCGGGAGCCAATGCCATACCGGCCAGCGCGGCGGCGTTGACGCGCGCGACCTGGGCGATGTAGGCCGGATCAATCATCTCGAAAACGTCGCCGTACTTGATGCCGCCCTCTGCGCGGATTTTCTGATGCTGGCGCGTGAAATCTTCGTTCGATTCGGTGAAACGCACCGCCGGGAAGCCGCGTTGCAAAAAGGCGCCGTGATCGCCGCCGCGTCCATAACGGTCGCGCCGGAAAACGAGCGTGACTTCAAAGTTGTTGACGTAGCGTTCACCGATCTCTTTGATGTAACGGCCCAACTGGCGCGAGGGGCCGTCGTTTTCGCCGCCATTCGCTTGGCGGGCGCGCGCTTCGGCTTCGGTCTCGGTCGTGGGGACGCCTTCGGCAAACACACGCACGCGCCGGTTATCTCGCACGCCGTTGCCGCCCAGCGTGTTCCCGATAATGTCGTTGGTGAACATGGCCGCGATGTTCAGTTTTTTCGTCTTCGCCATTTCGGCCCAGTGATGCGCGCCCAATAAACCTTGTTCTTCGCCGGGCACGGTCATAAACACGATGGTCGCGTCGAATTCATATTTGGACAGCACGCGCGCCATTTCCATCACCGCCGCCGTGCCCGAAGCGTCGTCGCTGGCGCCGGGCGCGTCACATTCCGTATCGCTCCCAGGTGAACAAATCGAATCGTAATGGCCGCTGACCAAAACCATGCGGTCTTTGGCTTCGGCTTGCACGCCGGGCAGCGTGGCGACGACATTGACCAGCTTGGTTTCTTTGGCAACGCGGCCCCCGGCGGGTTGCATGAATTCGTCTTCGGTCACTTGCAAACGGCCGCCGGCTTCGCGGCTGTATTTGTCCATCTCGGCTTTGATCCAGCGCCGCGCCGCGCCGATACCGCGCGTCGCGCTTTCCTGATCCGACATCGTGTGGCGCGTGCCGAAGCCGACCAGCTTGCGAATGTTGGCTTCGATATTGGCGGCTGAAATTTCAGCGACTATCTTTTCGATCTGGGGATTGAGTTTGGCGGAGCTTTGCGCCTGCTGGGCCTGCGCGACTGGCAACGCCAGACTGGCCAGCAAGACAAAACCGAAACTCAAGCGGAACGCTTGTCTCATTGATCTTCCTCTCTCGTTGGAACGGGCGGTGTTATTGCCAGGGAGCGGGATTACGCCGGGGATTATAGGCGGGAAGGTTTGGAATAGGAAGCAGGCGGCGGTAGTCGGTAGTCGGTAGTCGGTAGTCGGTAGTCGGTAGTCAGTAGTCGGTAGTCGGTAGTCGGTAGTCGGTAGTCGGTAGTCGGTAGTCGGTAGTCGGTAGTCGGTAGCAATGAGAAAAAAAGCAGGAGGGAGCAACCTTGCTCGCGTCCTGCCTTTTACCGACTACCGAC
>JAYUCP010000215.1:0-12728 GCA_043740245.1 Acidobacteriota bacterium | reverse complement strand
TCATTCGCAAAGTCGGCGGCGTCAAAGTCGGCCTGTTCGGCTTGCTGACGACCGATACGGCGACGAGTTCGAAGCCGGGCGGCAACATTCGCTTTGTTGATCCGCTGCTGACGGCGCGCGTGCTGGTCAAACGTATGCGTGCACAAGGCGCCAAGCTCATCATCGCCGTCACGCATTTGACGATGAGCGAAGACAAGCTGCTGGCCGCCACCGGGCTGGCCGATGTCATCATCGGCGGGCACGAGCATGAATTGCTGCAATCACTGGCCGGGCGCACGCCGATTTTCAAATGGGGGCAGGACGCGCGCTTGTTGGGCCGCATTGACCTCAACGTAGATGCGCGCACGGGCAGGCTCATCAGCATGGATTGGGCAGGCGTGCCTGTTACGGACGCGACGCCGGATGACCCTATTGTCGCTGTCGTCATCAAAGAATACGAAGACAAGGTTTCAGCGGAACTGGACAAGCCGGTGGGGCGCACGGCGGTCGAACTCGATGCGACGACGCTGGCCAATCGCACCAAAGAAACCAATCTGGGCAACTTCATTGCCGATGCTTTCAAACAGGCGACGGGCGCGGACGTAGGCTTGCTCAACGGCGGTTCGGTGCGCGTGAACAAAATCTTCGCGGCTGGCGGATTGAGCAAACGCGACACGCTGGCGATTCTGCCGTTTGAAAATCCGGTGGTGAAGCTGGCCGTGACCGGCGCCGTCTTGCGCGCCGCGCTCGAAAACGGCGTCAGCCAGGTCGTCGAAGAAAGCGAGAGCGGCCGCTTCCCGCAAGTGGCGGGCGTGCAATTCGATTTCGATGGCCGCAAACCCGCTGGCTCGCGCGTGGTCAAGATTACGGTCAACGGGCAGCCGCTGGATGAAAAGAAAACTTATACTCTGGCCTGTACGACGTTTTTGGCGAATGGCGGCGATGGGTACGCGATGCTGAAAGGCGCGCAAACATTGGTTGATCCGCAATCGGCGCAGATTGATTCGACGGTGCTGGCGAATGCGATTGTGGCGGCGGGCGAGATTGCGCCGCAGGTGGAAGGGAGAAGCAAGCGGCTGGATCAGTAACCAGTGGATACTAAAAAATTGGATCGCAAAATCGCCTTTACTTCCCAGAGGGCTGCAAAAGAAAACCTGCGAGCGCTATTGTCGCTGAGTACCTAAGCGGTAGATTCTCGAGTGTAGGCAACAATGAAATGCCGCGTTCAGTATCGTGTTTTGCTAATTTGATCAACGCCTTACCTAGATCGAAATCTTCAATCGTTTTCATAGTAATCCCTGAACCTCGACTTAAGTCGAGTGTGCGGACAAGGTAAATATCGTCGGGAGCTAGGCTGATCCCGGGCGGCAACTGATTGGCCGCCTTTAAGGCCACCTCCAAGGTCTCATAGCTACGGATAAAATCGGTCGTCGCAAAATTATTGGCGATACCAACCAAGGCTTTGAACTTACTCGGCGTATTCTCGGCCGCGCGTGCAAGACTGAGAGCTTCTTCGAGAATTTCGGTCGCCCGCGCCACATTTTTTGCCTTTTGCAGTGCGATGGATAGTTGCATAAGGAGATAGGCTCTCTCATCTATCGCCTCTACCTGTATCGCATAGCGACGGGCCTCTTCCCATTTTCCTGCTGTCTGCGCACGCTCGGCAGCGGAAAAGCTGACCCACGATACCAAGCGGCGCCGCAATGATAAATCTACGATCTTTCCGGCTATCTCTAAAGCCTTATCCGAATCATCCGCCTGATTGGCTGACAACGCCGCTTGGACATACAGCTTGTCGCGCTGATTGATGTCGGTCGCCTTTTCAGCGCGCGCCAAAGCTTTATTTAGTTCTTCTAGGGGATTGGAAGGTTGGCCTTGCTCGCGCGGCAGCGAGTCCCGAGCCACACTGGCCTCCAACTTGAGGCGGACCGTTTCCTCAAGGGACGTGGTCAGGCGCAAGGTCATTGCCTGCCATTCATCGAGTAGAACAGGCTGAAACTCTGCTACTTTTGGCTTGAGGTATTTGGCTAAATAAAAAGCCATGTTCATCCGTAAAAGGCCATCTGGTTCTTGCATCGTGCTTGGGCTCGCTACGCGCGACAACACAGAAAAGGCCGCAGCCAGGAATTTCTGTACTAATTGTGGATCAGGTTTGAATTTGGAATCTGATGCTACGGCGAATTGGGCTGCATAATTTTTTGTGCCATCAATATATCGAATCTTCCCTGTGCCGAACGGGTAATCTACTAGCACACCTAATTGACCCAGCATGGGGACGGCGGCGTTAAGCACCCGGTTCAGAGCTTGGGCATAAAACCTGTCAGCCAGTTGGCGGTCTTGCTCAGCTAGCTTATACAGATAAAATGCAGCTTCACTTGTTAAAGCCACCGCTAGTGCACGTCCAGCAATTTCAATTGACAACTTGGAGTCGGTTTCCAAAAAAGAAATGGCAACGCGCCACAAGCCGCCAGCAGTGTCTTGGTTGTCACCCAACGAACGGTTCATGTTCGCGGAAATGTTAGTTGTAGGAGCGACCTGCAACTGTTTTTTTGCTTCGATGTATTTATCGGTATAGCTACGCGCCAACTCTGGATCATGTTTGTTGACCAATCGGATTACTTCGAGTAACACGTCCGCCCTCTTCACATAAGAATTCTTGCCGGCCTGCTCTTGGTTATTGTCCTTGCTTCCAAGGTAATCAGCGCCGATCTCAAAGGCGCTGGCAAATAATTCCTTCGCCCTTTCCTTTTCGTGGCCCCAAAGCAGATCCGCCGCTTTGGCTAGGATTAAGGATGAGCTTCGTTTATCACTCAATTTTGGCGCTTCAAATGCAACTTCGCTCACAAGGCCAAGTCCGCGTAGCTGTGAAGGTGATAATTCAGCTTTGCCATCTTTTTTGTTCAGCCCTTTTTGCTGCTCGTCATTGTCTTTATTGGACACAGACGCAGCTTTAACCGTTGGCCACTGTTTAGCAACGGGAGTGGTGCCAGGTTTAGGTTGCTGAGCAACGGCCACCAAGCCTAGCGACAGCATAGCCGTAAAAACAAAAAGAAAATTCGAGTGCTTCATTCCTTTACCTCCGAGTCCGCCCGCTGACTATACAATAAACACGTCTGCCGGTTTTCTTTTGCCAGATCACGCACGAGATGACTGCCCGGTAATGGCAAATGAAAAATGACAATTGGAAAATCAAAAATGGAAAATGAAGAGCGCGAATACACAAAATTGTTTTTGCCGGCCAGTCTAACTCCGTGCCCGCCTCCGTTTGCTACTTGCATGGCAAACTTGACTGGGCGCACATGACCCTGTGACACCCGGTGTGGTGACGAGTTGGCGGTCATCTTTAGCACGCGCAACAGGGGATGTCCGCCACTGCGGTTCAACGCAATTTGTGCAACGGCAAATAAGGCGATTCCGGGCGCGGCAACAGCGCCTTGCGCGGGCAATCCACCAGCAAATCCATGATCTCCAGCGGCACCTGGCCTAGCAAGACTTCGCTGGCGGGCGGGCCGACGATGCATTCGAGGATGGCTTGCCGTTTGCCGATCTGGATCGTCACCGGCCCCGCCACCGGACGTTCCTCCGTGCGTTTGTCGGCGTACTCGACCACGGCCTTGCGCAGTATGTCGAGGCCCAATTCCTCGACCAGGTCCTGCGGCAAGACCAGCGTCGCCGCGCCGGAATCAGCGACCGCCTTGACAGTGACCTTGCGCACGTCTTTTTCTTTCAGCTTGCGCCGCCGGAACATGCCGCGATCAATCGCGTTTTCCAATTTGAGTTCGACAATAACTTCATCCATAAAACCTCCCGGTTAATTGTTGGTTGATTGGCGCGCCGATTATCACACAATCGTGCGCGTCACCCAATGTGCGCTCAGGTTGCCAGGTTGCCAGGTTGTAGGAGTCGAAGTGTGGCGGCAGGCAAGTGCGCGGCTGAAGCAACAGGGTTGCCAGTACGCACCAAAGACGCAACCGACGCCCAACAGGGATGCGGGTTGTCCGGCTGCGTCTTTTGGAGTGGTGCAGGGGCTAACGCGATACCAGGTGTATCGGGTTAGAAACTCAAACTGAAATCAAGGTGTGGTGCTCACGCGGAAGTCTTGCTTGGAATAATCCAGCCCGACCCGATTGGTGGCGTCAACCGCCGTCACCATAAAGCGCACGAAGGCGCTGCTGGGAAAATTCGAAGGGATCAGCCAACGATATTGCCCGACATTGCCCGGCACTTCGGCCAGCAGCATGTTGTATGTCACGCCGCCATCCACCGAGAGCTTGACCTGAAATTTTGTGACCTGCGCGCCCGGATCGGTCGCCCAGGAAATTGTGGCGTACTGCCCGGCGACCAGTTGCGTGCCTGCCGCCGGTGCGGTCAGCACGATGTTGGGTGCGCCGCTCAGCGTCACGACGATCTCTTGTTTGGCCGTGCGGATTTGCGCGCCCGAAGCCGCGAACATCGGGGCGAACAGCTTGCCCGCCTGCGTCGTGTTGGGTGTGAAGGTGAACAAGCCGCGCACCGGATCGAAGGTCGCGCCTTCGGGCAAACCGGTGGCGGCCAATGTCACCGGGCGGTTTTGGTCATCGGTTTTCTTCAGCAAGAAGCTCAAAGTTTGCCCGACCAGCAATCGTTTGGGCGTCAATTCGCTGAGCGCCAGCGGACGCAACAAATTCAAATCGGCGTACAACCGCAATTCGGTCAGGTTGAAATAGTAATCGCCGCCCGGGTTGTAGTCTTCCCAATCGGTCTTTTGCACGCGCACGTAACGATACGAGCCGGTGTCGGCAACGCCCACGCGCCAGGGTTGACCCAGCGGGACGGTGTCAGCTTCGCGCATGCCGAGCACGGCCGGGTTTTCAAAATCGGGTGTGTTGGAACCGAGCACGACGAAATTGCGGCGGCAATTTGCTTGATCCATGTCCGGGCGGAAGAGGATTTCGATGCCGGCCACGCGATAGGCAGTGCCCAGATCGGTTTGCCACCATTCGGGCATGTGCGTGTTCGATTTTGAATGCCAGAGCGAGACCAGATTGTTGACCAGCGTCTGCCCGTCATTGCCCGACGCAGGATCACCCGTGACATCGGGCCAGGTTTGCACGCTCGAAGCCGTGGCCGATTTGTTCAACGCCACATTGCTGAGCGTCGCCGTGTTGGGAAAGGCCGTGGCCAGCGGCGGCACGGGCACGGCGAAGACTTTGACTTCGGTCAAATTGAAGAACGACTGGCCTGTCGCGTCAGGGTCATTCGCCAACGTTTTGCGCACGCGGATGTAGCGATACTTGGTCGCATCGCCAATGCCGACGGCCCATTTCTGACCGAAGGGGACTGCCGTTGCGCCGCGCCCGGTGAGCGCTACTGACGTGGCGAAGCTCGCATCGTTTGAACCAAGCACGACGAAATTGCGGCGGCAATTCGGTTCGTCTTTATCTGGTCGGAAGATGATCTCGATGGCTTGCAGGCGCAAGGCCGCGCCCAAATCCACCTGCCACCATTCAAGCTGGCCGCTATTCAGCGCCGAGTGCCACGCCGAGGTGAGTGTCGGTGTGCGAATCACACCGTCATTCGCCGAGGGCGCATCGCCGGTTACGCCGGTCACACCACGCACGCTTGAAGCGGTGGCTGGACGCCTGTAAGCAGCATTGATCAATCCCGATGTATTCGGCGCGGGAATCTCCGGCGGAATCCCGCCCGGGCCAGGAGTAGGAGTAGGAGTAGGACTAGGGCCCCCGCCGCCAGGAGGAGTCGGCGAGGGACTGGGCTGTGGGGGCGGCAACACCACCGGCGTGCGCGGCAAGACGACTACGTTCAACAACTCCGGCAGGAAGTCGTTGATCGTGAGTGCCATTTGCCCATACGCCTTTGTCGAAGAACCGGTGAATTGTGCCGAACGAAAGCTGATCGTCGCACGGAAGTTCGGTTGCACGCTCGTGCCGTCGGGGATGTCGCGGTAAAAGGCATAGTCGCGGAAAAGCAGCCGCGCCTTGTCCCACAAATCCTGGCGGCCTGAAATGCGCGCGCCCGCGACCACAAGCTGCAAGCCCATGCCGCCCAGGTGCATCGTCAAATCACCGGCGACGGCGTTGGGCGTCCAGAAATAACTGGTCGCCAGCGGCAGGTACGTGCCATCGGCCAGCGTGCGTCCGCCCTGCAACGGCGGGTTCGTCATGCCTTTGCCGATGTACCAATCGGCCACGCGCACCAGATAGGCGGCGATGCGTTGATCGTTGGTCTCGCGCCAGAATTCGATGACGCCTTCTTGCGCGTAGCCCGTCCACGCCCACGGCTGCACGGCCTTGACCGACCAATCCACCGTCTGCGAAATGTAAAAGCCTTTGCGCCCGAAAGATTCTTCGGTCTGTGCGAAGAGGTAACAGTTGTCGCGCGCTTTGGTCAGATACCGAATGTCGCCGGTGTAACGCCACGCCGCCATCAACGACAGCGTCGGCCAACCCAGCCAACGCGGTTCGTTCCAACTGAGCGCATTGTCGAAGGTGAGATCCATGCGTTGAGCTGCCTCACTGCCTGACAACGCCGATTCGTGCACTTCCTCGTCGCCCGTCAGCGCCCAATACAGCCACATGCCTTCGATCCAAGTGTGGCTGGGCTTGGGTTCGAGGAAGCTGCCGTGATCGCCTTTTTCGTAAAAGGCCATGCCCTTGACGTTGTTGCCGCCTGCGCCATCGAGGTAATCGTCGCCATGGTAATGGCCCCAATCGGCCCGGTAGCGCGCCAGTTCGCTGCCGAGTTGGAACGCGCGGGTGTCGCCCGTGCGCACGTATTCGCGCAGCAAGTTGAACGGCAGATCGTAGTGGAGGTTTGAATAACCATCGCCCCAGCCCAGATCGCCGAAGTTACGCCAACCTAAATTTTCGCCAAACTCCATGCTCTGCCGGTACTCGAAGATGGACTTCGGATTCGGGGCATTGCACACGGCCAGGTCATACGCGCTGGCCATCAATTTTTCATAACGGTTGCCGGCTTCGCCCAATTCGGGATTGGTGTTGTAGACGCTCGACCAGTTGCGTTTCTCGACCAGCGCCGGACGCACCGCGCCCGTGCTGGCGATGTAACCCGGATCGAGTTTCGCGCCAATAGAATTGGTCAACGCACGACCCCGCGCCGTCTCGCGGCCCAGATAGAAATCGGTCGTCTTGGCGCGCGCGCCGTCAAACACATAGTCATCGCCAGTGTTCGGCAGCACGCTGAAGCGCAAGCCGTTCGCATCGCCGAGCAATGCTTTCGGAAAATTTTCAGTGAATTCGGGCACGGAGAGTTCCAGCAAGTTGCTGCCGCTGCCCGCGCTGAGCGTCGCGCCCGTCTGGTTTTGCGCCAGCCGGTTGTGCGCATCCGCCGAAGTCAACACCTGCACCGAACCGCTGGCTGTTCCGATGGTTGGAATCAGGGCGGACAGGCTGCGGAATAAGGCATGTTGCTCATACATGCCTTTGTTCAAGTTCCGCGCGCTGAAGCCGTAGCTGCCGTTGTTGGTCAGTTGCAGCCGCACGCGCACGAAGGGTTGATCGGCGTAAACGTAATAGCGCAACGTAAAGCTCATCACCGGCAGCACGCGCGTGCCGCTCACGACGAACCGTCCATCCTGCCGCACGACTGCGCGCAGTGCATTGGCCTCTTCGATACGCGCGCTGTCCACCGTGAGCGCCGCCGTTTGCATGGTTTGCCCGGCGGTTGTGGCAACGACCTTTTCACCCGGCGTGTGCTGAATGGTCAGTGGCGCGCTGAATTGCAAGGTCTGATTCCGCGCATCGCGGATGGTGGCCGTTTCGGTTTCGACAGTCAGGTCGCGCACCTTGCTGCCCGCCACGTGGCGGAAGCGCAACGGCGCGGCCAACCGCAAATCCTGTGTGCCGGGCACGGAACCGACGATGAATTCTTCGACGCGCGCTGTGCCCTCTTCGATGCGGTAGCGATGATTCGGCACCCAATCGTTCTGCCACATAATCAAGCGGGCGCTGCCCACATCGGCGTCCCATTTCGTGGCGTCAACTTTTTCAAAGCGCACGTTCTCGCCTGCGCGCAACACCGTCGCATCGGTCACGGTGAATTGATTGATGGTGGTGTCAATGCGATTGACCAGCACCGCGCGCGGCACTTCGGCCTGGGCTGTCAACGCGGCGCGCAACTGTTCGACGCCGCCTTGCTTGAAGCTCTTGACCAATTCGCCGCCAAGCTTGGGCAACTCGATTTCGAGTTGCGCGCTTTTCAGGCGAATGCTGGTGGTGGTTTCGGTGCGGGTGATGGCTGACGCGGCAGGCACGGTTTGCGGCGCGCGCGTCAGATAGAAAACGCCTGCGGCTGCCGGTTTGAAATCCACCAGCACCCACTTGAGCGGTTTTGCCGTATCGCTCGCCAGCCCACGCCAGCGCGCCGTGGCGCGAATCTGTGATGGTACGGGCGCACCATTGGCGTTAATCACGCCAAGCTGCGCCGCATCCGTCACGGCTGCCACTTCGCCGAGCGGGACGCCGAGCGTGACCGGCATGCCGGCAGACACGGCGGCTACTGTCAGCGCAATGCGCACGGGTGGGGTTTGAGCCTGGGCCTCGAAGCGCTGCTCAAGCAGACACACTTCGACCGCCAGACTTAACAAAACCAACAGGACCGCAGTCCTAAAAAACGTCGAACGGGATGCTTTCCGACGAACAGGCGGGAGAATTGAAGAAGAGCAAACAGTGAACAAACGGGATAGACGACCGCGCTGGGGGTAAACAGCTCGACCGACCCGGATACGTGTAGGATACATTTGGCACCATCCCTACGGGGAAAATATCCGGGGCACCTGGAATTTGATTGTCAAAACAGGGTTGTGAAGAAAGCAGATTACTGAGGAAGTATGGGCTGGCTCCGGATTAATTGGCGTAATGGCGTTCGTTCGCAAACAAAGCGAGTGGGCCCGACGACGCAATCAATCTTTTATGAAAAATCGGCTTACCGGTAAAGACACAGCCGACCTGTCAAAAGAACCTTTTACTACCTACTCTGCTCGGAACGGGATATTACGATCCCGACCTTAACACAGCCCTGCCAGAATCAAAAAGAAAAAAGTTCGGCCACAAACGCAGACACTGCGGGCAAGATTTTTAATAAAGCTTGTCAACAAGGGATGCGTTGTTGGCCTGAACTGGCAGTGATCAAAGCGCGGCGACTCTGTTTGGTAGATGTGTTTTTGCGGTCGCCTTTTGTGAGTTTGTTCGTCGTCGGAAAGTTAGGTTGAATGCGCCTTGCACTCCGAAGTGGAAGATCGTGGCAAACGTTACACACAAGCGGACCAGCCATCGTGCAATCTCAACGTCACAGTGTTACGCCTTTTGGAGAATTCTGATAAGTTGCGCAGGTGACTCGCTTTCAGCAACACAATTCAGACAGCCTCAAACGGATCGCAGGGTTGGCGCTGATCTGGCTCTGGCTTTATCACGACGTCATTCGTCGCCTGGTGGACGACTGGCGCGTGGATGAAAACTATTCGCACGGCTTTTTGATCCCGCTGATCAGTGGCTATGCCATCTGGACGCAGCGGCAACGCCTGGCCGCATTGCCGCTGCAGCCGCGCCTGCTGCTGGGCGGTGCATTCGTAGCTGTGGCCGTGGCCTTTCACCTAGCCGGTGTATTGACGGGCGAACTGTATGCATCGCGGCTTTCACTGGTGCTTTCGCTGGCCGGGCTAGCGTTGTATTTCGGCGGCTGGGCTTGGTTGCGCGCGCTGGCGTTTCCGATTGGGTTGCTCTTGCTGGCGCTGCCGGTGCCTTCGATCATTTTCAATCCGCTGGCGTTTCGCTTGCAGTTGCTGGCCTCTGATTACGCCACGCGCGTGATTCAACTCTGCGGCATTCCGGCCTTGCGCGAAGGCAACATCATCGAACTGGCCGCGCTGAAATTGCAGGTCGTCGAGGCGTGCAGCGGCATACGTTCGCTGATGACCTTGGCGACGCTGGCGGTGGTTTACGGCTATTTTTTTGAACGGCACTGGTGGCGGCGGGTCGTGTTGGTGCTGGCCGTGCCGCCGATTGCGGTGTTGACCAATGCCGCGCGCGTGGCAGTCACGGGCGTGCTGGCGCATACGCGAGGCGCAGCCGTGGCCGAAGGCTTCCTGCACGGCTTTTCCGGCACGCTGGTTTTTGTGGCCGCCGTCTTGCTCTTGCTGGCCTGCGCGCAGACGCTGGGGATTGCGGCGAAGCTGTGGACTGCGCGCCGTGCCGCGCCGCGTGCGTGAGCCAAAGCGTGCAACGGGTGTCCGTCAAAGTTTTGCGCAGGGGAAACGGACGACGTGGCAAGGGTAGCGCAAACTGTCCAGTTTGCGTGGCTTCATTAGTCGAGCCAAGGGGGAACATTCACACTATGTTTGGAGTTCCTGATGCCGCGCAAACTGGACAGTTTGCGCTACCCTTGCCGCGCGGTCCTTTGTGCCTGAAGAGTTTTCACGCAAAGAAGTGATGGGCACCCGCGTGCAACCCCTGGCTTGACTATCGTTCTTGAGTCGTTACCATAGCGCCGCCGTGTTTCCCGAAGCGCGGCAACACATGCATCGTAGCTTTACGGACGAAGGAGAAAGCAGTGACCCTTAAGTATTCCCGCCATATTTTCAGCGCCTTACTCGTCAGCCTGTTCATCACGCTGTCCACACTCACGCCACAAGCGACTACCGATGAGCGCGCCGCCTACGACCGGCTGACGCGCCATTACGTGCAAGGCATGGAATTGATCCGCGAGCAGTTCTTCGAGCAGCCCGAATACGAAGTGCTGACGCGCGCGGCCATCGCCGGGATGTTGCGCACGCTCGATCCGCACTCCAACTTTTTCGACAAGAAATCTTTTGAAGAAACGCGCAATGAGCAACGCAGCCAGTATTACGGCATCGGCGCTTCGATCCAGCAGCGCTTCGGCGGCGTTTACATCATGGAGCCGTTCAAGGACACGCCCGCCGCGCGCGCCGGGTTGCGTTACGGCGACCTGATTGTCGCCATTGACGACAAGAACACCGAGAAATGGAACTCCGACCAGGTGCGCGACAATCTGCGCGGCGAACTGGGCACCGAAGTCAAAGTCACCGTCAAACGCGCCGGTGTCGAAAAGCCCGTCGTCGTGAAGCTGGAACGCGGCGCGGTTGATCTGCCTTCGATCTCGAACACCTTCATCGTGAAACCGGGCATTGGTTACATCGCGTTGTCGCGCGGCTTTCATTCGACGACCAGCGACGAATTGGGCGCGGCGCTGGTCAGTTTGAAAGAAGCCGGTATGCAACAACTCGTGCTGGATCTGCGCGGCAATCCGGGCGGCTTTCTGGAACAGGCGATTCGCGTGTCGGACAAGTTTTTGCAACGCGGCCAATCCGTCGTTTCGGTGCGCGAACGCGAAGGACGCACGACCGAACGCAACCGCGATTACGCCGCCGAATCCGGCGCGCCCGAAGTCTTCCCGCTGACCATCTTGATTGACGAAGGCACCGCCTCGGCTTCTGAAATCGTGGCGGGCGCAATGCAGGATCACGACCGCGCGCTGATCATCGGCGAAAACAGTTTCGGCAAAGGGCTGGTGCAGACGATTTTCAATCTGCCCGAGGGCTGCGGTTTGACGCTGACCACCGCGCGCTATTACACGCCGAGCGGGCGCTTGATCCAGCGCGATTACTCAAACGGTTCGATCTATGAATACCACTTCCGCCGCACGGCGAACGGGGAAGCCCCCGCGCCCGTCGCCGACAAACGCGAGACGCGCAAGACCGATCTGGGCCGTCCGGTTTATGGCGGCGGCGGTATTGAACCCGATGTCACTGTCGCCAGCGGCACGATCACGCAACAGCAATTCAATCTGTGGACGACGGGGCTGTTCATGTTTGTGCGCGAACTGGTGGCGGGCCGCGTCAAAGGCTTCGAGCAGTTCAAACGCGCGGGCGTCGAGTTCGACCATCAACTCGTGCCCAATGAATTCACCATTAGCGACGACTTGCTGAAAGCCTACAAAACGTTCATGACTGAATTCAGCGCCAAGACGCCCGAAGCCGGCTTGACCAAAGAGTTGGTTGACCAGTCGCTCGATTTCGCACGCGCCAAAATCCGCGAAGAAGTGCTGATGGCGGCGTATGGGCAAGACACGACGCGGCGCATGCAAATCCTCGATGATCCGCAAGTGCAACGCGGCCTGACCGAATTGCCGAATGCCGCGCAGTTGGCCGAGAAGGCGCGCAAGATGACGAAGTCGGCGAGTAAGTGAGACCGAGAGAGACTGAGAGAATGTGAAGAAGCGCGAGGCGGCTTGAGTTGAATCAGCCGCCTCGTTGTTTGAGAGATGATAGGTATTTGATGAACAGTCTATCGCGCAAGAAAGTAGTGTTGGGCTTGTTGCTGGCCGCCTTGGTGGCCGCTGGTTGGTGGCTCTACAGCCAACGTGTCCGCCGTGTCTCAATGGCGCAATACGTGCCCGCCTCCGCGCTCGGCTTCGTCGAGGTCAACAGCGCGCCGCAAGTCATCGAGCAACTCACCGCGACCAATGCCTGGCGACAGCTTGCGCCTGCTTATGGCTTGTCAGACAAGCTGAATTATGTGAGCAAGCTGGGCGGCTTGGCGCAATTCGCCGGTGCGCTTGGCGGCGAAGCGACGCTGCTGGCGCGCGCGCAATTCGCCGTGGCCGTGACGGCGCTCGAAGTGCGCGGCGAACAAATCAAACCGCGTTGGGCGTTGATCGCCGAGACGCATACTGGCAAAGGTGCTTTGCAAGCCGTCATCGAAAAACGCCTGCCGGAA
>JAYUCP010000214.1:0-5222 GCA_043740245.1 Acidobacteriota bacterium | reverse complement strand
CGACCGTGAGAGAGGGCTTGTGCTTGCGAGTCAAAGCCCTCTCTCACGGTCGGGCTACTGACACGCAAGCACCGGTCTATTGTTTCTGAAAATATGTTTCCATCTCGATCTTCAAGGTGACCGGGATCGAGTTCGGATCATCCAGTTGCGGCTGACGGCCTTTGGCATTGGCTGCCGCGGCCTTGACCTTGTCGGCCTCGCCCTGAAAAGTGACCGCGTTGACGATCAGGAACTGGCGGCTCTTTTCCAAATCGGCCAGGAAGCGGCGCAAGTTCGGATAATCGCCAATCACCTGCGTATCCACACCGAGCGCCGGATAAACATTGATGCGGTCGCTGCGCACGGCCTCTTTGATCGGCTGGCCCTGCGCGTCCACCAGCGGTTCGGCCACGACGGGTTTGAAGCCGAAATCGCCGGTCAGGATTTTGTGTTTCTTGGCCAGCGCGTCAAATTCGTCAATCAGCGCCGCCTTGCCGGTTTGGCCGTTGCGCAAATAATCCTCAAAGCGATAAAGACTGTTGAGAATGCCCTCGGCGTTGGCGCGCTGCTTTGCCAGTTCGTCCTGCCGCTTCTTCTCATCGGCGCCCCTTTGCAGGATCGCCGCCTGCTGCGCACGCAACTCTTCGATCCGGCCATTCAGCGGCTGGACTTTGGTGCCGTAAAAGAAGCCGATAAAAATGGCAAAGCCGATGGCGGCGAGCAGAAAGATCGTTTCGACCAGACTCAGCTTCAAAGCGCTGAAACGGTCGCGCAAATCGGCGGTAAGCTCGCGGAAATTGAGGTCCTCTCGTAAATTCATTTTCGGTTCTCCGCAATTTGGCTGTTGTTCATCGCCCGCAAACCGCGCGGCACAGGCGGCGTGTATTCCACCTCGAGCGTGAATAGCACTTCTTCCGTCCCTTCGATCACCTTCTTTTCACGCGGATTGACGGTGAAAACCCCGGTGCGCTCAAAATCGGTAATCATCTTGGTCACATCGGTGGTGCTCTTGCCAATCACTTCCATCGTGAGCGCGACGGAGCGATCATCGCTTTTGGCGCCGGTCACCGTGTTTTGCCCCTTGGCTTTGACCTTGTTGACGGCAATGCGCAACACGCGGACGTTGGCCGGAATGTGATGTTCGATGTCGTTCAGCAATTGCGACCACGAGAAGGCCCGGCGTTCGATCAATTCGTTCGCCGCCAGCAATTCGCGGTTCTTATCGGCAGTGATGGTCAAGGTCGGCTGCGGCCCCTTGGCATCGGTCTTCTTATCCGTCTTGGCCGGTTGCGGCGCCAGATGGCGCAACGCTTCTTCTTGCGAGACGAGCTGGCTTTCGAGCCGCACTTTCTCTTCGATTGCGCTGAGTCCGAAATAGGATGACACACCGAAGAGCGCCAGAATCGTCAGCCAAAAGAGCCGCCGATTGCGAAACGGTGCGCGCGCTAAATTGACAATAGGTCTCATAAAAACTTCCTGCAAAAAGTAGGAAAATGATGCCGGTCAGAAACGAGCAGGGGCGAAGTGAAATTCGGGCCGGACTATAGCACAACGGGTGGCAAGCTAATAGCGGCGAGGGTGAAAACTCAGGATGCGTAAGTTATCGAAACGGGTTCAGGACAAAAAAATTGAGGTGACCGACCCTCGCAAATGCGCGGCTGACCACCTCACACAAACTACACACAGCGCAATGCACGCTATAGGACTTGAAAGGTTCCAGGAATTTTCGGAAATTTTCTTTGATTCCGCATAGAAGCCTCGGCTCTTGCCTGAAAGCAGCCGCGTAAAGCAAAGAGCGGCTTGCGCTTCACTGGTGTGCCCGGCATACTCACGGCTCTTTCGTCGCAAGCATAAAATCCAAACTGAATTTCTTCGATGATCCCTGCTCCAACCAAAATTACGCGTGGTTTGACGGGCGCACGCTGGCAATTGACGGCGGGCGGCCCTGCTTACGAAGCCACCTTAAAGAACCTGCAGGGCCAAACCGGCGAAGACGAACTGGTCTTACGCTGCCTGCTCAACCGGGGTCTGACCGAAGCCAAAGAGATCAGCCGTTTTCTCAATCCCGAATTCCCCGCCAGCCTGCATCCACCGGACATGCTGCGCGACATGCCGCTGGCAGTCGAACGCATGCGCCAGGCCATTCAAAACCGCGAGCGCATCCTGGTCGTGACCGACTTTGACGTAGACGGCACGACCTCCAGCGTGATCCTGTCCCAAGTCTTGCGCCTGCTGGGCGGCACGGATTTGGTCTCCTGCTACATTCCCGACCGGTTTACCGAAGGCTACGGCCTGTCGAAAGAGATCGTTGAAAAAGCCGCGCGTGATGGTATCAAACTGATTCTGACTGCTGACATCGGAATTAAATCGCACGCCGAGGCGCGGCTCGCCAAAGAGTTGGGCATTGACCTCATCATCTGCGACCACCACCTGCCCGATGGCGAAGACGTGCCGGCGGATGCTTTCGCCGTGCTCTGCCCCAAAGGTTCATCGGGCGAAGGCTATCCGAACAAGCATCTGGCCGCCTGCGGTGTGTCGCTAAAGCTGGCCGAGGCCTTGCTGGCTGAACATCCCAAACGTGCGGCGTTGCTCAGTTCGCTCGCCAAACTCAGCGCCATCGGCACGGTTGCCGATATGGTTGACCTGTCATCCAGCGAGAACCGCGCCATCGTCCGTCACGGTTTGCAGGCGCTCAGCGAACCAACGCCGAATCCGGGTTTGCGCGCGCTGCTCAAAGTCGCCCAGGTCGGCAACCCGGTCACGACCTTTGACGTAGGCTTCCGCCTCGGCCCGCGCATCAATGCCGCCGGACGCATCGCGCACGCCAACGCGGTGCTCTCGCTCTTCGACGCCAAAACTGATGCCGAAGCCGACGCGCTGGCGCAGAGCCTGGACGAATTGAATAAGGAGCGGCAACAGATTCAGCTCAACTTGCAGACGCGGCTGCTCGCCTTCGTTGAATTTCTGGGCGAACGGATGGATCGCGTGCTGGTGCTTTTCGGCAAGGAAGCTGACGGCTTTCATCGCGGCGTGCTGGGCATCGCCTGCTCCAAACTGGTCGAAAAGACAGGGCGTCCGACGCTCATCGCCGCGATCAATGAGGAAGGCATGGCCCACGGCAGCGCGCGTTCGATTGACGGCTTTCACATCGTGGAAGCGATGGACAGCGTCTCTGATCTGTTTGTTAAATACGGCGGGCACCCGATGGCGGCGGGTTTCACAATCAAGGCCGACAAACTCGAAGAGTTGAAATACCGGCTGAATCGGTATGCCGGTGAGATGCTGGATGACGAAGCGCTGGGCCGCCGTTTCAGCGCCGATGCCGAAATCAAACTGGCGCAGATCACGCCCGCCTTCGTGCGCGCGCTCGAACGGCTGGAACCGCATGGCAGCGGCAATCCGCAACCGCTATTCTGGCTGCCGCGCGTGCAATTGCGCGGCGTGCAGGTGCTGAAAGAAAAGCATTTGAAATTGGCGCTCAACGACGGCGCCCATTCCATCGCGGCGCTTTGGTGGAATGCGGTCGAATATCAAAAGCAATTGGCGCAGGCGCCGACTGTCAGCGTGCTCTGCCGCCCCGAAATCAATGTCTGGAACAACCGCGAGACGTGCCAACTGAAAGTCGTAGACGTGGCCATCGAATAACTCACTTTACCCGACTCTTGTTCTTGAAAGGAACTCAACGTGATCAAACATATTGTCATTTTCCGTTTCAAAGCCGCAGTCCCAGACGACGACCGGCAAGCCTTCCGCGCCATGCTCGACGCGCTGCCGTCGCTGATTCCCCAGATCGTCGAATTCCAAACCGGCTTCGATCTCGTGCGTTCGCCGCGCGCTTTCGATCTGGGCTTGGTGGCGAGCTACCACAACCTCGATGACCTAGCCATCTACGCCAAACACGAACATCACCTGCCGGTGGTCGAACGCTCGAAAGAAATTTGCGAACAGGTGGCATCGGTGGATTACGAGTATTGAAGGGCGGCCTGCTCGGCTGTGTGTGCCCAATCATGCCAGTGAATCTTGCGCTTGATACTGGTGACGGCGAATCAGGCTCAAACATTCGCCCAGCGCCTCTGACAGCGTCTCGCCCCAGCCGAAGGGTTGAAACGGGGCGGCGGCCTGGTTCAAGGCTTGATCGGCTTGGGCGTAAAACTTCATCCCGTGCGCGTTGCGGATGGCGAACTCTTTAACGGTGATGCGCAGTTCGACTTCGCCGCGCGGGTGGCGTTTCTTGACCGAGAAAAAATGCAGTTGCGCCAGTTCCTCGGCTTGCTCTGAATAGGGGAAATTCAAATCGGACATGTGTCGGTGTACCTTTCTGGTGAATGTGTGGTGGTTAAAGTCGTTCGGACGAATCACGCTTCGTCATTTGCTCCGCTCAGAAATTTTAACAGCCAGGCTTTCGCCAGCCGCCAATCGCGCCGCACGGTTTCGGGCGAAACCTGCAAGGCTTCGGCAATCTCGGCTTCATTCAAGCCGCCAAAGAAGCGCAATTCGACGACTTTGCTTTTGCGTTCATCGAGCTTGGCCAGGGCGTGCAAGGCTTCGTCAACGGCTAGCACGTCCTCGCCACGGGCGCGGCCCATGAGCATGGCGTCCTCAAGCACGACTTGTTGGGCGCTGCCGCCGCGTTTGCGGGCGTGCCGTTCGCGCGCGAAATCCACCAGGATGCGCCGCATCAGGCTGGCCGAGATCGCAAAGAAATGCGCACGGTTTTGCCAGGCGACTTGCCGGGCGTCAATCAGCCGCAAGTAGGCTTCGTTGACCAGTGCCGAGGTCTGCAAGGTGTGCCCGGCCTGCTCTTTCCGCATAAAGCCGCGCGCGATGCGGCGCAATTCGGCGTGCACGAGGGGCACGAGCCGCTCCAGCGCGGCGGCGTCACCGTTGCGCCAGGCCAGCAATAACTGCGTCACTTCCGCCGACCCGGAATTTCCTGTCGAAGCCATTTTTCCCGCCTGTCTGTTGATGTTTGTTGGTACTGCTCAGCCCTGAAAGCGCGGTGATTATACGCCCAGCCTGCCGCTTGGAAAAAAAGTTCAACCACCTTTACCGGTTTTTCCCGCCGCTTCCGCATAAGCCGCCGAGAACAGACAAACACGGAGGTGGCACAATGAACCGCACGACTCAAAACACGAACTTCTGGCGCAACGTAATTCAAGCTGCCGCACTGACCTTGATCGCCGGCACGCTGGGTTTCGCGCAATCCAACGCTTCAAACATCCCGACCGGTGTGCGCAACAGCC
>JAYUCP010000213.1:0-12743 GCA_043740245.1 Acidobacteriota bacterium | reverse complement strand
GGTCATCTACGCGCTCGTGGGCGACAGCGATTTTTTTGCTCATTCCACGAGCTTAACCCAATTCTCTTTTCCGGCAAAAATTCGCTAGAACCGTGAGTGAACCAGTTGAGAATTCTTCTTTGCTACTGAGGAAGAGGCGAGTGATAGCCGATTGAAGCGCCGCCACGCACCTGGTGGCAGTTCTTTTTCATCCCGTCGCGCGCCCGGCCTGATGTGGGCTTGTGCAAACGCGGGCTTGGCCCTACAATGCGCGCCGCCTTGAAGCCGGACTGTGAAGCAGTAGCCCAAGCCACTTGGCTCAGTTCCAGCCTCATCAGCATTCCGAGACAGACAGACTGATCGAACCAACGTGCCCCAACCCAACAGCAACGAACGCTAACGCACGCGGCGGCGGTGTCGGATGACGGTCAGGTGAAGGTTACCGCCCACCCAGCAATGTGATCTGTGCAAACGTTTGGCAACGCCAAACGGCAAGAGGGTAGTGATAAAAATGTAAGGCTTGTTGTTTTTGTCGCGTAGCGACAGTTGAATTTAGCCGTGGTTTTCAAACCACGGTAGCGATACGGCGCAGTTGCGGCGTCGCGTAGCGACGCTTGAAATCTGTCTGGTAATAGCTTCCATTTCAACCGTCGCTACGCGACGGGGAGCATTCACACTGCGCTTCCCGGCGTTAAAACGCCGGGCTAAAATCGGGTCGCCGCTACGCGGCTGCAAAATCGCAGCCTTACAGTATTATCACTACTCGGCAAGAGGACGCCCGGCCAGGTGAGGCAAGCACACGCGCCGCCCCCTGTCCCCGCGCCCCTCTGCAATTCAACCGAGGCAGCAACATGGCCGCGTTTCAGCAACTGTCGTTGGGCAGCTTTGCCGGCTTGCCCGTCACGCGCTACGAAATCACCCTGCGCGCGACTGCGGCGGCGCAACTGCCCGCGTTCCCTGGCTCGGCCTTGCGCGGAGCCTTTGGGCACGCCCTCAAACGCGCCGTTTGTGTGATGCCGCACGGCGATTGCGCGCGCTGTCTGGTCGCTACGCGCTGCATTTACCCTTACGTATTCGAGACGCCCTGGCCCGCCGCGCTGGCTGAACGACACCGCGCTCAACAGAACGCCCCGCATCCATACCTGCTCGATCCGCCGGTTTACCGCGTGTTGCGCACGGCCTCTGCCGCCGCGCCCGTCAACGCCGCGCTGGCGACACAGGCCCACCACGCGGCTTTGCCACAACATCACAGCGCCCCAGCGCAAGACGGCGAGCGAGCCGAAACGCTGTGTCACAGCGACGCCGTGGCAACGCTGGCAGCCGCTGAGATGAATCCGGCCGAGCCGTCGAACGCCGCCGCGCCGCCACGCCCCGGCAAATGGGCGCGCGAAGTGACGCTGGCGGCGGACGATACGCTGGTGTTTGGCTTGACCTTGCTGGGCCGCGCGCATGAACACCTGCCCTTTCTGATTTACGCCGTGCACGAGATGGCCGAACAAGGCCTGAGCGTGCGCCGCCACCGCTTTGAATTGACCCAAGTCGCCCGGCTGGCCCCCGACGGCGCGCGCGCGGTCATATACACCGGCGCGACCCAGCAACTGGCGAGCGACAGCGCACCCCCAGCGCAACTGACCGACTGGATTGCCGCGCGCCTGGCGGAGTTCGCGCCAGCGGCGGGAGCAAGCTTGCGGCTGCGCTTCACCACGCCGCTGCGCATCGTCAAACGCGACGATTTGCAAACGCGCCTGAGCTTTGAATTGCTGGCGCGCAACCTTAGCCGCCGCGTCACGCTGCTGCTGGCCGCGCACGGCACGGGCGCGCCCGAACTGGACTATCACGGCCTGTTGGCCCGCGCGGCCCAAGTCGAAACGGTTTCATCACGGCTGCGCTGGTGGGACTGGGGCCGCTGGTCGAACCGCCAGCAAACCCGCATGAAACTCGGCGGCCTGGTGGGCGAAGTGGAATTCGGCGGGGAGGCACTCGCGGAATTCCTGCCGCTGCTGGCGGCGGGCGAAGTGTTGCGGGTTGGGAGCGGGACGAGTTTTGGGCTGGGGCGGTATGAGCTTGTGGGAGGGGAACGATGACGATTGATGAATTGCGCGAAGTGACTGAGTCGCTGGCGACAGGATTGAAGACGGATTCAAGTGCCTTGAAGCAAGACATCTGTCGCTGTCTGGATCAATGCGGCGACGAACTCTTGCTGGTCAAAGGTGATTTATCCGGGATTCAAAACTACCTCTACAGCGTGAATGCAGCGGAGGACGCGGGTGGCGGCGTAGCCAAACGGCTGCGCGGGAGATCGTTTTATCTGTCAGCGACCTGCCACGCGCTGGCCGATGAATTGACGCGCGTGGCAGGGTTCGATCCGCGCACTCGCAATTGTGCGCTGCACGCTGCGGGCGGAAAATTTCTCGTGGCGTTGCCCTATTCGGATGAAGTCGCAGCGAAGGTCGCCGCGTGGAAAGAGGTGATTGACCGCTGGTTGTGGCGGGAAACGTGGGGTGAACTCTCGCTGAATCTTGCTTCGCAAAGATGCCGCAGTGAAGACTTGAAGCTGGATTTTTCGACCAAGGTTGCGCTACCGCTGCAAGAGCAATTGGATAAAGGTAAGCTGCAAAAATCCTTGCCGCTGCTACGCAACGGAGTGGCGGGGAACGGCAAGGAGTGGGATTCATTCCCCCTCTTCCGCGCAGAATATGCCGACGAATGCCACAGTTGCCGGAAGCTGCCAGTGAAGATGGTGGCGACTGCGGAAAAGGAGAATTTGTGTGAGCAATGTTTGCGCTTGGAAGACCTGGGCAAATATCTGAAATCCCCGCAACTGAACAAACTTCACTTTCGCGCCGGAACCGCCTCGGGCAACCGCGTCATCAGCTTCCACGCCAACCACGCAGTGCTGCGGAAGACTGCGCGGGAACTGCCTGAAATAGCCGGGTTCGTTCCGCAATGGCCTTATCACGCAATTGATCCCACACAGAGTACCAGAGGCACGACCGGGCAAAAGGCGCAAGACAAGCTCAACTCACTTTGTTCCCGCTGTTCACTCGATTCGGCACAGCAAAGCGAATGCGGCAGCGGCAGAGATCGTTTGATCACACGGTTTCACTGTCTGGCTACGGTGGCCGGAATTAAAAACGGCGCGGACAAGATCGCGGTGCTGGCGGCGGACGGCGACGATTTCAGTTATCACTTGAATTCGACGCCGGGCATCACGCTGGAAGATCAGGTCGTGCTGGGCAAATTGATCTATCAGTTTTTCGGCAATCATTTGATCGCGTTGTTGAAAGAGTATGACGGCTTGTTGATCTATTCGGGCGGTGATGATTTCGTAGTGGTCGGGCCGTGGGCGGCTGTGGTGAGAGTCGCCCAGCAACTACAACACGATTTTGCCGTGTGGACGAAAGACCGGTTGCACTTTTCAGCCGGAATCCACATTACCAACCCGCACGAGCCGGTCTACGAAAGCATCAGCATTGCCCAAGACCATCTGGCGCAGGCCAAGAAACAGTTGGGCAAGAACGCCGTGCAAGTCGAAGCCACGCGCATTCCGTGGGCGCGCTTCGACACCGTCTTCGCGTTCGCCGAAGAATTGGCGGAAGCCGAAAAGGCAGGCGTCATTTCGATGGCGTTTATCTATGGCTTGTATCAAATCTGTGACGATCATGAGCTATATGAGGAGACAGGCGAGGTGAAAGGCTTGCGGTATTTGAGCCGGTTGGCGGCGCACGTCAGCCGGAACTTGCGCTTGGACTGGAACGGAGATGATAAGAAAACTGAACTGGCCGAAACGCTTCGGTCATATTTCGAGGAATACTTGTTAATCCACAGCGACCAAACGCTCCTGCCTTTCTGGCGTTTCGCTCTCGATTGGGCGGCGCTGCAAGGGCGAGACAAGAAATGGAGGTGACTTTTATGGCGACCGACGGTCTGAATGACAATGAAAAGAAATGGTGGGTTCTGGGTAACTCTTTTTACTCAGGCGATACTCTGAAAACAGAGCTATTCACAAAATTCGCTCCCAACCTTGCAGAAGAAACAGCGACTAAAGCTGAACCCAAGCTCACAACCAATGCGCTGCGGAATTTCTATGATGCAGTAAAAGCCATTGAGAATCCGATTTTGCAAAAAGGCGGGCGAGAAGAGAAGGAGAAGGCTTTCAAGCAACAGCTTCCTCATATCAAATTGTTGGCGGCCAAAGTTGCACATTACCAACCTGCTGGAAGGCCCAAGATCCCCTGGTTATTCGCCAAATTTCTGAACGACTCTATCGAGATTGCTGAGTCGCTTAAGGAATTCGAAGGCTTCGTGCTCGTGTTTGAAGCCGTTGCCGGATGGCACACCAAATACGCCAAGAAAGGAGACAACTAAAATGAAATTACTCGGCTATCTCAATCTGACCGGAGTGTTGACTTGCGAAACGGGGCTGTTGATCGGCGGGAACGACAGCTTCGGCATCGGTGGCATTGACAAGGCGATGATCCGCCAATCGTTTCAAGGCAACCGGCCTTACCTGCCCGGCTCGTCGCTCAAGGGGAAGATGCGCAATTTGCTGGAACAGGCGTTGAA
Source organism: Acidobacteriota bacterium (assembly GCA_043740245.1). GTDB lineage: Bacteria > Acidobacteriota > Blastocatellia > RBC074 > RBC074 > JACPYM01. The sequence goes on along the minus strand of JAYUCP010000213.1, from coordinate 8,198 downwards.
GAAGAGGATCAAAGACGGCGAAGTTCATTCCTGTAACCAGCCCGCGTGTGAGGTTTGCCGCATCTTCGGCGCAGGCAAAACTGAAGACGTGCAAAGCTTGACGCGCTTGATCGTGCGCGATGCCAAGCTGATTGCTGCCAAAGATGATGCTCCCGCGCAGGCGCAAAGCGCGTTGGCTGACTACCTTGAGCGCGTCGCCGAATATCAGCGCCAACACGGCAGCTATGTCGAGATCAAGACCGAAAACTACATCAATCGCAAAACGGGCGCAGCGGTTGCGCCGCGCCGGTTCGAGCGCGTACCCGCCGGAATGAAGTTCGCCGTTGATCTGGTTTATCGCGTTTTTGAAACTGATGGTGGGCAAACCGAGAACCTGGACTTAAAGCTTTTCAGCAACGTAGTCCATGCATTTGATCTGCTGCGGTGGGAGTACGTCGGCGCTTCGGGCAGTCGTGGATATGGCCGCGTTAACTTTTCTGATCTGCGGTTGAGCTTCACTGACGCCTTGAGCCGCACAGAAAAATGGGGTGGTGATTTTGCAACAGAGGAGTTGATTGATTGGTTGCCGCCTGACGAACTTGTCTCGGTAGTAAATGCTCAGACCACACCGCCAACAAGTCCTGTTTCAGGAGAAACGGATGAGAGTGAGACTCAAGTCGGCGAAGCCGCCGCTGAACCGGAGCCGGTCATTCAGGGAGAAGAGAGCAATGAAGGTTGAACTGCTGACTCCGCTGCACATTGGCACGGGCAACGAAGTCCCCGACTTTGAATACGTGCTGAACGGCAATCAGCTTCTACACATCAGCCTTCCTTCGCTGCTTACTGCGGATGCAGGTGCGGCAGAAGCTTTGAGTGAATTGGCAACCCGTAACGGTGTGATGAATTATCTGAAAAACCGCCGCGGGTTTTGGGGCAATCATTTACTCTATCCCCTGAACGGCGAGTGCGTGGATTTCGACCGCGCTCGCAAAGACAGAGCGAGTAAAGACGATCTCTCCGTGCGTGAATGCGTTAAGGCTTCCTTCGGCCATTTCCCGCTGCTGCCAGGGAGTTCTCTCAAAGGCGCAATGTTGACCGGCTGGCTGTTTGGCGTGGGTTGGGAAGAATTGGCCCAAGCCGACCGAGACAAGCTGTTGCAAGCTTCCTCCACAGACTTCGAGATTAAGCTTGACCACCAGCTTTATGAGCGACTGACGCGCAACAACCCGGAGTGGGGATTGAAGAGCAAAGCCGAAAAGCCGAATCTGCTCAGCGATAGGCTGTGGGTCAGCGACATCGAACTCGATGGCGGCTTCGAAATGCGTCAGGCGCAACGGACAATCAAACGGCACGAGAAATCGCACACGCTCACGACCTGGATTGAATGCGTGGCCGCGGGGGCAACCGGCGAGATGCTCGGGCGGTTCCGCGAAGAGCCGACCGAAGGCGGGCGCACGGTGGCAGAGCTTTGCCGGCGCTGCAATATCTTCGCCCGCTGCCTGCTCGTCGCTGAGCAACAGTTTGCCGATTACTGCATCGGCAAAAGCTATTTCAAGGCGCGCCCGGCGGCCTACGCAGACAATGGATTGCTGCTCGCGCGATTGACTGCGGTTGAACAAACACCAGACACCTGTCTGGTGCGTATCGGCTGGGCCTCGAATAAAAACGCTGCTTCACTGACATTGATGAATTCTTCGGCCAATTTGTCAGGGCAGCCGCTGAGCCGGGAGCGCCGCCGCCCAAAATCGCGTTGGTCGTTGAAAGACAGTACGCCGTTTGGGTGGTGCCTGGTCACGTTTGAAGAGGGCGATTATGAGTAAAACAGCCGCTGCGTATCAGGAACTGATTTGCATCATCGAACCCCGCGCGCCGTTTTTGACGCCACTACAGGCCGACACTCTCTGGGGAATGCTGGCGTGGGCCTGCCGCTGGATTTATGGCGAGGATGTGTTGAACGACTTTCTCGCCTTGCAAGCGGACGGCTCGCCACGCTTGCTCGTTTCGGATGCCTTTCCGGACAAAATGCTGCCGCGCCCGCTTCAGCCCATGACAGTGACTGAGATTCGAGCGGTAATCCAACAACAGGGCTTCAGCGAGGGCGACGGCCAATACCTCGAAGCATTGGCCGTCGCCAAAGAATGGTCGGAGCAGCCGTATCTTGACCGTCAGGATGTTTTCGATTTGCTGGCCGGCGCAACTACGCAATCCAGGCTGTTGAGCAAGAGTCTGCCGGGGAGCTTGAGTGCGCGTAAAACTGTGAAGACGAAACCGCAACCACTCGAACATCTGCCGCAGCGCCACAACATCATTGACCGGCAGCGTGGCGGTTCGTTGCGTGAGAACGGCTTGTACACACATCAGGAGATGTGGCTGAGGAGCAAATGGTGCGTCTACCTGCGCACGACATACGACCCGGCGTGGTTGCGGCCTTTGTTCGATTACGTCGGCGAAGCGGGCTTCGGTAAACGCGCTTCGACCGGGATGGGACGCTTTGCCGTTAAATACATCCGAGCGCCGGAATCGCACGAACAGTTTCCCACGGTCGCCGTTGCCGATGGCTTCTTAACGCTTTCGTCGGCTTACGTGCCTGCGACTCACGAAATCGCCAATGGCGCTTATTACGCACTGCACGTCAAACGCGGCAAACTCGGCGCGGGGGTGCCGACAAGCAGCGCGGGCGGCTTTCTCAAATACCCGGTGACGATGTGCCGAGCCGGTTCGATCTTTGCGACGACCGAACCGGCGCGGCGCTGGTTCGGCAGGCTGGTTGACGATGTTCATCGGGAACGCAAGGAAGTCAGACATTACGGTTTTGCATTTCCAGTGGCGGGAAAACTCTTCACTTGAATCGGCACCGATTCGGCGGGCAATTTATGGGCGTTGTTCACTTCATGCCGCTTGGCACGAGACCAGGGGCGGTTACCGCTGCGTTGGCTGACCTGAAACACAAATACGGCGAGCGCACCGACGAATGGGGCCGGACGTTTGAAGCCATCGTGCTCTTCACCCCGCGTGAGATCAAAGAGGGGCGGCAGCGGCAACATCTGACCGAACACTGCTTCTTCAACGAATACGGTAAACCATCTTGCCGACGTGACTACACCGATGAGAATGCCGTTGACATCGTGCTTGATTTCATTCGCGCAGAGATAGCGCCAATGATGACGAAACGGACGATCTATTGGTGCGAAGCTTTTCCGAACGATTACGAAAAGTCGTTTCGCTCGGCAGCCGAGGCGTTGACGCTGGAGCTTTCAAAGCCCGGAAGCAAAGGGAAGAATCTGTGGCTCAGTCTGACCGGCGGCACGAACGTCATGAACGCCGCTGTTATGCAGGTCGCTTTGCTCAGCGGGTTAATCAGCAAGGTCTACTACACCTTCGCCCCGGAAGGCGAAACCGACTATTTGCAACCAGCGGGCGACAACTTCAAGTTCGTCGAAGTTCCGCTGATCAAAACTTCCTTCGACGAATCGCATTACGCTTTGTTGAAGGTGCTGAAAGTGATGGAGGGCGAATGGATTGGCAGCGAAGACCTGCTGGGTTTTCTGAAAAATGACGCCCACGAGTATTTCGCGGAGGTCAATCAAGACAGGCTCGAAAAAGAATTCCTGACGCAATTGGACGGGCGCGGGCTGGAACGCGAACCTTTGCCCGACGGCCAAAAAACTTATCGAGTCAGATTAACCAAAGATGGAGAGAAGCTGTTGGCGCAAATGGCAGACCCGATCTTTCGCGCATTGACCAAGCGTGGCTGGACTGAACGCGGCGGACTCGATGAAATACAACATAGTTTCGGCTGGGAGTCGTTGTCGCTTTGATCATCGGAGTTACACCATGAATTACGCATCCACCTTCCTCTCCCACAGTTCCGCCGACAAGCCGTTGGTTGAGTTGGTCGCCCGCGAGTTGGGGCGGCGCGGCATCGTGGCTTGGCTCGACAAGGATGAGCTGGATAACAGATTCGGCGCAGACTTGAATCAAGCGCTGCTTGAGGCCGTCAAGCAGCAAGCGACGGTGACTGCGTTTATCTCGCCGGATTATCTCAACTCTGCTTGGTGCAATGATGAATTGCGGGCGGCTTTGCGGCTGCTGGACAAAGACATTTTGCCAGTCTTTATCGGTGAGCCGCTGGCGTTGGTGCAGGCGCACGAAGCGCTCAAACGGCGTTGGCTTCCCGATGGCCGCCGCGTCAACATCCTTTATGAGCAAGTAGCGCCTGGCAGTGCCAAGCCCGAAGACGCCGTGCGCGTTGCCGAAAGAATCGCCAAGGCGCTTTATCGAAAGCTCGGTTTTAGCCGTTGCAACGAAGCTGTCATCTGTCTGGATCAACGCGGCAAAGGGGCGCGGCGCAGCGCGTTGCCGGAAGACAATCCGCCCGCAAGCTGGCGCGCCACGGATTGGCCTGCGCTGGTGTTTCGCCCGGATCGCGGCGCCCGCAGCTTTACCGAGAGCTTGCACGGGCCGGAGTTGAGCGGTTTGTTGCAGACGATGGCTTGGACATTTTCCGAAGCTTTCGGCAACTTGCGTGGCGAAACCAAGCACATTTATGTCTGCGGTGAGGCGCAATTGGCGCTGCCGTTTATGCTGGGCCAACAGTTCGACCGGTCGAATAACGTCAGCCTCTTTTGTTTCAACAGCAAAGACGGCGTGATTTATACCAACGATGGACAGGATCGGTTGCGGCCTTTGACTGGCGGCAATGAAAGCTGCGAGCGCGCCTTGCCGCCGCGCATCCAGCCGATAGCGGATGGTGAGCGGATCGAACATGCCGCACTTATCATTGCCAAGGAGCGCTATCTCAACGACCCCTTGGATTGGCTGGCGGCGCAGGGATTGAACGAGCGCCCGGTCTGGGTTGAAAGCCCTTGGTTCAGCGATTCGGCGCAAGCGATGAACTTCATTGCAGATGTCATCGCTTTGTTGTCGAGATTGCGCTGCGCGCACGGGTTGCGATCGCTGCGGTTGTTTCTGGATTTGCCGTTTGGGGTGACGCCATTGCTCGCGGCCAATCTGCTTTACGCGGCAGGTAGCACGGTCAAACTAGAATTGATGGAATTTCGACGATATCTACAGGGAACTGGCAAGGTAAGTGAGCTATATTTTGCAGTGGGCCTACCTTGAAGCCTCTCAGCCGGAACAGCGCATGAGGTGGGTATTTGCAAACAATATCGAGTTGCGTGTTGTTGTTTGATTCAGAGATGCGACTGCGTTTGACCTGCTTTATACTTCGCCCGATGAAACCGTTATCCACAGACACCCCACCCGAAATCGAAAAGCTCCTCATCGAGGCGTATCGCCGCATGCCTGAGTGGCGCAAGCTGCAGTGCATTGCGGAACTCAACGCCGGGATGCGCGCCATGCAAGTGGAAGAAATTCGCCGCCGCCACCCACAGGCCGATGCGCGTGAACTCAAGCTGCGGTTGGCTGCGCTCTGGATTGAGCCGGATTTGATGCGTGCGGCGTTTGGTTGGGACCCGGCGAAAGAAGGTTATTGATGCTGCTGGAGGTCTTGCAACTAATTCGCCAGATGACGCAGGTTTTCGAGGCGTTGGAGGTTTCCTACTACATTGGCGGGTCAGTGGCGAGCGGTCAGTACGGCTTGCCGCGTCTGACCCGCGATGTGGACTTTATCGCCGACCTGCGCGAAAAACACGTGCCAGCGTTTGTGGCTGCTTTGGAAGACGGGTTTTATGTGGATGCAAACGCCGTCGTGCGCGCCGTTCGTGCGTGCACGAGCTTTAATCTAATTCACTTCGAGACGGTCTATAAGATAGACATCTTTGTTCCCGCGACTGACGCATGGTCGCAGGCGAAGATGCAGCGACGCTTGTCAAAACGCCTCGCTGAAGGGCTTGATGCGCCTGCGGCTTTTGTTGCCAGCGCGGAAGACACGGTCTTGCAAAAGCTGCGTTGGTTTCAAAAAGGCGGCGGTGTTTCAGAACGCCAGTGGGATGACGTGCTGGGTGTGTTAAAGGTGCAAGCGAAGGCGCTGGATTACGCGTACATGCAACGCTGGGCGACTGATTTGGGCGTGGCGGAATTGTTGCGGCAAGCGATGGTGGATGCGGGCTTGGAGCCTGACAGGACTACGGAACGACAATGATGCAAAGAGACAAACTCAGGGTAGTTCTGTGCTGCCTGTTGTTGAGCCTCAGCGCCTATGCGCAACAAGCCGGGCAGCCGCGCGGCTACACCATTCCCTTGCTTGATTTGGCGGCGGAAACACAGCGGCAGGTCATCGTTGACCGCGAGCCGGGCCAGTATCTGGGCCATCCCACGACCGTGCTGCTCGAAGACAAACGCACGATCCTCGCCGTCTATCCCAAAGGCCACGGCAAAGGTGCGATTCAACTCAAACGCAGCCGCGACGGCGGGCTGACGTGGTCTGAGCGCTTGCCGACGCCGAAGAGTTGGGAGACTTCGCTCGAAACGCCGACGATTCATCGTGTGCTTGACCGCCAAGGGAAGAAGCGGCTGCTCGTCTTTTCGGGCTTGTATCCGATTCGCATGTCGGTTTCGGAAGACGATGGCGCGACGTGGAGCAAATTGAAAGCCATCGGTGATTATGGCGGCATCGTGGCGATGGGCGCGGTCGAACGCTTGCGCAACGGCGCTTATGTGGCGCTCTTTCACGACGACGGGCGCTTCTTTACCAAGGATGGCAAGCAGACGCCGGTGATGACGCTCTATCAGACCTTTTCTAAAGACGGCGGGTTGACGTGGTCGGCACCGCAGGAGATTTACAAGAACGATCAGATTCACCTGTGCGAACCGGGCTTGATTCGTTCGCCGGATGGCAAGCAGTGGGCCATGCTGTTGCGCGAAAACCGGCGCGCGCGCAATTCGTATGTGATGTTTTCGGCTGACGATTGCCGCACCTGGTCGGCCCCGCGCGAATTGCCCGGCGCGTTGACGGGCGACCGGCACACCGGCAAATATGCGCCCGATGGACGGCTCTTCATCTCGTTCCGCGACACCACGCATTCGAGTCCGACTAAGGGCGATTGGGTCGGCTGGGTGGGCCGTTACGCCGACATCGTGCAGGGGCGGGAAGGGCAGTACCGCGTGCGTTTGATGCAAAATCATGTGAACGCTTCGGGCTGGAATGCCGACTGCGCCTACCCCGGCGTTGAGGTCTTGCCCGGCGGCGTTTTCGTCACAACGACCTATGGGCACTGGGTTGAAGGGCAGTTGCCGTATGTGGTGAGCGTGCGGTTGACGCTGGCGGAGTTGGATCGCAAAGCCCTGATACGATGAAAACGCGGCGCGCGCTGTACAGCGGACTGTTAGGATTGAAAATTAAATAAGAGCACCAACCACGGGGCGCACGGGGCGAGGAAAAGAATCAACCCAATGTAGCCTTGCGATACGGGCTGACCCGTTGCTCTCCCCGTGTCCCCCGTGCGCCCCGTGGTTTGTTTGGTTGAGTTATTGAATTTTCAATCCTTAGTCTGCTGTACATTTTCAAAGGAGCACCGAATGGAATTGAATGAACGCCAGATCGGCACTGTGATTGTGGTGGATTTGAAAATCGAGTTTCATCAGCGCGGGCAATACGAACCCTTGCAACAACTGGTGCGCGCGCATCTGGGCGCGGGTCAGCAGCAGTTCATGCTCAACCTGGCGGGCTGTGAATGGATTGACAGCGCCGGGTTGGGTGAGTTGATCAAGTTGTTGGTGGCTGTGATGCGCCAGGGCGGCAATCTGAAACTCGCCACCGTGCCGCACAAGGTGAAAGGCATCCTCGCCATTACCAATCTGACCCAAGTCTTCGAGATTTTTGAGACCGAAGAGGCCGCGCTCGCCAGCTTTGCGCGTTGAGTCGTCACGCACTGCGGGGCCGTCAGAATGATTGAAAGCAGGCCCACGCGAGTGTTTGCAAATCAGCGGCGTGCTCCGTATGATGCGCCTTCGTTTTTGAAGCCCACATTGGCAACGCCCGGTTCGGCGCACCTGCTGGAACCGGCAACCGCTACGAAAAATGATGACCGGAACCAATCAGCACAATCGGTTTTTGCCTGCGTTTACGGAATGGTCAGCCCCGTCCGGTCAGACTTCGTCTGCGTATTCATCTTGGCGTTGCGCGTGGCGTTGCGCTTATTGATTGGCAAGCGCGCCGCTCCTCCACATTCGTTTCTTCATCTATTCACCGTTACAATCCGTTTTTAGACCCGTTTTTTAGAAAGGCTGGTTTCATTCCCAATGAAAATCTTGATTAG
>JAYUCP010000212.1:0-5235 GCA_043740245.1 Acidobacteriota bacterium | reverse complement strand
GGCGCTCGAACACGTGCAGAACCTGAACGAAGACCGCGTGCTCAGGCAATACCTCGCGCTCATCCGCGCCACCACGCGCACCAATTTCTGGCGCACCGATGGGCTGCATGGGCCCGAGGGCAAACGCCGCTCCTTTCTCTCGTTCAAATTCGATCCGTCAAAAATCCCGAGCTTGCCCGAACCGAAGCCGATGTTCGAGATTTTCGTTTACTCGCCGCGTTTCGAGGGCGTGCATTTGCGCGGCGGCAAGGTGGCGCGCGGCGGTTTGCGCTGGTCGGATCGGCCCGAAGATTTTCGCACCGAAATTTTGGGCCTGGTCAAAGCCCAGATGGTCAAGAACACCGTCATCGTGCCGGTCGGCTCGAAAGGCGGCTTCGTGCTCAAACGCCCCATTTCACCGGCTGATCGTGAAGCGTGGCTGAAAGAGGGCATCGAGTGTTACCAGGATTATCTGCGCGCCCTGCTAGACCTGACTGACAACCGCGTGCAAACCCAGATTGTGCCGCCGCCGCAAGTGCGCCGTCACGATCCTGACGATCCTTATTTGGTCGTTGCGGCGGACAAGGGCACGGCGACGTTTTCCGATTACGCCAACGCGATGAGCCGCGAGTACGGCTTCTGGCTGGATGATGCTTTTGCGTCGGGCGGCTCGGCTGGCTACGACCACAAAGGCATGGGCATCACCGCGCGCGGCGCGTGGGAATCGGTCAAACGCCACTTCCGCGAATTGGGCGTCAATACGCAAACGACCGATTTCACCGTCACCGGCATCGGCGATATGTCGGGCGATGTCTTTGGCAACGGCATGCTGTTGTCGAAACATATTCGCCTGCTGGCGGCCTTTGATCATCGCCACATCTTCCTTGATCCCAATCCCGATGCGGCCATCAGCTATGCCGAACGCGAACGCCTCTTCAAACTGCCACGCTCGTCGTGGGGCGATTACAACGCGGCATTGATTTCGGAAGGCGGCGGCATCTATCCGCGCACGGCGAAATACATTCCCATCTCACCCGCAGTCAAACAGGCCTTGGGCATTGAGGCCGACGAATTGACCCCGACCGAATTGGTCAACGCGATTCTGAAAGCGCCAGTGGATTTGCTTTACAACGGCGGCATCGGCACGTACGTCAAGGCTATGCGCGAAACGCACGCGCAGGCCGGCGACCGCGCCAACGACGCCGTGCGCGTCAACGGCGCCGAACTGCGCTGCAAGGTCGTGGCCGAAGGCGGCAACCTCGGCTTTACGCAACTGGGCCGCGTCGAATACGCGCTGAATGGCGGACGCATCCACACCGATGCGATTGACAACTCCGCCGGGGTCAGCACTTCCGACCACGAGGTCAACATCAAAATCCTGCTGGCGCTGGTCATGGCCGAGGGCGAATTGACCGAAAAGCAACGCAACGCGCTGCTGGCCGAGATGACCGACGAAGTCGCCGTGCACGTGCTGCGCGACAACTATTCGCAAACGCAATGGCTCTCGATTGCGGGCCGCCAGGCCTTCGCGCAACTCGACGCGCAACAGCGTTTCATTAGCTATCTGGGCAAGCAGGGCAGGCTCAACCGCAAGATCGAATATCTGCCCAGCGATGAAGAACTCGCTGAACGCCGCGCCAAACAGATGGGCCTCACCAGCCCCGAACGCGCGGTGCTGCTGGCTTACAGCAAGATTTGGCTCTTTGACGAATTGCTAGCCTCGCCGCTGCCCGATGACCCCTGGGTGGCGACGGCGCTCACGCGCTATTTCCCGAAAGCCTTGCGCGAACGTTATGCCGACTACATGCCCAAGCATCCGCTGCGGCGCGAGATCATCGCCACGCACGTGACCAACAGCATGCTCAACCGCGTCGGCGGCACCTTTGTGCATCAATTGATGGAAACGACCGGCTTCAGCCCGGCGGAGATCGTGCGCGCTTATCTGCTGGCGCGCGAAGTCTTCCGCGTGGTGCCGCTCTGGCTTGAAATCCAGGCGCTCGACAACCAGGTTGCCGATGAGGTGCAGGCCGAACTCGTCACCGAAGTGGGCCGCGTGTTGATGCGCGCGACCGCCTGGTTCCTGCGCTCGCGCCGACTGGGCGAAGACATGGCCGCCAACATCGCCCACTTCGGCCAGGGCATCGAAGCGCTCGCCGAGGTCTTGCTCAACGTGATTGATCCGGCGGAACGGGCACAGATTGATGCGTTGGTCGAACGCTACAAGGAACGCGGCGTGCCCGAAGTGCTGGCCTTGCGCGTGGCTTGCCGCGCGCCGCTCTTTGCCACGCTCGACATCGTCGAAGTGGTCGGCGCGAGCCAGCAACCGGTCGAACACGTCGCCCGAGTCTATTTCGATTTGGCCACCAAACTCGAACTGCCCGCCCTGCGCGAACAGATCGCGGCCCTGCCCGGCGATCAGCATTGGCAGGCGCTGGCACGCAGCGCTATGCTGGAAGACCTGACCAGTTTGCAACGCACCATCACCGGCGAAGTGCTCAACGGGTTTGGTACCGTCGCCGCCGATCCCGCCGCACTGGTCAGCGCCTGGCAAACCAGCAACCAACGCGCGCTCGACCGCACGCAGCAGTTGCTGGCGGAACTCAAGAACGCTTCGACAATGGATGTTTCCATGCTGTCGGTGGCCTTGCGCGAGTTACGCCATTTGGCTTGAGGTAGGGGACTTTAGTCTGTCCTACCGATGTGACCTCCAATGGCCCAACCACGTGAATACGACAATCTGCTCAAGTATCTGGCGGAACAGTATCCCGCGCCGCTCGCCTCGTGGTTGCTGGGCCGGCCCATCACACAGGTGCGGTTGCTGAAAAGCGAATTGTCGCTGCAACCGATTCGCGCCGACGCGGTGCATTTGCTCGAAATTGACGACGAGATTTTGCATCTCGAATTCGAGACCGACCCGACGGACAGCGAACCGCCATTGCCCTTGCGCCAGCTTGATTACTTCGTGCGCATTTACCGCCGCGAACGCAAGCCGGTGCGGCAAGTCGTGATCGTGCTGGCCGAAACCAACGCAACTATCCCGGATGAATTTCACGTCGGCGATACGTGGCACCGGTATCGCGTGGTTCGTATGTGGGAACAAGACGCCACGCCGTTGCTGGCGCATCCGGGCTTGTGGCCGTTGGCCGTGCTGGCGCGCGCCGCCGAACCGGAACGCTTGCTGGTGGAGATTGCTGGCAAGGTGAGTACAATAGCTGACGAAAGTCAGCGCAACGATCTAACGGCGGCGGCAGGCATTCTGGCAGGGTTGCGCTTTGACCGGGAATTGGTTCATCGCATCTTTCGGAGGGAAATTATGATGCAATCAGTGATCTATCGTGAAATTTTGGAAGAAGGCCAGCAGATTGGCGAACAGCGCGGCATCCAGATCGGCGAGCAGCGCGGTATCCAGATCGGCGAGCAGCGCGGTGAACAGCACGGCCGTGTGGCCGTCATTCAACGGCAGTTGACGCACAAATGCGGCCCCATGCCAGCGGAAGTCGCGGCGCAATTGCCAGCGCTCTCGTTGGCTGAACTCGACCAGCTTGGCGCTGCCTTGCTCGATTTCAAAGCCGTGGACGATCTCACGCGCTGGCTGGCGCAACACTAATCACCAACCAACGGCCACCAAGGCCAACCGCAATCCAAAGGACAAGCACTCAATGTCAAACTACATTCTCGCCCTCGATCAGGGCACCACTTCATCGCGCGCCATCCTGTTCGACCACGCGGGCAGTATCGTCAGCGTCGCGCAACAGGAGTTCCCGCAAATCTTCCCCCAGGCCGGCTGGGTCGAACACAACCCTGAAGACATCTGGCATTCGCAACTCAATTGCGCGCGCCAGGCGTTGAAACAGGGCAAGGCCAAAGCCGCCGACGTCGCCGCCATCGGCATCACCAACCAACGCGAAACGACGGTCGTCTGGAACCGCCAGACCGATCAGGCGATTCACAACGCCATCGTCTGGCAATGCCGCCGCACCGCGCCGTTGTGCGACAAACTCAAACAGGAAAAATTCGACCGCGTCATTCGCCGCAAAACCGGTCTCGTGACGGACGCTTACTTTTCCGGCACCAAGGTCGCGTGGCTGCTCGACAACGTCAAAGGCGCGCGCGCCAAAGCGGCCAAGGGCGAACTCGCTTTCGGCACGATTGACACCTGGCTGATCAACCGCTTGAGCAAAGGCCAGGCGCATGTCACGGATGTTTCCAACGCCTCGCGCACGCTGCTTTACGACATTCGCAAGCAAGCTTGGGACAATGAGATTCTCGCCAAACTCAACATCCCCGCCTCGCTGCTGCCCACGGTGAAATCATCGTCGGAAGTCTATGCCCAGACCGATCCCGAATTGCTGGGCGCGGCCATCCCAATCGCCGGCATCGCGGGCGACCAACAAGCCGCCCTCTTCGGCCAAGCCTGTTTCAAACCGGGCATGATGAAAAACACCTACGGCACGGGCTGCTTCCTGCTGATGAATACGGGCCCGAGCGCGAACGCCTCGAAAAACGGCCTGCTCACAACCATCGCCTGGCGCACCGGCGGCGCGACGCAATACGCGCTCGAAGGTTCGGTCTTCGTCGCCGGAGCCGCCGTGCAATGGTTGCGCGACGGCCTCGGCATCATCGCCAACGCCGCCGACACGGAAGCGCTGGCGACTTCGGTCACTGACAACCACGGCGTCTATTTCGTCCCCGCCTTTGTCGGCCTGGGCGCGCCCTATTGGGATCAGGACGCGCGCGGCGCTATCGTCGGGCTGACGCGCGGTGCCACTCACGCCCACATCGCCCGCGCGGCGCTCGAAGCGATGGCTTACCAAACCCGCGATGTCGTCGAATGCATGCAAAAAGATTCCGGCATCAAGGCCAAAGAATTACGCGTGGACGGCGGCGCGACGCGCAACGATTTCCTCTGCCAATTCCAGGCGGACATCCTCGGCGTGCCCGTCGTGCGCCCCTTCGTGACCGAAACGACGGCGCTGGGCGCGGCCTATCTGGCGGGCCTGGCAGTTGGCTTCTGGAAGAACGAAAAAGAAATCGCTCAGCAATGGCAGGTGGAAAAACGCTTCGAGCCAAAGATGAAGCAGAGCGAGCGCGAGCGGCTGTATGCAGGATGGCTGGCGGCGGTGGCGCGGGCGCGCAGTTGAGGACAGAAAAAACTCACTTAACATAGCGCCCCAAATTCCTCTGAGCTTTGGGATGGCTAGGCAAAAAGAAACCCGCCACTGGCATTGTGCCGACGGCGGGTTTCTCAGTATGTAG
>JAYUCP010000211.1:0-2134 GCA_043740245.1 Acidobacteriota bacterium | reverse complement strand
CAACAAAAAGAAAAATCCGTGGAAATCCGCTGCATCCGCGTCATCCGCGTATCCAAATCTCCGGGGCTGCCCGGTTTTTGCGGCGCTTGGTTTCATTTTTTCAAAAGTGTCCAGACTTCAGCCTAGACTGTCAGTACTGATGGCCAATCCGTTAAATCAACTCCAAGAACTTTGGCAGCGCCTCACCCTGGCGCAACGCGCGACCATTGGGGTGGCGGCCGTGGCGACCTTGGGCTTGCTCGGCGCACTTATTTATTTCGGTTCTCAATCGGAATACGGCGTGCTGTTTTCAGAACTCAAAACCGGTGATGCGCAGGCGATCATTGACAAGCTGAAAACGGCCAATGTCCCATACAAGCTCTCGAACGGCGGCACGGCCATCAGCGTGCCGCAAGAGCGCGTGGCCGAATTGCGCGTGCAAATGGCGGCAGAAGGCGCGCTCTCCGGCGGGCACGTGGGCTTCGACATCTTCGACAAAAACAGTTTCGGCGCGACCGATTTTGCCCAGCGCGTCAATTACCAGCGCGCGCTCGAGGGCGAACTGGCCCGCACGCTCGAAGGTATGGACGAACTCGAAGCGGCGCGCGTGCACATCACCCCAGCGCGCGAATCCATCTTTACTGAAAAGGCCGAGAAGGCCAAAGCGTCGGTCGTCTTGCGCGTCCGGCGCAACCGCGAGATTTCGCGCGAACGCGCCATGGCCGTCACACATCTAGTCGCCAGCGCCATCGAAGGCCTCGAACCCGCCGATGTTTCGGTGATGGATGCGCAAGGCCGCGTGCTCTCGGCGCCCAAACGCGAGAAGGCGGCCTGGGCCGATAACGCGGATGAATTCAATTCGCACCTGGACGCGCGCCAACGTCTGGAAGCCAATACCGCCGCGCGCGTCATCACGTTGTTGGAGCCAGTCATCGGCCCGGGCCGCGTGCGCGCCGAAGTCAGCGCCGAACTGGATTTCAGCCAGATCGAACAGACCGCTGAAAAGTACGATCCGAAATCTTCCGTCATCCGCAACCAGCAGACATCGCAGGAAACGCGCAATAGCAAGTTACCGCCCAACGGCGGGGTCGTAGGCGCCAGGGCCAATGATCCAACTACGACACCGGCGGCGACACCACCTGCACCGACACCTACACCGGCGCCGCCAACGACAGCGGCAACGACAGCGGCAACGCCACCGGCACAGCAGGTAACGCCCCCGCCCGCTCCGCTGTTGGGCGACCAGCGCTCCGCCGCGAATACCAATTACGAGATAGACAAGACCGTCACGCGCACCGTGGATGGCGGGGGCCGTTTGCAACGGCTCTCGGTTTCGGTCGTGGTTGATAACCCCGTCGTCAACGGCAAGGCCGCGCCACGCGCCGAAGAAGAATTGAAAAAGCTGCAAGAACTGGTGACCGCCGCCGTCGGCATCAACACCGAACGCGGCGATCAAATCGCGGTCAAGAGCATCGCCTTCGATCAGCCTGTGCCCGTCAACCCTTCGTTGCTCGAGCGGTACGGTTACTTGTTGCCCAACGCCGTCAAATACAGTTCGCTCCTGCTGGTCGCCTTGCTGCTGGGCTTCTTTGTGTTACGCCCGGCGCAACAGGCCATTCAAAAGGCGTTGCAACTGCCGCCCGCCCAAAGGCTGCTGCCGCCCTCTTCCGAAGAAGCCGCCCTAACCGTCGGCGAAGCGATTAATGCCACTGGCGCAAATGTCATCGGCGCGGGCGACGGCACAGGCGAAACGGCGGCCCTGCTGGCAGCTTCAGAGGAAGGCCTCAGGCTGGAAACACAAACATCCGGCGGTGAAGCGGTCACCGTCACGACGCCGCGCACCGTGGCTGAGTTGGAAGCGGAGATTGCCCGCGAACTCGAAACAGACGTGCCCGAATTGAAACGCACGCAAGCGATCAAGAATCAACTGGTCGAAATGGGCGGGCGCGATCCCGAAATGCTGGCCCGCACCATTCGCGGCTGGCTGGAAGAGAAAAAATCGTAACAGAGGGTAGTGATAAAAATGTAACCCGCAGTCGTTTTTGTCGCGTAGCGACAGTCGAATTTAGCCGTGGGTTTCAACCCACGGTAGGTAAGCGAACCGCCCCGCGTCGCGTCAGCGACGCCTGAATTCAAGCGTCGCTGACGCGACGCG
>JAYUCP010000210.1:0-5249 GCA_043740245.1 Acidobacteriota bacterium | reverse complement strand
AGCTTCGCGCTGGCGAGCGGCACACTGCCGCCGGGCTTGACGCTCAACAGCAACGGCACGCTGAACGGTACGCCGAGCGCGGCGGGCAATTTCGCGTTTGTGCTCAAGGCGACCGGCTGGGGCGGCACGTGCATGGGCGCGCAAAGCTACAACCTGCTCATCACCGGCACCTGCGGCCCGATCACGCTCAGTCCGGCGGCATTGCCCGGCGGGACTTTGGGAACGGCTTATAGCCAGATCGTCAGCGCGACGGGCGGCACGGGGCCTTACACCTTTGCCGTGGCGAGCGGCGCGCTGCCGGCGGGGTTGACGCTCAACGCCACGACGGGCGTGCTGGGCGGGACGCCGGCGGGCAGTGGCTCGTTCGCGTTCACCGTCAAAGCCACGGACGCAGGCGGCTGTTTCGGGACGCGCACCTACTTCCTCATCATTACCTGCGCAACGCTCACGTTCAATCCGCCGATCTTGCCGAACGGCACGAAGGGCGTGGCCTACAGCCAAACGCTGAGCGTCAGTCCGGCGGGCAGTTACACGTTCAGCCTGCTGGTCGGTCAGTTGCCAATTGGCTTCACCCTGAGTAGCACGGGCGTCATCAGCGGTTTGACCAACACGCCTGGCAGCTACACTTTCACGGTCAAGGTACTGGCGGGCAATTGCCAGAGCACGAAGACGTACACGCTGGTGATTGTCACGCCGTCAGCGGCAATGGCGCATATGGGTGATTATGATGGCGATGGCAAAGCTGATCTGGCGTTGTGGTCGAACAACGGCGCGTGGCGCTTGTCATTAAGCAGTGGCGGGGCCAACCGCGAAACCCAAACGCAAAGCTGGGGCGCAACCGGCGATGTTGCGTTGCTGGGCGATTATGACGGCGACGGCAATACCGACTTGGCCGTCTTCCGGCCCAGCGATGGCACGTGGCGCATCCTCAAGAGCGGGCGCAGCAGCGACGGCGGCACGCTGGTCAAAGCCTGGGGCCTGGCGACGGATGTGCCCGTGCCCGGCGATTACGACGGCGACGGCAAGACGGACATCGCCGTCTGGCGCGGCTCCGAAGGCAACTGGTACATCGTGCGCAGTTCGGACGGGGCGGTTGACAGCGTAGCTTGGGGCGCTGCGTATGCGCCTTACAACGATGTGCCTGTGCCGGGCGATTACGACGGCGATGGCAAGACGGATGTGGCGGTCTTCCGCCGTTCAACCGGCACTTGGTTAATCAAACGCAGCAGCGACGGGCAATTCATGGCGAAAGCCTGGGGCCTGGGGACGGACGTGCCGGTGGCGGCGGATTACGACGGCGACGGCAAGACGGACTTCGCGGTCTGGCGCGGCGACACCTGGTACATCTGGCAAAGCAAAACCCAAAGCGTCCGCGCCGAGCAATGGGGCGCGAATTATGCGCCGTACTTCGATCAAGCCGTGCCGGGCGATTACGACGGCGACGGCAAGGCGGACGTGGCCGTGTGGCGCGCGGCGGATCAGACCTGGTACATCCGTTGTAGCGCGGATGGCAGTGTTCTGGCGCAGGCGCAGGGGCAAGCCGGCGACGCGCCGGTGAGCGCTCGCAGACAGTAACGCCGTCGGGCATGACAAAAGAACTGCCAGCCGGAACTCAACTTCCGGCTGGCGGCTGGCGCTTTTCCAGCAGCCGGCCACTCACCGCGCACCGCAATCAACCTGCACATCCTGACCAACACCAGCACGGCCAGCTACGTCATCCCAGGTCTTCCCGCCGACTGTTAGCAGGCGTCGCCAAAGCACAAATGCAAGCGAGAGCCGGGCCGCAGCCGCGATGCTTCGCCCGGCACTCGCTTTGGCAGCGCTTCAAGCCGCTTCATCACCGAGGTTGTGACCGGCAGAAACTATCGAGTATCTCTCCGCAGTTCGTTGACACGTGCTGAGCCATCATCTACCGTGCGGTTGCGCGCGCGTTTCCCCTCACTGGCAAGTCTTCATCGAGAAAGGCGCGAGCGCATCCGGCAACGCAATACCCGATAAAAATCTGTTCGCCCCCGCTTCTGATCCTGTCACTGATCGCGCTGACGATGAAGGCCAACCACGGAGTGGCCCGCGCGCGCGAGGCTTTGCGCGCTACTCCGGTCTTGATGCCCGTGGCCGCGCTGATCGCGCTGACGATGACTGCCATCCTGGCGACAGGTAAGCAAAAAAAGTAATACCCGGACTTTGCTGGTTGCCGGTCTAAACCAGTCCGCAAAGAGTGCCGGAATAGATTGTGTAACCGTGTCCGGGCTTATGATCCCATTTCACCTTGTCACGACAACGTATTTGTACACTGACGCAATTCAATCGAAAAAGGAAACGAAACATGAACGCCAAAACAAGACAAACCGCCACGCAAAATTTCACTCGTAAAGCTATCAACTTCTGCGCCAGCAATTCACTTGGCGAATGGATAAAGCCAGTCAGCCGGTTTCGCTTACTGGGTGCGTTTGTGTTGGTTTCCTGTTTCTGCGTTTCGTTCTGGCTGGTTCGCTCACAAGCCTCATCTGCAACCACAGTGCTGGGTTCGCCTGCACCATCAAACAACAAACACTTCAATGCAAATCCCTTTAACTACCTGGTGAAAACCAATCCTTTCACGTTTGGTGTTTGTGATACGGCCGGACCGATTGAAGTGGAAGGCTCGATCCTGGGCACCACGCCAACTGCCTACGCCACCCTCGGCGCGGCTTTTACAGCGATCAACGGCGGCACGCATACCGGCGCCATTACGATTGACGTCTGCGGCGACACAAACGAGGCTGCAGCAACGGCTACCCTGAATGCGAGCGGTTCTGGCGCGGCATCTTATACGACAATTACGATGTCTCCGGCAGGCGGCGCGGCGCGAACGATCACCGGCGCGACGACCACCGGCTTACCTCTGATCGATTTTAGTGGAGCGGATAACGTAACGATTAACGGCTTGAATACAGGCGGCAACTCGCTGACGATCTCCAATACAACTTCTCCGGGAACTTCTGGCACAAGCACTATTCGCTTTATCGGTGGGGCAACGAACAACACGATTACGAATTCGAGTATCTTGGGTTCATTCGGTCTTTCAGTCGCTACCAACGGCGGAAATATTTTCTTCAGCACGGACTCTGTTACCGCGAACGGAAACGATAACAACACGATTTCAAACAACAACATCGGCCCGGCAGGCGCGAACCTGCCGACCAAAGCAATTTTGGGAAATGGTTCAACCACCACCACCGCCATCGGCAACAGCGGCATCACTATTACCAACAACAATATCTTTGACTATTTCGGCGCGGCGGTAACAAGTGCCGGTGTCGCCATCAACGGCGGATGTAATACCTGGTCAATTACCAATAACCGGTTCTATCAAACCGGCACCCGAACAGAGACGACAGCCGCTTTGCATAGTGGCATCAATATGAATAGCTCGACAGCAACAAGCGGCGTTCAGGCTATGACCATCACGGGCAACATAATTGGGTTTGCTTCAAATACACAAACTGGAACTTACACATTAACCGGAGCAGTCGCGGCTACTTTTAGAGGTATTTCCTTTTCGGGAATAACAGCAGGAACCGTATCGAACATCAACAGCAATACGGTGGCTTCAGTGAGTTTGACGGGTGTTACTTCGAGTGGAACCAGCAGTTCCGCTCCGATGATGGGCATCTATGTTGCAAACGGGCTTGCGAATACAAACTCAAATACCATCGGAAGCCAGTCTGCCACCAGTTCATTGACATATTCGACTAACTCGGCGAGTGCTGCCGATGTTATGGCTATGTTCAATTTTAGTGTTGACGCCTGGACCGCGAATAATAATTTAATTGGAGGAATAACCGTTTCAAATGCGGGAGCAGGTGCCGCTAATGCTTACGGTCTTCGGTTGAATACAGCGTCAACCGTTACCACTACGTTGAGTGGAAATACGATTGGCGGAACCGTTGCCAATACTATCCAAAGCACTTCGACTGCGGCGGGCACGCAGGTAGCAGGTATTTTTGTTTCTACTTCGATAGCGACAGCTTCAAATAACACAGTGCGCAACCTGACAGCCGCCGGAGGAACGGGGACGACAACCGCAGCATCGGTTATCGGTATTGCTTTCGTCAGTGCGACTCCGGTCAACACGGCAAGTCAGAATACGATTTTCAATCTGAGTAACACGAACGCTACCGCCGCCACGGTTGTGACGGGGATTCAATTTATCGGCGCGGCGGGGAGCGTTGCCGAAAGGAACTTAATTCATAGTCTGACGACTGCCACTAACAGCGCGACCGCCGAACTCAACGGCATTCGCGTGGCAGGAGGTGGCGCGACCATTTTCCGCAACAACATGATTGCTCTCGGCGCAGGCACCGCCAATGCCATCGGTGCGGCTGCCACCAATGCAGGGACTACCGGCATTAACGGCATCAACGAAGCCCTGGGGACGAATAGTTTCTTTCACAACAGCGTTTATGTCGGCGGCAGCCCGACCGCTGGCACCGGTGCGTCTTATGCTTTCAACGGAACGCAAACGGCCGTCACTCGCAGTTTCCGCGACAACATTTTCTTCAACGCGCGCAGCAACAGCGGCGCGACCGGCAGCAATTATGCGGTCAAGGTGAACGGAGTCGTCGCAAATCCGGGAGGCTTGACGATCAATAACAACGTCTATTTTGCCAACGGCACGGGGGCGGTCTTCGGATTCTTTAACTCATTGGACGTTGCCAATCTCGCGGCGTGGAAGACCGCCGTCGGTCAAGATGGCGGTAGTTTTGAAAGCAATCCGCAATATCTAGACCCGACGAATGCCACGCCGAATTTGCATCTGCATCCGACCAACGCGACCGTCGCCGAAGGCAACGGCGCGGATGTCGGCGTGACGGATGATTTCGACGGGCAGACGCGCGCCTCGTTCACGCCCGTTGACATCGGCGCAGACGCGGGCAACTTCAACGGGGTTGACCTGGCTCCACCGAACATTACTTACGCAGCTCTGGCAAACACTTCTTTAACCACCAATCGCGTCCTGGCGGTGACGATTACGGACGTAACGGGCGTGGCGACGGGCGGTTTGGCTCCGCGCATCTACCTTAGAAAGAATGCCGGTGGCTACTCCTCGACGGCTTGCTTACTGTTTAGCGGCACGGTTCAGAACGGCGTTTGGGACTGCACGATTAACAACGCGACTTTCGGCGGCGTTGTCCCAACCGATGTGATTAGTTACTTCGTTGTTGCACAAGACACGCTTGGCAATCTCGCGGCGAATCCGAGTGCAG
>JAYUCP010000209.1:0-32506 GCA_043740245.1 Acidobacteriota bacterium | reverse complement strand
CTTGGCGTGGTTGGGTTAAGCGTGCGTGCTGTATGAGCAAGGCGAGTTCGCTGGAAATGCAACACGGGGAGCGCCGCGGCTCCCCGTCTACGTTGCTTGAAGCGAGCTTAGGTGTTCGGCAACTTGTAGTCCTCGAGCTGCGCGCGCAACACCTTCTTATCGAATTTGCCGACGCTGGTTTTGGGAATCGCCTCCACAAACAGCACGTCATCCGGCAACCACCATTTGGCGATACCGGCTTTGGTAACAAGGTATTCGTTGATCTGTTCCTGAGTTACTTCCATGCCGGCCTTCACGACCACGCAGGCCAGCGGGCGTTCCTGCCAGCGCGGATGATTGACGCCGATGACGGCGGCTTCGGCGACGCCGGGCACGGCCATGATGGCGTTCTCCAAATCCACCGATGAAATCCATTCACCGCCGCTCTTGATCACGTCTTTGGAGCGGTCGGCGATTGCCAGATAGCCTTCTTCGTCAATCGTAGCGATGTCGCCCGTGTCGAACCAGCCATCAGGGAAGCGTTCGGGCGCGTCGGCCTTGTAATACTGGCTGACGATCCACGGGCCGCGCACCAGCAGGCTGCCCATCGCGACGCCGTCGTGCGCGACTTCTTTGCCGTCCGCGCCGACGACGCGGGCTTCGAGGCCGGGCGAGATCAAGCCGCAGCGTTGTTTGACATCGAGTTGCCGTTCGCGCGGCCAATCTTTCATCTTCGGCTTCAAGCGCGCGACTGAACCGAGCGGGCTGGTTTCGGTCATGCCCCAGGCTTGAATGAATTCGATGTTGAGGTTGGTTTCGAGCCAGTCAATCAACGCGCGCGGCGGGGCCGAACCGCCGCAGGTCATCGCGCGCAGGCTCGAAAAATCATACTTGCCAGGATTGGCTTCGATCTCGGCCTTGACGCCCATCCAGATCGTCGGCACGCCCGCCGTGACCGTGACTTTTTCATCCTGCAACAATTGGCAAATCGTCGCGCCATCCATCGTCGGGCCGGGGAAGACTTGTTTGTAGCCGAGCATGCAACCGCAATACGGCAGGCCCCAGGCGTTCGCATGAAACATCGGTACGACGGCCATTACCGTGTCGGACATCCTCACGCCCATGCCGTCGGCCATGCATTGCCCGATGGTGTGCAGATAATTCGAGCGATGCGTATACATCACGCCTTTCGGATTGCCCGTCGTGCCGCTGGTGTAACACAACCCCATCGGCGCGTTCTCGTCCAAATCCGGCCAAGTGAATTCGGGGCTTTCACCCGCAATCAAGTCTTCGTAGTTGTGCACGGGCGCGAGCGTGGTGGTGTATGCGCCCGTGTTACTCAGCACGATGAAATGCTTAACGACACTGATTTGGTCGCTGATGCGTTCGAGCAAGGGCAGCAATTCTTCATCCACACAGATCACGCTGTCTTCGGCGTGATTGATGATGTAGCTCAGATGTTCCGCCGACAGCCGCAGATTCAGCGTGTGCAGCACCGCGCCCATGCACGGCACGGCGTAATAGATTTCCAAGTGGCGATAACTGTTCCAGGCCAGCGTCGCCACGCGGTCGCCCTGTTTGACGCCGAGTTTGGTCAGCGCATTCGCCAGTTGTTTGGCGCGGCGGCCCATGTCGGCATAAGTGTAGCGATGCGTCACATCGCGCAGCTTAGAAACGATCTCGGTGTCGGCGGCGAACATGGGCCCGCGTTCCATCAACACACGCATCGTCAGCGGAGTATTCATCATCATCGTCGTCATTGCTGGTGTCTCCTACAAATTGAAATATAGTTTTCGCTCTTGAAGGCGCAAGAATGGCGCTAAGAGTAGCGGCAGCGCGCGGGCTTTTCAATTGATTCAGAACTTCCGGGTTGCTTACGAACTCGCCTGCCGGTTTGCATCTTGACGCTGAGACAGTACCACGCGCGTGAACAAGCGGGGCTTTGGCAGTTCAGCCAATGGAGCAAGCTTGACGCGCCGCTTGCTCGCGCGCGCGTCAGCAAGCGGTGCGTTTACGTTGCGCAATTGGCTTCGCTGCTCAACCTCCGCTTGCTGACGCGCGCGGTACCTTCCCGACGCACAACCTTCACGCCGCGCGTGATTCGGCTGCGTTCTCTGACCCGACGAAGACTTCCAGCCCGCGCGCCGACGCCGCCAAATAGACCGGCGTGAGTGCCTCTGCCAACGTTTCCGTCCCGCGCCAAAAAGGAAAGTTGCCGAGCCGTTGCAGCACGGCGGCGTGGACGGGCGGCGTGCGCGCTTCGCCCAGCCAATCGGGCGCGAGCGGCGCGGCTTGCCAGAACGTGGCGGCGTTGAGCGGTTCGGGCGGCAAGGCGGCGACTTCTTCGACGGCTTGCGCGGTGGGCGTGGCCGCGCCGAGCAGTTTGATAAAGGCCGCGCGCTCCATCCCACGCAGTTTGAAGAGCAGAAACGGATCGCGGTCGAACTCTTCGCCAATCAGGTAATAGACCGCCGCGATGTGCTTGCAGGGATTCGACCAGTCGGGGCAGGAGCAGTCTGTGTGCAGATCGCCCGATTTGGTGGGAAAGAGCGCGAGTCCGGCGGCGGTGAACGCCGTTTCGATTTCCTGCGGCATCTCGCCCGCGAGCAGCTTGGCGGCGAAGATCGCTTGCGTGGAAAGCGACTGGGCCAGCTTGCGCCAATCGCTGCCGGGCATGGCTTTGAGCTTGATCGAGATTTTGTAGGGCTGGGGATAAGAGCCTTGGACTTTGGCTTTGACCTCGCCGGACGCGATGTCAATCGAGAGCACCGAACCGTTGCGTGCATACGAACGGCCCCGGCCCATGCGCGCGCCGATGTCGAAGCTTTCCAACGTGGCGATCCAGCGTTTGCCCCACCAGGTTTCACCGAAGCCGCCGCGTTTGGATTGCGCGCGGATGCCGCCTTTGGCTTGAATGCGGGGCTTGGGTTTGTACCAGCCCCAGTCGTTGTAATAGCCCATCGTTGTTCCTCGAAAATGCGCCGCAGGCTGGATAGCTCACGGCAGTTCAAGCGGCCACGGCCATAACCTCGCGGGCGCGCGCGGGCGAAATCCAGGCATGGTGAATGTCGGCTTCGGCAATGCCGGCTGCGATCAATTCATCGGTTAAGCCTTCTTCGGTGAGATCAATTTCGATATGAACTTGGTCGCCCAGCAAGCGCGCGTGAAAGCAAATGTCGTGTTCGCGGCGACGGTTGATCCAGCCGAGCGTAACCAGCAGATATTGGTCGTTGCGAGGGTCGCAGGCGGGCAGCAGCACGGCCTGATTGCCTTGCGATAGCTCGCGCGCCGTCGCCTCAAGCACTTGCTGAATCAATTGCCGGTAACGGGTCACTTTATCCATTGCACAACCTCCTCGGTTAGCTCATCAAAAATCAGGAAGTGGACTTGTTGGTCAGCCACAATGTAATCAACCAGGTGCTCCTGAAAGAAAGATTCCCAAACAGCTTGCCTGACCGCCAGAAAAAGTTGGCGGCTTGGTTCGTCGCGTTTGAGCAGTGAGCGGTACAGATGATATTGCCCAAGCGCCTTCTCAAACTCGCTCAGCATTGCACGACTGTCGAAATCCTTCACTTCCACCGCAATGATTTCAATCGCAATGTCCGTATCTTCATCCGACGCCCGTTTTCGTGCGCCAAGATCAGTCGAGACCACTCTGCCAGCAAAGGTAAGACGTAGCGGATCGTGCGTGATCTGCCAGCCATCTTTGACCAGCGCATGTTTGACGGCATTGTGATAAGTGTCTCGACGGCTCATAAACGGATTCTAGCCGCGCCTCGCCGCCGGGCGCAATCACTCGCCGACCGCTTCCTGCCGCAACGCAAACAAATCTTTCAACGCCTCGTTAGAAAGCTCCGTCAGCCAGCCTTCGCCCGTGCCCACGATGCTGGCGGCGAGGGTTTGTTTGCGTTCGATCATCTCGTCAATGCGGTCTTCGAGCGTGCCCGCGCAGAGGAATTTGTGCACCTGCACGTTGCGCTGCTGGCCGATGCGGAAGGCGCGGTCGGTCGCTTGGTTCTCGACCGCCGGATTCCACCAGCGGTCGAAATGGAAAACGTGATTGGCGGCGGTCAAATTCAACCCGGTGCCGCCCGCTTTCAACGAGAGGATAAACAGGGGCGGGCTTACCGCGTCCGCTTGTTGAAAGCGTTCGACCATGCGGTCGCGTTGTTTTTTCGCCACGCCGCCGTGCAAGAAAAGCACCTCGCGGCCAAAGCTTTCCTGCAAATGTTTGCGCAAGAGTTCGCCCATTTCAGAAAACTGTGTGAAGACCAGCGCGCGATCATCGGCAGACAAAGCTTCTTCCAGCATTTCAGTCAGCCGCGCCAGCTTGCCCGAACGGCCCGGCAGCGCCGAATTGTCGCCCAGGAATTGCGCCGGATGATTGCAGACCTGTTTCAGCTTGGTCAGCGTCGCCAGCACCATCCCCTTGCGCTGAATGCCTTCGACGTCATTGAGCGATTTGCTCATGTCTTCGACCACGGCAGCGTAGAGCGAGGCCTGCTCTTTGGTCAGCGTGCAGAAGACTTTCATTTCGAGCTTGTCGGGCAGGTCTGAAATGATCGTCTTGTCGGTCTTCAAACGGCGCAGGATGAAGGGCGCGGTGAGCCGTTTGAGTTGCTGCGAAGCCTCAGCGTCGCCTTGCGCCTGAATCGGAATGAAGAAGTTGCGTTTGAACGCGGCCTGCGTGCCGAGGAAGCCGGGATTCAAAAATTCCATCAACGACCACAAATCGCCGACATTGTTTTCGACGGGCGTGCCGGTCAACGCCACGCGGTAATCGCTCTTGATCGCGCGGGCGGCGCGCGCTTGTTTGGTCTCAGCGTTCTTGATGTTCTGCGCTTCGTCGAGGATCACGCCCGCCCAGGCGATTTGATCGAAGAGCGCCTGATCGCGGTGCAATAACGCGTAGCTCGAAATGACGACGGCTTGTCCCTTCACCTCTTTCTTGAACGCCGCACTCTTGCTGCGCGTCGCCCCGTGATGCACCAGCACGGGCAAATCGGGCGTGAAGCGCGCCGCCTCTTTCTGCCAGTTGCCGACGACCGACATCGGGCAAATCAGCAGGACCGGCTTCTTCACAGATGGGCCATTCGCCTGCCAGTCACGTTCAATCAGCGCCAGCGTCTGCACCGTCTTGCCCAAACCCATGTCGTCGGCCAGACACGCGCCCAGGCCCCACTGCCGCAAAAACGCCAGCCACGAATAGCCGCGCACTTGATAAGGCCGCAGCGTGCCGTTGAATTCTGTTGGCACCGGTTGTTCGTTGAAAGCGGCGCGTCCATCCAGTTGCGCCAGGAATTCGCCCATCCAGCCCGCAGCCTCTACGCCTTGCACGGCAATGCCGCCGGTCAATTGATTCGCGCCCAGCGCCATCTGCACGACCTCGCGCACCGTCGCCTGGCCGGTCGGATTCTTTTTCCAAAACGCGAGCGCCGCCTGAATCTCTTCGGCGTTGAGCTGCACCCATTGGCCGCGAATCTTGACGAGCGGCGTTTTGAGCGCGGCCAGCGCGGCCAGTTCCTTAAAATCCAGCGTCTCGTCGCCCAGCGCCATCTGCCAATCGAATTGCACGATGTCGCTGAGCGTCAGGCCGCCGCCGCCCGCCAGCTTCGGGCTTTTGACATTGGCGCGGGCAGTCAGTCGCAGCTTTGTGCCCTTGCGCGTCCACCACGCGGGCAGCAGCACGCCGAAGCCCGCCTGTTCCAACAGCCAGGCTTTTTCGGTCAGGAATTGATGCGCGCCCGTGGCGTCGAGTTCATACCCGGCGGGCGCGGCCGTTTTCAAACTCCCTTCGATTTGCGGGCTGAGCGTGCTGGCCTGGCCCAGCGCCGCCAACAGGTATTCGCGCGCATTGAAGCCGCCGCGTTTCAACACCGTCGCCGTGCGCCCTTTC
The DNA here is from genome assembly GCA_043740245.1 of Acidobacteriota bacterium. GTDB lineage: Bacteria > Acidobacteriota > Blastocatellia > RBC074 > RBC074 > JACPYM01. The sequence continues at coordinate 26,631 of JAYUCP010000209.1, read as the reverse complement.
GCTTGCCAAGCCTCGGCAACGGGCACCAACAAACTCTGCTCATCGGCGGCTTGCAACAAGTACCGCACTTGCCAAGCTGTTAAAGCGCGGCGACGCGGCGACGGAGCTTCAGTTTCATCACCCGGCTCTTCCAACCGGAAGCAGAGGCGGAAAGGCGTGGCAGTCGTGATGGTCAACGGGCGCTGCCAATCGCGCACCTGCGCGGCCAGTTGCCGCAACTCGGCGGGCTTGCCGCTGAGGCTGGCCGACGTGCTGCGCAGCGCGTGCAGCCATTGATCGTGCAAACTGTCGAATTCGCGTTTGGTTTTGCGTGGCGCGCGCGCGCGTGGTTCGGTGTCGGCGCTGAACCGCACCAGATGATCCACCAGCGTGTCGAGCAACTCTTGCAGCACGTCTGCTGCTGCCGGGGCCTGCGTTGCATCCGCTGTCATTGCCCGGCAAGCGTGTGGCAGCGCGCGCGCCAGTTGTGTCACGCGTTGCGCATCGGCCCCAGCCAACAGCGGTTGCCAGCAGGCGCGATACTCATCGTCTTCCAAGCACACGCCCGGCATGATTTGTTGCCGCGCCGCCAGCGCGCCCGCGAACCGCAAGACCGAAGCGCAGTAGGCCAGATCATTGCCGATCAACACGCCCGGCGCGAGCGTCGTTTGCCCTACGCAATGACAGAGCAACTCGACGGCCTCAATCGTCGCCAGCGGCAAGGCCGTGACCGTCCACTTCGTCAGCGCAGCCTTGGCCGCGTCAGCAGGCGGTTCTGCAATCAACGGGCTGGACGCCAGCGCCTCTTGCCCCAACGCGGGCAGCCAGATGGTTTGCGGCAACGTGTCTGCCGCTTCCAGTTCCAATTCGTTAAAGACTTCGCCCAGCGCGGCCAGCAACCGCGCGCTGCCCGCGTCATACGGCCAGGGCGGGGCGCTCTTTGTTTTGCGTTTTGTCTGTGCTGGAAGGGGCGCGGCGGGAGCCTCGCCCCACAAGAGCAATTGGCCCTGTTGCAGGCTTGCGTGCAAGATCAGCAAAGTGTTGGTTCCTTCGTTAATAGGATTGAGCGGATCGTGGCGGCATTTCAACACAAGCGCGCGTGGCTGCCAAGCAAGAACGTGGAAAGACGCAGCGTTGAAAAGACAGCCTCTTTTCTTTTTGGCCGCAACGCTGTTTAATCCCGCGCGCAAGCGGAAGCGATACACTATGTTCGAGTGGAACGAGCAGAAAGCGGCGCGCAACGCGCGCGAGCATAAGGGCGTCACGTTTGAAGAAGCGGCGACGATCTTCAACGACCCGGCCGTTTACCTTGAAGACGATGCTGGACATTCGGACGAAGAAGACAGGTTTGTCGCTTTAGGCGTGTCCGAAAAGCTGCGCGTGCTATTTGTATGTTTCACCTATCGCGGCGCAAACATCAGGCTCATTTCCGCGCGCAAGGCTACCCCGCGCGAAAGGAAACACTATGAACGAAGTAAGACGAATTGATGAAGGCAATGATGAAGACTTTGGCGTCGCCGAGTATGACTTCGGCGCGCGCCCTCAAGCAGCGCGCGCGGCTGCCTTGCAAGCCAAGCTGCGCGCTGAAGCGCAGGCGCGTCTGGCAACAGGGGCGCCGGGCATGTGTCAGGAAGAAATGATCGAAGCATCATTAAAGGAATCGGCGGATTATGCCGCTACTTACTTGCGTGACGCGCTCGCGGACGATGACCCGCGCGCAGTGCTGGCAGCTTTTCAGCACGTTGCGCGCGCGCGCGGCGGGATAGACGATTTGAGCTTGAGTGTTGAAGAGCGCGCAAGCCTGGCTAACGCGCTTGCGGCAAGTTTTGCCACGCAACCTATCCGACAGGCCGTCTAATGCCACCTTCCCGAAACCACAGCAAACCGTCACGACCAAAGGTACACCCGCGATGCCGAACGTCTTCATCAGCTATGCCAGAGCCGATCTGAACCGCGCGCAGGCGTTGGAGCAGGCGTTGCACGCGCACGGTGTGAGTGTGTGGCGCGATCAGCACAGCCTTTACGGCGGCGACCGTTGGCCGAAGAAACTCGGCGAGGCCGTCGCTGATTGTGATGCCGTCTTGCTGCTCTGGTCGGCGCCATCCGCCGCTTCGCACTTTGTCGAATTCGAGTGGACGACGGCGCTGGCGTTGAAGAAGCCGATCATTCCGTTGCTGCTGGATGAGACGAAGTTGCCAGCCGCGCTCGCAGCCATCAACGGCATCTCCTGTCAGCAGGTGGATGAAGCGTTGCCGAAGCTTTTGGCGGCCTTGCCGACTGATCCGCAACCACACGATGCCGCGCAGCGCGCTCAAGTCATGGCACAGCTTGCGCGCGTTCCGGCTGCCGAACCTGCCGAAGCGTTGCGGCAGGCGCAGGCACTTTTCACGCAAAGCAACATCACGGTGGGCGGGCATTTCATTCAGGGTGGCGGCGATGTGCAGGTGACGATTCACGAAAGCCGCCCGCACGTCTCTCTGTTTGCCGTGGCGTTGGCCGTCGTGGTGCTGGCGGCGAGCGCCTGGCTGTATTCATCCACGCGCCCCAAGCCCGACCCCGTCAAACCGCCGCCCGCGATGAAGGTGCTGGTCAACGATGCGCAAGGCCAGCCCGTCGCCGGCGCCGTCGTAGAACTCGACGCCCTGCGCGGCCAACAATTCATCACCAAATCGGACGGCGCGGTCTCGATTCCAAACATTCCGCGTAAGCCCGGTGACTTGATCGGCTTCAAAGTCAGCAAGGGCAATGCAAAAGCGGACGGCAATCTGACGTTTCCGAATCCGAACGCGGAGGTCATCACGCTTCGCTAAAGACCTGGATCGGCGAAGCCTGTGGAGTGCGGCGGCTTTGACGCCGCTTTCCCAAAGGACTTGCTAAAAGGCGCATTGAAGGCAATGCGTCGCTTGGGCTGGTAATTTTGTAACTGCAAAATTCTGTTGGGAAAGCGGCGTCAAAGCCGCCGCACTCCATAGCGAGGGTACGTATGAGTAATGAAAGCGAGCTTCTGCCAATCAAAGACTGGCCGCACGCGCCGGTTCATCGTCTTGATACGGATGGCGTTTTTATGGTGACTGCCTCGACGATGTATAAGCGGCATCTGTTCAAAGCGCCGGAACAACTCTCCCTGCTCGAAAATCAGTTGCTGACCTTGGCGCTGAATTATCACTGGCAGCTTGAGGCTTGGGCCGTCTTTTCAAATCACTATCATTTTATCGCGCGCAGCTTGCCGGAAGCAGGCGACTTAAAACAGATGTTGAGTCAGTTGCATACGACGACGGCACGCGAACTGAATCAGATGCAGCAAATGGAAGGTCGCCAGGTTTGGTTTAACTTCTGGGACACGAAACTGACTTTTCAAAAGTCGTACCTCGCGCGCTTGAACTACGTTCACCAAAATCCGGTGAAGCATGGCTTGGTGGCGGTAGCCAATCAATACAACTGGTGTTCTGCGGCCTGGTTTGAGCGCACTGCGCCACCACCGATGGTCAAAACCATTTACAGTTTCAAAATTGACCAACTCAAGGTCATGGATGATTTCTAAGGCGAAGCTATGGAGTGCGGCGGGTGCGACGCCGCTTTCCCAAAAGACTCGCGCATGCGAAAGGCCCAGGAAATCATCTAACGCATTGCTTTCAATGTTTCGCTCAATCAAGCCTTTTGGGAAAGCGGCGTCGCACCCGCCGCACTCCATAGGCTTCGCCCCTTGCGAGGTACTTTATGCGAAAAGCCATTTTGTTCAGCTTGTGCTTGCTCGCGAGCCAGCGCGCCTTCGCGCAAGCCACCGTCACACTCAACGGCACGCTCAAAGATTACAAAGATCGTCCCGTCACGAATACAGAAATCGCGGTGCGCGGTGATGCCTTCAGCGCGACCAAAGCCGACGGACGGTTTGCGATTGCGGTAAGCAATCAATACCAGCCTGGCCAGACGCTCACGCTGCTGGTGAAAAAGGCGGGCTGGATTATTAATGAACCCGTGGACGGCCACTGGAATCTGCCCAGCGCCGAGTACTTCGCCAAACAATCGCTGCCTGTCACCATCGTCCCCAAAGGCTCACTTGCCCTTCTGTCGCCCGCGCGCTTGAACGAACAAATCTCGCGCATCAGAGAAGAACTCACGCGCAAGCTCAACGAAGCGCACCAGCAAAACCGCAACCTCGCCGTGCGTGACGCCGAAATCGCCGCCCTCAAAGCCCAAGTCATGAGCGGCCTCCTGCGCCGCTGGGAAAAGGATTACGGCCTGACTGTAGCCAAGATGGAAGAAGTCATCAGTCAATACGCCCGTACGGTGAACCCCGCCGATGATGACTACACCAAAGGATTGAAAGCGTATCACAACGGTAACTTTGGAGAGGCCGCAGACTTACTGCACAAATCCGGTAATGCTGCTGCCGAGATAGCCAAACAAGCAGCCTTAATGGCTTTCAACAGTTATAAAGCTGAAGGGGATTCACATTCCGCCTTGAACAAATACGATCGTGCTGTAGCTGCTTATGATCGCGCCGCAGATTTCGTAACGATGAAACAACGCCCACAAGATTGGGCTGCACTTGAAATCTCGCGGGGCAATGCTCGGCAAGAATTTGGCATACGAACAGAATCAGTCCCTGCGCAACAATTGTTAGCAGAATCAGTTCAGCATTATCGCAACGCCCTCACCGTCTATACCAACGACCAGTTGCCGCAACAATGGGCGATGACGCAGAACTATCTGGGTGTGGTACTGAGGTCGCAGGGAGATCGTGTGCCAGGGCCAGAGGGTGAGCATTTGTGGGATGAAGCAGTGGTGGCACTTCAGGCAGCGCTGAACGTCAGAAAGCGCGAAGAGTTCCTACAGGAGTGGGCGGAGACAAAGATTAATTTTGGTATTGTGTTGATTTCACAAGGCGGGCGTCTGGCAGTGCAAGAAAAAGAGAGCGATAAGCAAAAGGGTGTGCAGTTGTTTAGTAAAGCGGTGGCGGTTTTTCGGGAAGTGTTGGACGTCAGAACGCGCAGAGAGTTGCCGCAGCCTTGGGCAACGGCGCAGCACTATCTAGGCAATGCGTTGTTGCGACAAGGCGAGCATACGCCAGGACAAGGCGAGCATACGCCAGGACAAGAGGGTGTACGGTTATTAGGTGAGGCGGAGGATGCTTATCGAAAAGCGTTGGACGTCAGAACGCGCAAAGAGTTGTCGCAGGATTGGGCAGGAACGAAGAACAGTCTGGGCGTTGCGTTGAGCTTCCATGGAGAGAAAGCAGAAGGACAAGAGAGAGTGCGGTTATTGGGTGAAGCAGTGGCGGCCTTTGGTGAAGCACTGGAGGTCAGAACGCGCGACGACCTGCCGCAGCTTTGGGCAGCGACGCAGAAGAATTTGGGTTATGCGTTGATGCGACAAGGCGAGCCTACTCCAGGGCAAGTGGATGTGCAGTTGTTGGGTAAAGCGGTGACGGCCTTTGATGAAGCGCTGAAGGTGAACACGCCAGGTTTGCAGCCTTGGGCAGCGACGCACAGCGATCGGGCAGAGGCGCTTTATTTATTAAAAGATTGGGCGAACGCTGCCGACAGTTATCGCAATGTGCTGTCGGTCTATCCTAACAATAAGGTGGCTTATGACCAACTGAGCAGAATCTATCCGGATGATTTGACTGCCCTGAGTAACTTTGCTGAAAGGAGTTTCACGACAGGGAACTTGGCTACAGCGGAAACACGGCTGGCGGCGCTGATTGCCAATCCAAAACTTGACGCCAACACACAAACCGCGCTGCGCGTCATCGAGATTGCCAACGCGCTGGCGCTGGGCAAGGCGGAGTCGGTCAAACCCAAACTCGCCGCGCTCATCGCCGCCGTAGCCCCACAACCCGCCGACTTTCGCGTCGGGTGGAGCTTTAACGGCACGCTGCATTTCATCGGCACGCACGAACCGCTGGCCGCGCGGCGCGACTGGTTGCGGCAACTGATCACCGCGCTGCAAGCCGACAACCGCGACGCCCTGCTGACGGCCTTGCGCGCCGCTGAAAAACAGTTCAAGCCGTAACGACCATCATTTCAGGGAAGATGCCACGAGCTTGTCTCGTGGAGTCTCACGCGACTTGCTACACCAAAGCTCGTTTCAGGAAAGATGCCACGAGCTTGTCTCGTGGAGTCTCACGCGGCTCGCTACACCAAGCTCATTTCAGGAAAGATGCCACGAGCTTGTCTCGTGGAGTTTCACGTTGCGGACGTGGAGCATGAAACGTGACCCTCCACGAGACAAGCTCGTGGCATCCGCCTGACGCTGTGCGCTTGAGTAGCAGCAATCGTAACCTTCCACGACGCGAGGTCGTGGCATTCGGCAAACCGCAATCTGCATCGGCGATGCAAGCCGTTTACCGAATACGCTGTGCGTGATAAACATTGCCGAGAGGAACGAAATCGTTATGTCCGCAACCACGCAAATCGAAATACATTCGGAGACAGCGCAACTGCTGATGGCGAAGGCTGCCTCGCTGGATAAAATCCTTGCGCCTTTCCGCGTCGAAATCGAAGCGAAAGGCTATTCCGAAGATGAGCTTGATGCGCTTTTCACGGAAGCCAGAAAAGAAGCCTCTCAAGCCAAACAGCAGAGGTCTTGCAATGGATAACCTAAGCTTAACGAACGTCGCCGAACGTGTACTGGCCGCCTATGCCGAATATCCCTGCGCCGCCGCTGGCGTGGAGACGCGCTTGCTGTTTGACCGTGAGCGTAACCAATACGCTCTGGTAACGCTGGGCTGGGAAGGCGTGCATCACCACTACAGCGTTGTCGCGCACCTGGAAATCGTCAACGGCAAAATCCGGATTCAGGAAGACAACACCGAAGAGGGCATCGCCGCTGACCTGGAAGCCGCTGGCGTCCCGAAAGACCGGATCGTTTGGGCTTTCGCCATCCTACGCTCCGGCCCTTTACCCAGTATGCGGCGGCGTGAGAATAAGCTTCCCCGCTCAATTTCTTGAAGAGAGGACAACCCTATGCTTTCCCTGCGCACCTGGCTCGCCACTATCGGTCTTGCCGTTTTACTCGCTTTGCCTGCGTTTTGGGCATCCGCACAACAACCGCGCACCCAACAAGCTCCCGCTCCCGCTGACGATGCCTTGCGCGCCGCGCCGCCGCTGACGCGCCTATTCGCGCTGGATGCTTACACACAATACGAATTGCTCGATGATCCCAATGAGCACGCCTTCCGCATCGTCTTCTTGCCGCAAGAGACGCGGGCCGGGGCGACGCTGCTCATCAATGGCACGCGGCACGGCAGCGATGGCGGGGGCATTGAGGTTTACGATCCACGCACGGGCGAGCCGTTGAAGTTCGAGTACATCGGCGGCGAAGAGGCGCGGGCGCGCAAGCTGCCGGGCCAGTTCGTGCCCGAGGATCATTACATCGTGGCCCAGTTGCCGCGGCCTGTGCCGGTGGGCGGCGAGGGGCGCGTGTTGATCTACAAGACGTACAAGGATGCGCGGACGTATTACGCCGAGGGCGAGCAGATTGTGTGGGTGCGGGCGCTCAGCGCAATGCGCTTTGGCGTGGTGTTGCCGCGCGGGTACGCCTTCGCGTCGGCCAACATCGCGGCGCAAGTGACGACGCTGCCGGATGGGCGGTTGAAGCTGGCGTTGACCAATCCGAGCGGCGGCGGTTCGCCGATCACGATTCGCGCGCGCAAGACGGCGGCAACGTTTGAAGGTCAGGCGGATTGGGATAAGCAGCGCGATAAGGCTTGGGATGACAGCCGGACGCTTTACGATTTGGACGCGCCGGAGACGCACCGCTTGCGCGTCGAGCAAACCTACAGCGAGACGCGCAAGGGCGAGCGCGTGCGGCTGAGCAATGCGCCTGCGCTTGATTTGAAAGTCATTGATCTCGACACCGCGCAACCGTTGAAGCTGATGAAAGAAGGGCGCGCGACGGTCGTCAAACTCGACGTGCCTATAGTGAATGAGCGGCAGAGCGCGCGGTTGAAAGTCAGCGGCAGCGTGATTGATGCGGCTTACAACGTGGCGAACGGGACGTTGCGCTTTCAACGCACGGTGTCTGGCTTGCGCAACACGATCCTGCTGCCGGCGGGTTGGGAGGTGATGAACGTGTCGCAGCCGTGTACGCTGGGTGTGTATCAGGGGCGCGCGTTCGTGGCGTTGGTGAACATTCAGCAAGAGGATGCGGTGAAGGTGAGCATCAGCGCGCGGCGGGTTACGCCGTAAACCAAGCCACACAACATTGAAGCAGGTTGAACCACGAAGCAACGAAGGACACGAAGGAGATGATATTTCTTCCCATCTTCTTCGTGTCCTTCGTTGCTTCGTGGTGAACAGAAGTGCGGCATTCCAACCATTAGCACAACGTCGAAACCACGCTTGCTGACGCACGCAGTACCGTTACGGCAACGGTCTGGTAAACACCGAACTGCCGATGGTGCCTGCCGCCAAGCTGTTGCCGCTGACCACGAGCGCTTTGACAAAAGGATTCGTCAGCCCCTCGCTGAAAGGCGTCCAAAGCGCGCCGTTGTTGAGTGAGCGGAAGACGCCGAAGGATAAGCCGATAAACAGGCTCTGGCCGCTCGCGGCAAAGGACGAGACCAGCGCATTGCTCAACCCCGTATTCGCCGCCGCCCAATTCGCGCCATTGTCGGTGCTGCGAAAGAGTCCGGTGGCGGTGCCCACAAAGAGCGTCGTGCCATTCACGCCCAGCGAGTAAGCGACCGGGCTGGTCAAGCCCGTATTCACCGCCGTCCAATTCGCGCCGTTATCGGTTGTGCGGTAGACGCCAGCCTCTTGAGTGCCAGCGAAAATGGCGCTGCCGTTGGCGGTCAGGGCGATGATATGTTGGCTGCCCAGGCCGGTGTTGACCGCTGTCCAGTTTGCTCCGTTATCGGTTGAGCGGTAGACGCCGCCGGTCAAAGTCCCCGCAAAGAGCGTTGTGCCGCTGGCGGCAAGCGCCGAAATCGCCTGTTCGACTATGCCATTGTTGGCCGTTGCCCAGTTTGCGCCGTTGTCGGTGGTGCGATAAACGCCATTGCCTTCGGTGCCGGCATAGAGCGTCGTGCCGCTCACCAGCAACGACAGAATGATGCGGTCGCCCAGGCCGTTGCTCAGGCCGTTGTTGACCGGCGTCCAATTCGCGCCGTTGTCGGTCGAACGGAAGACGCCGCTATAGGTGCTGGCAAACAGATTCGCGCCGTTGACAGCCAGGGCGAAAATCAATTGGCCGCTTAGGCCTGTGTTGGCTGCCGCCCAATTCGCGCCGCTATCGGCGCTGCGAAAGGCTCCGCTATCGGCGCCGGCGATCACGGTGGCGTTGCGGGCGGCGAGCGCGTAAATGAATTGATTCGCCAGGCCATTGTTGACCGCCGTCCAATTGGCGCCATTGTCGGTGCTGCGGAATACGCCGCCCGCCGCCGAACCGGCATAGAGTGTGGCGCCGCTCACCGCCAATGAGGAAATGACTTGAATGCCCAGCCCGTTGTTGACCGCCGTCCAATTTGCGCCGCTGTCGGTCGAACGGAAGACGCCACCGCCATTCGTGCCCGCAAACAGCGTCGTGCCGTTCACAGCCAAGGCCGCGATGGAAGGGACGATCAAGCCGGTATTGACGGCCGTCCAATTAGCGCCATTGTCAGCCGAGCGGAAGACGCCGCCGGTCAAAGTGCCCGCAAAAACATTTGAGCCGATGGCGGCGAAGGCATAAACGATTTGTGTGCTCAGCCCCGTGCTGGCCGCCGTCCAGTTCGCGCCGTTGTCGGTGGTGCGGAAGACGCCGCCGCTGATGACCCCAGCAAACACCGTCGTGCCGTTGACGCCCAATGACAAAACATTCGAATTGCTCAGGCCATTATTCGCCGGTGTCCAACTCGCGCCGCTATCGGTGGAGCGAAAAACGCCAGCCCCGCCCAGCAGCGTGGTTCCGTAGGTGCTGGCGAACAACGCCGTCCCATTCGCGGCGAACGCGGAAACGAACTGGCCGGCCAAGCCATTGTTGGCGGGCGTCCAACTGACTCCGTCGTTGGCCGAACGGAAGACGCCGCCATTGGTTCCGGCAAAGACATTGCTGCCGCTCACCAGCAAGGCCCTGATGACCGCGCCGTCCGGCCCTGTTTGCGTCCATTGCGCCGCCACCCCGCCGACATTGATCGCCACCGCTTTGCGGTCGGTCATCACCGGGCTGCCATTGTCTGTGGCGGTGAACGTGACGGTGAACGCGCCGGTTTGATTGGCGGTGGGTGTCCAGGTGAAGCGCCCAAGGTTCGCGCCCGTCTGCACGAAGGCCGCGCCAGTGGGCAGATTCGTCGCTGTCAACGTCAGCGTCTGATCAAAATCCGGGTCTGCGGCAAACACGTTGAAAGCGAGTTGCTGCCCTACGCTGGCCGTTTGTGCCGGCAGCGCCGTCAACACGGGCGCGCGATTGCCGGTGACGGTGAGCGTGGCGTTCACGGTGGTCGTGGCGTTCAGGTTGTCGGTGGCTTTCAAGGTCAGTGGATACGATCCGGCTGAACCGGCGGGCGGTGCGATGCGCAGATTGACGACATTTTGGATGAGTACCAGCGTAACGAAGTTTGGACTGGTCAAGGTCACTTGCACGGGTTGATCGGAATCGGGGTCGCTCACCAGCAATGGGATGTTGCGCGTCTGGCCTTCGGTTGCGGTCAGCAAGGTCGGGGCTACCAATGACGGCGGACGATTGGGTTGCGTCGTAGGCGAAGGCAGCACCAGATCGGGCATCACGTGCGTCAGGCCGTTGGCCCCGACGGCGATGTTGTTGCGCGTCACGCTGTCAGTGCGGCCCGTGGGGCGCACAAAGCTGGCTTCGAGGCTGAGCAGGTTGTTGGCCGGGACGGGCACGTTGCGCACGGTGAAACTGCCGTTGCCGTCGGTCAACGACTGTTGTCCGCGCAACGTGATCAACGCGCGGCGCACGGGCGTCGTGTTGTCGCTATCCACCACGCGGCCTGTGACGGTGGTCAGCGGGCGCGCGAGGGCGGCGAAATAGATGCTGGTCTCGGTGATCGCATTCGCGCCGGTTTCGATGCGTTGGCCGTCGGCGGAAACCGTGGCGACGCCTACGTCAATGAATTGGCCGAGCGTTGGGCTGCCGGTGGTTTGATCCAGTTTATAAAGCCGCGCCTGTGCGTTGGCGGCCAGGCCGTCGGTGTTCGGGAAGGTCAGCTTGCCGCCGGGCGCGAGTTTGACGCCGAAGGGCGAAAGCTGCGCAATCGTCGAACTGAAAATCCCGGCGGGCAACGGCGCGGGCGTACGGCTGTTAGTGAGCACCGTCAAGTAGATGCGATTGTCGGTCACGCCCGCCGGAAAAGTACCGATGGTGTTGTCACCAAAACTGAAGATCACATTGCCGCTCGTGATCGTGCCGTCGGGCGCGAGCAGGCGGTTTTGCGTGAATGCGGATTCGTCAGCCGCGCCACTGCCTTGTGTTTGAATCGAAGCGGCTTCGCCCGTGACGGGTTGCAGCGCGGTGTTGGATTGCAAGTTGTCGCGGTTGGCGGTGGCGGTGGCGATTTTGCTATAGGCCTGCATCGCCGGGGTCAGCGGCAATTTCGACGGATCGAGTTTGAGCGTGCCGAAGCCGGCGGGCACATCGCGCAACAGATAAGTGCCGTCATTGCGCGTCGTGGTTTTGATTGCGCCGAAACTGACTTCGACGCCGGGCAGCGGATTGCCGCTGGTATCGGTGGCGAGGCCGCTGATGGTCGTGCGCACGCTGACATCATTACTGCTCGAACCCTCGCCCGTCGTCGTGCGCACGGCGACGCGCCCGGCCTCTGCGCCATAAGGCACGCGCACGATCAGTTGCGTGGCCGAGGCCGATTCGACCAAGGCTTCCAGGCCGTTGACGCGCACGAGGTTGTTGGCGGCGGTAGCTGAAAAGCCCGCGCCGTTGATGTTGAGCGTTTCGCCCGCCGTCGCCAGCGTGGGTGCGAAGCTGGACACCGTCGGCGGATTCGTGCCGGTCACGCCTGCGATTTCGATTTCGACTTCGAGCGAAGAAATGCCGCCGCCGATCACGGCAGTTTTGATTTTGCCACGCCCCAGCAATTCGCGCGGGATTTCGACGTTGATCTGATCTACACCAACTAGCCCGCCCTGTTTGTTGGCAAAAATCGGTATCTGTTCGATGCCGCCGATCAGGACGCGCACGTTCTCGGCGACGCCATTGCCGCTGTTGCCGTCGCTGTTGGGCAGGCCGCGAATGCCGCAGAGAAACAAAATCAAAAACACGCGCTCGCCCGTTGGCCCCAGGTTGATCGCTTTGGTCGCCCAGCGATTGTTGACCAGTTGCGCGATGGTTTCGGTCGTTTGCACGCCGTTGGCCGCGACCCGCAAGACGATGGCGGCGGGTACGCCCGTACCGTTGGCGTTGGCCGTGAAAATAGCGGGCGCGGCGCTGACGATGGTCACTTTGCCGGTGTGCGTGATGACGCCGCTGCGCAAGACGTTGACCGTCGCTTCGCCCACAGCCGTGCCCAGCGGGATCAAATAGTTGATCTGGCCCGCCGAGACAAAGAACAGGCCCGCGTTGACGCCATTGACCGTGACCGAAATCGTATTGAGCGTCGTCGGCAACGGCGTCGTCGTAGCCGTGGCGGTGCTCGGCGCGAGGTTGCTGCCGAAGCCTGCGGCGATGCCTTCGGGCGTGAGGTTGGTTTCAAAGCTGGCGGCAGAGATCGAAGCGAATGCCGCAGGGCCTTGCCACGGCGCGCTGAGGCCGCGCGCATTGCCGCTGAAACTCAAGCCGGCGAAGAATAACAAACTGACGAGCGCGAGCGTTGCTAGCCACGGCAGACTTTTGGTGCGAGCGGGGCAAGGCGATGAATGAGATTGACTTTGGAACGTCATGGGCTAAATCCTCCGGAGGTTAGTGGCACAATCAAGCAAGAAAGCATGGAGTTCAAGCTTTAGCTTGTCAGGTTCGCCTGTGGCGCAGCAGCAGCCTGAAGGCTGAACTCCATGCTCTTCGCCACAGTCGTCATTTCTCCCGGTCGGGTCTTTACCAGCTTACCCAGAGCGGCGTTTGCGCATAGCTCCACCACAAACCGGAATTTGCATAAAACTGCTTGGGGATGCGCGAGGTGAGGATGACGGGCAGGAGTATATGCCCGTGGCCAATGGATGCCCAAGCTTTATAGTTTTATTTTCCAGAAAAAGTTTCTTCTCTCACCAATATCCCTTTTGACCGCCCATCGTTTAGCGGCGATACTGCGAATGCCCCTGCTGACGCGATGCCCTGGCGGTCAAATGCCGACCATCACCGCCGATCCAAGAAAAGTGCAGCACTCCTCTCACTCTCCCACGTCGAAGTCTTTGAAGAAGCGCGCAGATGCGCGGAACTGCGCTTCCCGTTCAACCCTCCAAACTACAAGGTTAAGGAAAGAAGTTATGCGTCTGAAAAACAGGTGGCGCGCGACAGCCGGTGTGCTGGTGGCATTGGTCTGTCTCGCCTTGGTGCAAACAAAGTCGTCAGCCCATTTGGCGGTGACGGTGACAGTGGACCCGGCAGCGGTGACACTGCCTTTTGGCGCGACTAAACAATTCAAAGCCACGGTCAGCGGCGCGGCCAACAGCGTCGTGACCTGGTCGGTCAACAATATCGCGGGCGGCAATGCGTCGGTCGGCACGATTGACGCGGCGGGCAATTACAAAACGCCTGCCGCTTTGCCGCCCGGCAATCCGGTGACGGTGAACGCCACGAGCGTGGCTGATCCCAATGTCGCTGGCAGCGGCGCGGTAACGGTGCGTTACCCGACGCCGGTCTTAAACTGGTGGGCGCCGGGCAAGGTGCCGCTGGGCAATGCGACCTTCGATCTTTATAGCAACAACAACACGTTTTATAACGGCGCGGTCGTCAAGCTGGACGGCATGGCCTTGCCGACGATTTACATTTCGGCTGGGCAGTTAAAAGCCACCAGCAACGTGCTGCAATCGGGCAGCGGCTACGTGACCGTGACCAATCCCGGCCCAGCGGCGGTGCCGTCCAACGCGCGGCTGGTCGAGTTCGGCCAGGGCATCGTGATGAGCGTGACGCCCGCCACGGCGACCGTGGCGACGAACGCGCAGCAGCAATTCACCGTCAACATCACGGGTTCGCCCAGCAATCAGGTGTATTGGTACGTCAACGGCGGCAGCGCCAATGGCACGATCAGCGGGACCGGACTTTACAACGCACCCGCCGCCGTGCCCGCCGCCCCGGTCACCGTGCGCGCCGTGCTGGCGGTCAACAGCGAACGGCAAGCCACGGCCACCGTGACCGTCGTCGCGGGGCCGCCGCCAACACCGACGCCGCTGCCATCGCCAACACCGACACCTTCGCCGACGGCAACACCGATGCCATCTCCGTCACCATCACCTTCACCGTCACCATCACCTTCTCCGTCGCCATCGCCATCGCCATCGCCATCGCCGGCGCCGACGCCCGATGCGCAGACGCTGGCCGTGGGCCGCTTCCTGGATCAGGCGACCTTCGGCCCGACGCCCGCGTTGATGAGTTATGTCAAGCAGGTCGGCATCAATCAGTATCTGGACGAGCAGTTCCTCGCGCCCGAATCGGTCTATCCGAACGGCGTGAACTCGACGACCACTGAAATGACCGATCAGTTCTATCTGCACTTCCTCAACGGCCCCGATCAATTGCGGCAGCGCGTGCTTTACGCGCTCAGCGAAATCATCGTGATTTCGCGCAACAAGAACTACTACCCGAACATGCTCATCCCCTGGCAGCAGATTCTGAGCAAGCACGCCTTTGGCAATTACAAAAACCTGCTCAAGGAAATCACGCTCGATGCCTCGATGGGTAACTTCCTGGACATGGTCAACAGCACCAAAGCCATCGGGGCAAGCGGCACGAATGAAAATTACGCGCGCGAGTTGATGCAGTTGTTCAGCATCGGTCTGTACAAGCTCAACCCCGACGGCACGCAGATGCTGGACGCCAGCAACAAACCGATTCCGACTTACAACCAGACCGACATGCGGCAACTCGCGTTGGCGCTGACGGGCTGGACGTTCAACCGCGTTGGCACGCCGCCGACGTACCCGAACCCGAATTACTATCCGGGGCTGATGTATCCGCTGCCGACCTATCACGACACCACCTCGAAGACCTTTCTGGGCACGACGCTGCCGGCCAATCAGACGATCCAGAAAGACATGGACGACGTGATTGACACCATCTTCAATCACCCGAATGTAGCCCCGTTCATCTGCTTGCGGCTGATGCGCGCGCTGGTCGCCAGCAATCCGTCAGCGGCCTATGTCACGCGCGTCGTGAATGTCTTCAACAACAACGGCCTCGGCGTGCGCGGCGATCTGGCAGCCGTCATCCGCGCCATCCTGCTCGATCAGGACGCGCGCAATGACAATCCGCCGAATGATTTCGGACGCTTGCGCACGCCCGTGCAAACGCACATCGCGTTGATGCGCGCGCTGGGCGGTACGATCACGCCCAGCACTTACGCCTATGTCTACGACGAGATGGGCGAAAGCATGCTCAATGCGCCGTCGGTCTTCGGTCATTACTCGGCGCTCTATCGCATCCCCAAACAGTCGCCGCCGCTCTTTGGCCCCGAATTCCAAATTCACGGGCCGGGCGAAACGGTCAACAGCGGCAACTATCTTTGGGGCTTTATGAGCTACTACAGCACGGGCATCTGGGATTTGCAGTGGCTGTTTGCGCAGGGCGGCAATCACACCGCCTGTATCAACGCGGTGGATACCTTGCTGCTCTATGGCCGCATGTCACCGGGCATGCGCCTGGCGCTGCAAACCGCGCTGCAAACGTCGCAAACCGCTGGGGCCGATGCCAAACACCGCGCCCTGACTGTGCTCTATCTGACAGCGATGTCGAGCGAGTATTTGGTGATTCGGTAAAACAGTAGTCAGTAGCCGGTAGTCAGTAGTCAGTAGTTCAGCCTTACAGCACTAACCGACTACCGATAGCCGGCTACCGACTACCGCAAAAAGGTGAACAACAATGAAACAAGATTTTTCCCGACGCAATTTTCTCAAACTCACGGCGAGCACCAGTCTGGTCGCCGCGCTCGGCCAGTTCGAATCGGCCGCCGCCGCGCAGGCGGTGGATTACAAGGCGCTGGTCTGCATCTTCCTGTTCGGCGGCAACGACGGTCACAACATGGTCATCCCGCTGGCGGCCAGTGAATTCCCGACGTATCAAGCCAAACGCGGTGGCTTGGCGTTGACCGGCAACCATCTATTGCCGATCACGACGACGAACGGCGGGCAGTATGCGTTCAATTACGGCCTGGTCGAGATGCAGCAACTGTTTCAACAGGGCAAGCTGGCCGTCATCGCCAACACCGGTATGCTGAACCAGCCGACCACGCAGCAGCAGTACGCGCAGAACAGCGTGCCGCTGCCGACGCAGCTTTTCTCGCATTCGGATCAGGTGGTGCAAATGCAGACAGGCCTCGCGGCCAACACCGGCTGGGGCGGGCGCATTTGCGACGCAGTGCAGGCTAATAACGCGAACACGACCTTTCCGGCCTCGATCTCGTTCAACGGGGCCGCGCTCTTTTGCAACGGTCAAGCCGTCTCTGGCACCAGCCTGCAACCCGGCAACGACCTGAGCCAGTACGCCATGAACGCCTGGCCGCAAGCCGCGACCGATGCGCGCGCCAACGCGCAAAAACAAATGGTCGCGCTCAACAACAGCAACCGCCTCGTCGCCGCCGCTGACAAAACGATGAGCGACACCTGGGCGCTCAACGCCTTGCTCAAAGGCATCGGCAACAACGGCGGTTTGCAGACAGTGTTTCCCAGCTGCCAACTGGGCAATCAATTAAAAGACATCGCCAAATACATCAGCTTGCGCGTGCAAACCGGCGTCGGGAGGCAGGTCTTTTTCTGCGGGCTGGGCGGCTTCGACACGCACAGCGGGCAGGATTACCAGCAATGGTTTTTACTGCAACAGCTCAGCCAGGCGTTGAAGGCCTTTTACGATGCGACCGTCGAGATGGGCATCGCCAATCGCGTGACGGCGTTTACGCTGTCGGACTTCGGACGTTCATTGCAACCGAGCGGCACGGGTTCGGATCACGGCTGGGGCAGTCATTATCTGGCCTTGGGCGGCGCGGTGCTGGGCAGCCAGATTTACGGCAAGTTCCCATTGCTGAACCAAGCCGATTCGGCATATGACCCGAACGCCTTTGCCGATAATCGCGGTGTGCTGTTGCCTTCGACATCGCTGGCGCAATACGGCGCGACGTTGGCGAAATGGTTCGGCGTGGCGCCCGCGCAATTGACCGGCTTGTTCCCTGAACTAGCCAATTTTGGCCAGCAGGATTTAGGCTTCCTGGCCTAACGTAGAACGACCAGCGTTGGCACTTCGCAAAAGAGCATGGAGTTCAAGCTTTAGCTTGTATGGCGCGCGCCCAGCGCGCTCCGGCAGCCTGAAGGCTGAACTCCATGCTCTTTTGCTCTTGCACGCCCTCACGCCCATCGTAAAAAGCCTCTATACTCCGCGCTGCTATGCGCAACCGAATCGAACTCCTGACGCTCAATCGCCGCGCGTGGCTGCGCTCATTGGCAGCCGCGTTCTTCTTTCCTGCTCAAACACGCACGCCACGCAACCGCGCCGCATGGCAACAAGCGCGCACCGCCACGTTGGCCGCAATGCAACGTGTGATGGGCGACTTGCCAATACGCAGCAAACAGTCCGTCGAGATTGAAACGCTCGAACGCGAAGACCTGCCCGCCTTCACGCGCACCAAACTGCGTTACCTGAGTGAGCCGGGCGATTACGTTCCGGCATACTTACTCATGCCCAAACGGTTGCAACGTCGCGCGCCCGCCATGCTCTGCCTGCACCAAACCATCAAAATCGGCAAAGCCGAACCGGCGGGTTTGGGCGGCAATCCGCAATTGCATTACGCCAAAGAACTGGCTGAACGCGGCTTCGTCTGTCTCGCGCCCGACTATCCATATTTGGGCGAAAACAGCTTTGACCCCTATCAACACGGTTACGCCAGTTGCACACTGAAAGGCATCGTCAACCACAGGCGCGCAGTAGACCTGTTGCAATCATTGCCGCAAGTGAACGCGCAACGCCTCGGAGTCATCGGCCATTCACTCGGCGGACACAACGCGCTCTTTGTCGCGGCGTTTGACGAACGCCTCAAAGCGGTGGTGACGAGTTGCGGGTTTACTTCGTTTGGCAAGTACTACCACGGTGATCTGACAGGTTGGGACGGCATACGCTACATGCCGCGCATCGCGGAGCAGTTCGGCAAAGACCCGGCGCGTATGCCGTTTGATTTTCCCGATGTGTTGTCGGCATTGGCCCCACGACCTTTGTTCATCAATGCGCCGTTGCGCGATGCGAATTTTGAAGTGAGCGGCGTGCGTGATTGCGTGGCAGTGGCGCAGCCTATTTATGAAAAGGTGTTTCGCGCTATGGGGCGGTTGCAGGCTGTTTATCCAGATGCGGCACACTCGTTTCCTGATGAAACCAGAACGCAAGCATATGGTTTTCTCGAGCGCTGGCTGATGCGTTGACCCAGATAGCACTACTTCGTCGGTTTGCGCCCCACCTGCCGCGCCAATTCGCGCGTTTTGCTGATGATCTTCTCTTCCAACTCCGGCGACCACGAAGTCGGCTGATCGTAGTAAATCATCGAATCCACGACTTCGTAACCGCCCTCGCTGAACATGCGCGCCGAGGGAATATAGGCCATGACTTCGTTGGTGTACCCCGCGACCCACAGGCCACGCGCGCCCAATTCGCGTTTGAGCCGCAGCGCGTAATCGGTCACGACTTCGCCCGCCAGCCCAATCAACGTGAAGTCTTTGCCGAGTTGGAACACCTGGATCGTGTAGGGATAGTCGCCCGCCAGTTGGCCGTCGCGCGCATAGCGTTCGAGCATGCGTTGGGCGTGGCGCTGTTTGAAAACATCGGCGTTGCTCAGCCGCGCCTCAAACTCCGCGCGCGTGGGCAACGGGCCGAATGGCAGGGCGATGCGCTCAAACGCAGTCTTGAATGCGCCGCGCACGGGTTGGCGTTTGCCTTTCAACGCCTGCGCAACGGCAGCGGCCAACGACGCGCCGTGATTCTGCGCATTGACGAGCGCGCTGCGCGGATACGGATTGATGTCCGCGCCGCAACCCATCACGAACATGGCCGTCGCGCCAGGGTGTGCGGCCTCGACAGCCAATTGCGCAAAGCCCGCATAATCGCCGCTGAGCGTGTAATGCTCGCCGGTCAGCGTTGTGTTGTGGCAGGCGTAACCAAAAACAATCCCGCGCACTTTGCCGTCCTCTGCTTCGATCAACAGCACGGGCACGTCGTGGTCAACGGGGCCGCTGTCGTTGACGCCGATGCGTATGCTGCCGTCGGCGGCGCGCGCGCGGCGGTTCTTGGCGAAGCTGCCCAGGCCGTGGCCGAACGAGAGTTTAGCCGGGGCCAGGTCTTTGAGCGCCTCGCCAATGACACGCATCGTTTGTTCTTGCAGGCGTTGCGCAAACGCGGCGACCCGCGCGGTCTGTTCGGCGTCGAGGTCATACGCGCCGATCAAATTGGAACGCACGATGGGGCCGGTGTGCGTGTGCGAAGCGTTGAGCATCAACTGCTCGCGCCGCAAGCCGAATTGTTGTTGCGCGCGTGCGGCAATGGCTTCGGCGACTTCGCGCGAATAGCCGAGGATGTCGGTCGTGACCAGCACGACGCGGTTGCCGCGCTCGTCTTCAAGCGCCAGCGCCTTTGTCCACAGGTCGTGCAGCTTGCCTTCCGAAGGTTTGTTGCGCGAGGCGTAGCCCGACAGCCACGTCGGTTGCTCCGGCGTGATGATGGCGCGGGCCAGACCGGCTTTGATTGGCTTGGCCGAAGCCGTGAGCGCGCAACACAGCAGCACGACAGAGAACAGGAATAATCTTTTCATACCAGGCTCCCGATAACCTTCCCACCAAGACACACGAAGGAGCACGAAGAAGGCCGCCAGCCACTTTGTGTATCTTCGTGTGTCTTCGTGGGAGAAATCTTCAACTGATCTTCAGCACGCGCCGCGCATTTTCATACAACAGCTTGCGCGCGACGGTTGGGCTGGACAGCCGCTGAATCGCTTCAATCATGCGAATGCCGCAACACTCTTTCACCTTCGTATCAATGTCCTGGCAATCGCTGCCATAGAGCAGCTTGTCTTGATGACGCGCGAAAAAGCCGCGCGCCTGTTCTTCGTCGCGCGTGACCGAATTCAAGCCCGACCCCGCCGAGAGATCGGCAAAGAAGTTCGGATAGCCACGCAACCAGCGGTCGGTCAGGCCGCCCGGCGTGATTTTGCCGGTTGGATATAGCACCGATTGGTCGTGATTGAGATCAACGTTGCCCCAGACCGATTGCGCGTGGCCGATAAAATTGACGCGCGGATACCTTTGCAGCATCCGCTCGAAGCGCGCGAAATTCGTGTTGAATTTGCCGTACTGAAAATGCAGCAAGACGGGTACGTTGTATTCCTGCGCCAGTTCGGCGATGCGCTGCGAATCGGGCGAATCGCTCTCGACGCGGAATTTCTGTTCGCCGATGCCGATGGCACCCAGCTTCAGGTACTTTTCAATCGTCGCGCGCGCGTCGGGCGCTTGCGTCGTCTCGTTGGCGAACATCACGAACTTGTCGGGGTAGCGTTTGACCAAGGCCAAGCACGATTCGTTACTGTAAATGTAGCCTTCCAACCCGTCGTAGGTCGCGCCCGGCAGCAACACGGTTTTGGTCGCGCCCAACGCCTGTTGATGCATGACCAGCCCCGTGTCGTCGCGCCCCCAGTAATGTGTGTGCTGGTGTATGTCTATCAGCGGTTCGGCGGCGCGCGCCTGTGGCAGCCAATGCGCACAAACCGTCGCGCCCGCAGCGGCGACAAACGCGCGGCGTGAAATCCATGTAGTAGTCATCGTTTGAATACTCATTGCCATTCAAGCTCCGCCAGATAAGTTTCAACTGCGGCCTTGCATTGTCGAATCGTTTCCAGTTCGCCGTTGATATGCGGCTCCAGCGAGATTGGCCCGCAGTAACCGCCGTCTTTCAACGCCTGCAAATGCCCACGCCAATCCAGCATCCCGTGACCCGGCACAACCCACGTCGGCATACCGCTGCCACGCAAGGCGGCAAGTTGATCTTTGATGTGCACGTTGGCAATAAGCGGCGCGGCCTCAGCGAAATCGGCCAACGGATCGCGCCGCAGCATCCACGCATCGTTGCACGGGTCGTAGTTGATGCCGAGCGCAGGCGCATTCACCGCGCGAATCAAACGCGCCGCCGCCGCTGCTGAATCGGCAAAACACACCGGCTCCGGCTCGATCAACAGTTTCAAGTTCGCCGCGCTGGCTTGTGTTGCCGCTTCAGCCAGGCTTTCCAACACCCAAGCTGGCGCACTGTCTGCAAAGATCGTGTCGGCGTTGGCTTCGGTTGCGCCGGGCTTTTGAAAACCAAAGACGATCAAAGCCGGCAGCTTCCAACGTTGCGCCCATTCAACCGCGCGCGGAAAAACCTCGGCCATCTCGCGTTGGGACTTTTCCGGCGTATCCGTCCATTTGAACAGGCCGGGCGAGAGCGCGGTGAGCGTCAGCCCTTCGCCCGCGCAGATGTGTTCGATCTCGTAAAGCTCTGCGACAGCGCACAGCGGCGCGCGGCCCGATTGCAAAAAGCGAATCTCGTAACGGCGCAAGCCGGCTTGTGTGCCGAGGCGCGCGGCCACTCTAAAATCGCGGCTGATCTCGTCGGCGACAATGCCTAGTTCTTTCATAGCTTGTTACGTGGCGGTGTCAGTAGCCCGACCGTGAGGGAGGGCGCGCGTCCAATCAAACCGCTTGGGTCTGACCGCAAGCCCGCCCTCCCTCACGGTCGGGCTACTGACACGGTTTGGCCGGTGCGCGCCGCTTCATAAACCGCCATCACCACGCGCAAATCTTCAACACCGGACGCGATGGAAACCGGCGCGGTGCGGCCCGCGCGGACTGCTTCTAAAAAGAGCCTGTGCTGATTGAATGGATTGCCCGCATCGCCCAACAACGGCGCGGTGATCGTCAATGTCTGTTGCGTGACGGCGGCGCCGGGCGCGCCAGGCGCTTGGCTGGCGCTGTTGGCCGCATACTTGACGACGTGACCGTTGAACGCGCCTGCGTCCGAATCGAGAATCAGCGTTTGATTGCCCAGGTATTCAAGCGTGCCGCGCGTGCCGTGTACCGAGAGTTGTTCGCCCGCCGTGTTCCAAGCCATATCCAGCGTCGCCAGCGTGCCGTTGCCGAATTCGAGAATCGCACAGGCCAGGTCTTCGCCTTCGATGCCGGGACAGTGCAGGTTGTTGGTCATGGCCGCAACGCGCACAATGGGCGCGTCGAGCAGCCAGCGAAAGAGGTGCACATAATGCACGGCCAATTGGATAAAACAACCGCCGCCCGTTTGCGCCAGCGAGGCGCGCCAATTGGTTTCGCCACGTTGCACTTGTCGCGCGACCGCCAGTCCGCCGCGATGCATCAGCCGCGCATAAAGATGCGCGACATCGCCGAACCAGCCCGCCGCATTCATCGCGCGCAGGTCGTGCATCAGCGGTTGATCGAAGTAGCTCAGATATAGTCCGCTGATGACGCCGCGTTGTGCGGCTTGCGCGGCGGCTGCGGCAATCGCTTCGGCATCGGCCAACGATGCAGCCACCGGTTTTTGCAAGAGCACGTGTTTGCCAGCGGCCAGCGCGGCAACGGCTTGTTCACGATGCAAATGGTTGGGCGTGTTGATGACGACCAAGTCAACATCGGCGGCCAGCGCGGCGCTGAAATCGGCGCTGATGCGCGGGTGGGGTTTGCCTTGTTCGGCACTCGCCGCGAGCGCCGCCGCGTGTGTGGCGCGTTTCAAGTCGGGATCAATGCACGTCACGATGCTGACCCATTCGAGGTCGCGGTAAACGCTCAGGTAATGTTCGGCAATGCCGCCGCAACCGGCAAAGGCCGCGCGCAAGGGTTCGGTTTTCATCTCAGGTTGTTCTGGAACCGCAAAATATCGCTTCCTTTACCGCCGCGACGGAGCAGCGGGCTTTGGCGCTGTCACCCGCCCGCCAGCGTCGCCCGCCAGCGTTGTTTGATAAAGCTGTTTGAAACGTTCCGCCATCCAGCCGCACACCGCCCACAAATCGCTGAGCGGCTGATTTGTGTAAGGCAACGTCGGCATGTAATTCGGCGGCCCGAATTCAGGATTGAAGGTGAAGTAAGAAGCGTTGGCTTGCCGCCGCGCGCGAATGATCGCGGCCCACCAGTCTTCGTGCGCCGCCAACTGCCGCGCCCATTCCGGCGCGCGCGGGTCGTTGACCTGCGGCCCCTCCTCGTGGCCTACGCGCCCGTGCAAGTGGCGCGCGCGGGCGATGCACAGT
Organism: Acidobacteriota bacterium; assembly: GCA_043740245.1. Classification (GTDB taxonomy): domain Bacteria; phylum Acidobacteriota; class Blastocatellia; order RBC074; family RBC074; genus JACPYM01. The sequence goes on along the minus strand of JAYUCP010000209.1, from coordinate 3,296 downwards.
TGCATGTCTTCGGTCTGGTCTTCCAGCAAGCTCTCGCACACGTTGCAGAAATGGCTGAAGTCCGCGTTGATGTGCAACGCGGGAAACTCGCGCAACAGCCGCGCGGTCGCCGCCGGCGTGAACATCGGACGCCCGCGATGCGTCTCGTGATTGATGACGAGGCCGGTCTGCCGCTCGATTTCCAACGCTTCGGCGAAGAAAGCGCGCTGCGTTTCCCACGGCCACCAATCCTTGCCCGCGTGCACCGTCAGTTGCAACGGTTCCAGCGCGCGCGCCTTTTCAACCTTGGCTTTGAACTCGTTCAAATGATCGTCGGTCAGCGTGATGACCATGGCGACGTATTCGAGCTTGGTCTCTTTCAGCAAGCTGCGAAACTCTGGCAACACTTCATCCGGCGGCAATTGCATTTCGACGGCGGTGTAGCCAGCTTCAGCGATGCGGCGCAAGTTTTCAGCGAGCGTGCCGGTCATTCCCCAGGTGCTTTTGACTAGCTTCAATTTCATCATTTGCTCCGCTCAACAAGTTCCTTCCGCGCCCAGCCACAGCGCCACCCGCTCTTCCGCCGTAATCTTCGGCACTTCTGCGGCCGTGTAGTGAAACTGCAACGCGCGCCGCCGCTGCGCCGTGAGATTGCTCGGCGTGCCGTGCGGGATGTAACTGTCGAACATCACCAAACCGCCTGGTTGCAAAGGCGCGGCGATGCGATGTGCCTGCATCCCTTCCATCTCACGATCACAAATTTGCAAATCGCGCAGCAGGTAATGCGGCCATATCGGACGCCACTCCTCACCAACTTGCACCGAGCGCAATGCCGAAGCCCTCCCCGTCTCTCCGTCTCTCTCCTTATCAGCAACGCGCTGCCAGCCCGGCATAAACCGCATGCAGCCGTTCTCGATGCCGGCCTCATCCAGCGCAATCCAGACGCCGACGACGCGCACGTCCAGCGGCAATTCAAAATAGGCGTGATCCTGATGCCAGGGCTTTTCGCGCCCGCGCGGCGGTTTGATCAGTGCCATGCTTTGAAAAAGAACAGGCGGTGCGCCTAGCACGCGTTCGACCACCGCCAGCAACGGCGGATGCTGCGCGATGGCGAGCAGCCGCGCATCGTATTCGGCGAAATAGAGCAAGCGCCGCACGGCGTTAATGCGCTCTTCGACTGTCAGTTGATCGAGCCGGTCGCGCACGTCGCCGCGAAATTGGATGTTGGTAAATTCGGGCGCCTTGCCCGCGATCAGATCGGTCAGCCCGTCCAGCGCGTCTTGCACTTGTTGTGCTGAGAACGCGTTGTGCACCGCGAGCACGCCCTGCTGGTGATAGCGCGTGACCTGTGAGGCATCAATTGCGCCCAGCCCATCCAGGCCTTCCAGCAGTCCGGCGTAATCATAAAGCTCCGGCGCATGCAGCCCCGGCTCGTCGTCAAAACTATATTGCGTACCCGTTGCAGCCATCTTCGCGTTTATCCCTCCATTTCGCGGCCTTGTAGTAACGAATTTATTCGTTAGGGACGCTGCCGCGAATAAATTCGCTACTACGAGGCAGCCACGGCCAACGCCGGTTTACGCGTCAAATACATCGCCGCCATCATCGCCAGCAACGCCGCGCCTGCCAAGCCTGCGCTCGCCGCCACATCCAGCTTCAAATAGATAATCAACACGCCGGCGAGCATCACCGAGGCCGCGATCAATTTGTCGCCGATGTCTTTCTCTTTGAAAATCAGCCAGCCCAGCAACACCGTCAGGATGATGCCCGCGCGTTTGATGCTGATCGTGATGACGACCTGAATGTAGTTGTGCGACATCAACTGAAAGAGTAGCGCAATCGCCTCGCCCGAACCCGCGATCATGCACCAGCCCGGCGTCGCGCGGATCACGTGGCCGACATCTGCGCGCCGCGCCAGCGCCAGCGCGCCGAAGAAAATCGCCATGCCTACGCCAAAGCCGCAGCCTTGCGTAAAGGCATCGGTCATCGTCACCAGCTTTTTATCAATCGGATTGGTGATCGCCATGATAAATCCGGCGATCAGCATGTACAGGCAGCCGCGTTCGCGGTAAATCGCCTTGACCGGCTCCAGCCAGCCATTCGTCCACAGCGCCCGGTGCATCACCATCGAACCGATGAAGATCAACAGCACGCCGACCATTGCCGCCTGCGAAATCGTCTCGTGATTGATGAGCCGTCCGGTGAAAAGCAGAAAGACCGGCGTGAACGACACATACGGCATGCACAGCGAAATCGGCGACACCTGCATCGCGCGGAAGAACAACAGCGTCGAACAAACGATCAACGAAACTTCGATCAACAGATAAATGAAATAGGTCGGCAACGGCGCGATGAACCAGCCCGGCACGCCAAAGAGCGGGCTCGGATCAGGCCTGACCACTGGCGCGCCATACAGCGCGATACGCACAATCAACGCGCCGGCAAAGACGACGGCGGCAAAAAAGCGAATCCAGAAAGTCGAGGCGACCAGTTCGTGCTGGTCTACGACCTTCTTGCCCGCGATGTCTTTGAAGACATTGGTGACGGAGGTGGTGGCGGCCATCAGCAGACCGGTGGTGGTGAATGCTTCTGACATAGGTTTCTATAAATGCGCGCGCGCATCCAGCCGGCGAATCTCGCCATCCGGCCTGCGCATCGCACGGCGTAGGCCTGTTGTTGCCAAGCGGTTGGCTGGGTGAAAACGACAGTAGCCGGACACGGGTGCGAGCACGCGTGTCCGGCTGCTGCTTTTGTAAGCGCCCGACGGTGCGACAGCGCCCGTGCGGACGGGATTCGGCTGCGCCTTCTTTCAGTTCTTCGCCTCGGCTGGCAAAGCGTACTCGGCCAGCAATTCCGGAAGGCGTGGCGTGCTGTTGCCAGCCGTCACGACTCGCGCTGAAGCCCGTGCCTCAGGCCATTGAAGAGGGACAAAAGGAGTGGGACGCGCCACCACCAGCCGAAAACCGGTATTGTTGTTACGGTTGCCCGGCGAGTTGTTGTTACGATTGACGGCACGCGCGTTGTCATTGTTGTTGAACCACGCGCCGCCCCGCAGGTGCGTCGCAGCGAACCCCACAACTTGCGTTGCGCGGGCATCATAACAGTGCAGTACGAGGAGCGGTAGCGACTTGGTAACTGCGAGTGTATGAAACACGGAATCACCAAGTCGCTACCGCTCCTCGTACCGCACCGACATGTCAAAAAGCTAAAAATTTTTGCCTGCGCCCAAAGCGGCGCAGGGGGCTGGTGCATACGCACCTGCGCTTCGCGCACCGCCCCAGGAACAGTGATCAGAGCAGAACTAAGAAGGGGGACAC
>JAYUCP010000208.1:0-5254 GCA_043740245.1 Acidobacteriota bacterium | reverse complement strand
TACGACCTGTACATGGCGCCGCTCTGGCGCGAAGCCTTTGACCAGATGGTGGACGAAGAAGTCAAGGTGCCCGCCGAAGTGCTCGAAGCAGGCGTCTTCCTGGACGCCGAATGCGGCACCGGCAGTTACGCCGTGGATTTGCTGTTGCGCGCGGGCAAAAAGGCCGTCGTCGTTGGCATAGATGCCAGCCCTGAAAAACTGGTGCTGGCGCGCGGCAAAGCCTCAGTTCAGATGGTGACTGAACGCGTCACCTTTCGGCAGGGAACTTTGCAAGCCTTGGGCGTCGCCGCCAATGCTTTTGATTGGATCATCGCCGATGCTTCGCTCACGCCGGCCAACGCAATCGGTGCGGCCCTGGCCGAGTTGCAGCGCGTCGCCAAAAAAGACGCGACGGTTGTTTTGAAGCTCACGACGCGCGGCAGCTTTGACGAGTTCTTTTCGGTTTACTGGGAAACGCTTTTCGATTTGGATTTGAACGAATACACGCCGCAACTCGAATCGCTCATTGCAGCACCCCTGACGTTGACCAATGTCGAAGCGCAAGCCGCCGCTGCTGGCTGGAAAAATATTCGCACCGTCACACGCAAGGAAAGCTTTCCCTTCGCCGATGGCGCAACGTTCCTGTCGTCGCCGTTGATTGAAACAGGATTTTTGCGCGCTTGGCTTGCGTTTCTGCCGGATGCGGCGGCGCGCGAACGCGTCAAACGCCATCTGCCCGAAGTGATTGACCGCGCGCGTCAGGCGCTGGATTTCGACGTTTCGATCAAAGCGACTTTGCTCATTGCACAGAAATAGCTATCCCTGGGTACGCACCGCTGCCAGCGTGCAGACTTGGCGGCAGACAGCTTAGAGGCTGAAAGGGAATTCCTCCGGCATTGTTCTGTCTCACACCACGCCCGCACGCTGGCAGCGGCGCGTACCCAGGTTTGGCGCATTGGTAACTAACCCCATCAACCCACAACCTAGCCAGCGGCTAGGCACAAACCAGGAGCATCCCCATGGCCGAGAACCTGCCTACCAATCCAACCACCGTGCTGATTCCCGGCACGCGTGAAACCAACGTCGCGCCGCCCACCAAAAAGCTCTTTCAAAATGACCTCAAGGTAGTCAGCGCCTACAACATCAAACCGCCCGCGCGCGATGGCGGCCCGGTTGAATTGGCGACGCTGGATGCCAAGCAGTTGGAGGGGCAGGTCGTCGAGTTGGAATTCGAGGACGGGCAGAAATTGTGGGTCTCTGGCGAACGCCTTTTCGCCAAGCTCAACGCCGATAAACAAGCCGCCAAGACGCGCGGGCTAGCGACCGAACCCGATACGCAGGTGCGGTTGCCGCACACCTTTGCACTGCCCGGCGCAACGCGTGGGATCATCGGACAGGCGATTCTGAAGGGGCTGAAAATCATCGGCATTGATCCGGCCTCGGAACTGGCCAAAGGGGTGGCGCGCGTGGCGGTGCGGAAGGTCGAAGATCAATTGGTCGAGGGCACGCTGGAACAGACCTTGGCGCAACTCAACGCTGGCGATCCCGACTGTTCGGGCTGGCTCTTCCCGTTTGGCGACGATTTGAAGCTCAAACTTGATGGACAGGTCAAAGACCCGAAAACGCTGGCGGTCACCGAACCCTATCTGCTCTTCATTCACGGCACGGCTTCGAGCAGCGATGGCAGTTTTGGCAAACTCGCGGGCACCGAGGAATGGAAGCAGTTGCGCGCCGATTACGGCCAGCGCATTTACGCCTTTGAGCACCGCTCGCTCAGCGTCAGCCCGATCAAAAATGCGCTTGATTTGCTGAACGTTTTGCCCGAAGGCGCGACGCTGCATCTGGTCTCGCATTCGCGCGGCGGTCTGGTCGGCGAATTGCTCTGTCTCAGCGGCGTGGCGCGCGAGCAGGTGCAGTTCGAAAACCTGCTGGCGGTTTATGAAAAGGCCAGTGACGACGGGCCGGACGCGCAGGCGGCCCGCAAAAACGAACGCGAGTTGCTGAGCCAATTCTGGGAAGCGTTGGGCCGCAAACGTTTGCGCATCGAACGCTTCGTGCGGGTGGCCTGTCCGGCGCGCGGCACCACCTGGCTGGCGAACAATCTGGACTACTTTTTTTCCGCGCTGTTGCACGCCATCGAATTGGTGCCGGGGCTGAACGAAAATCCGATCTACGATTTCATCAAGATGACGATGACGACGCTCGTCAAGCTGCGCGCCAATCCGGCGGAGTTGCCCGGGCTGGAAGCGATGATGCCGTCTTCGCCGCTGATCGGCTTCCTCAATCAACCCGGCTTGAACACCGACGCCGACTTGGCTGTGATTGCGGGCGATAGCGCCATTGGCGGTTCAGTGTCAGGTTCGCTGCTGACGTTGCTGACCAACACGGTGCTGTGGGAAAAGAACGATTGGGTCGTCAATACGCGCGCGATGGATGGCGGTTTGAAACGCCAGGAACAAGCCTGGCGCTTTTTCGATGAAGGCTCCGATGTCAATCACTTCAGCTATTTTTTCAATGCCGACACACGCCGCCGTTTAGCCATGCGGCTGGCGCTCAAAGCGCAGCCGTTCGAGCAAACCAAGGGTTTCGACAAACTGACGCAACGCGGCGCCGAAAAGATCAACGTCGCGGCGGCGCGCGGCGGCCCCATCAGCGGGGCGGCGGCGAAAGGCACGGTGTTCGTGTTGCCGGGCATTATGGGCAGCGAGTTGAATTATCAAGGCAAAGAAGTGTGGCTCAATCATCTGGCCTTGCTGCGCGGCGACATGAGCAAGCTGGTGATTGAGCACAACGCTCCTGACGTGGCGACGGAGGGCTTGATGGCCAGCGATTACAAACGGCTGGTCGAAGAGTTGAGCCGTAAATACCGCGTGGTTCCGTTCGCCTACGATTGGCGATATTCGGTCAAGGATGCCGGTGAGAATCTGGCGCGCGCCGTGCGTGGCGCACTCAGCACAAGCGATGGGCAGCCAATTCATTTGCTGGCGCATTCGATGGGCGGGTTGGTCGCGCGCTCCATGATTGCGCACGATGGCGAACTCTGGCAGGAACTGGTCAAACGCCAGGGACGGCTGGTGATGCTCGGCACGCCCAACAACGGCGCGACGCAAATCGCCCGCATGCTGCTTGGTGAAGAGAAGCTGCTGAAGATGCTCGCGCTGCTCGATTTCAAACACGGCCTGAACGGCCTGCTGCAAATCATCCGCGCCTATCCCGGCGTGCTCGATTTGCTGCCTGAGACTTATTTCGACCAACAGCCCTGGCTCGATTTGAAAGCCGTTGCGCCCGATACGGCGAAGCTGCAAGCTGCCAAGGAGTGGCGCGCGCGTTTGAACCGCGACGCCAGCGGCCCGGCGCAAATGTTTTATGTCGCCGGTTCCGCTGACCGCACGCCGATTGCGATGCGCCGCGCCGCCGATGGCGGGCTGGACGTCACCGAGACGACGCAAGGCGATGGCCGTGTGCCTTATGACCAGGGCCTGCTCGCCAATGTGCCGGTTTATTACACCGACGTGATTCACGGCGATCTGGCCGATCATCCGCCGCTCTTCCCGGCGCTGGGTGATTTGCTCGAACAGGGCCGGACGGAACGTCTGGCGCGGCAGCCGCGGCGTGACCGGGCGGGCGAGGCGCTCACCATCGTCACGCGCGCCGAAGCCTTCACACCGGTTTTCCCGAATGAAGAGGAATTGCTGGATGCGGTCTCCGGGGGCCGCAGCCGTCCCACCGTCAGCACGGCCGATACGGCCTACACCTTGCAGGTGTCGGTGATGCACGGACATTTGCGCTATGCCCAAAATCCGCTTGTGGTCGGGCATTACAATGGCGACAGCATCGTCAGCGCCGAAGCAGTGCTGGACAAACACTTGGGTCGGCGCTTGGCCGAACGCCTCGGCATGAATCTGTATCCCGGCCCCCAAGGCACGACGGCAGTTGTTATGATGGAACCGGATCATCAACCGCCCGGCGCGTTGATCATCGGGCTGGGCGAAGTCGGCGAAATCCGCGCCGATGTGGTACGGAATGGAGTGACGACCGCCGCGTTGCAATACGCGCTGGCGACGGCTGAACGCCCGGCGCGGCCCGGTGAAACAGGCGTGCGTTCGGCGGCCTTTAGTTCGCTGTTGATCGGCACCTATGGCGGCCACGCGTTGACTGTGTCCGAAGCGGTCGAAGCCGTTTTGACCGGCGCCATCAACGCCAATCGCATCCTGCAAGCGCAAGGTTTGTGGAATCAGGTGCGGATTGACAAGGTCGAACTGGTCGAGATTTATGAAGACGTCGCCATCCAGGCCATTCACACCGCGCACAGCTTGCGGCAGACGCCGCCCGTGGATTTTGGCGATCAGGTCGGCCTGGAAGTTGCGCCCGCCTTACTCGAAGCCAAGAAGGGCGGACGCTATCAACGCCCGGTTGCGCCTTACGCCAGCGACTGGTGGCGGCGCATACAGATCGCCAGTCTGAGCAAACCCGCCACCGTGACGGCGCGCGCGGGCGGGTTCCCCGACCTGTTGCGCCATCTCAGCGCCAATCCTGATTTGCGCGCCACCCAACGGCAGTTGCTGGAAAAATTGGTGGAAGAAGCCGCGCGCGTGCCGGCCCAGCGCGTTTATCTGACCGAACTCATCAGCCAATTGCTGGGCTTGGAACAAGCCGCGCAGGGCGGCGCGGACGAAGACCTCGAATTCACCGTGCTGACCGACCGCGCGCGCGCCGAAGGCCTGAAGCAATCCACGCCGCGCCAGTGGGTAGATCAACTCATCCGCGATTCGATTTCCCAGCCGGTTTACGACAAGAGCCTGGCCGCCACACTCTTTGAATTGCTGGTGCCGAATGAACTGAAAAACCAGCCCGAAAACCTGCTGCTCGTTTTGGATCGCGCGGCGGCGCAGTACCCCTGGGAATTGCTGGCCGAACGTTCTCAAACCGACAAACCCGTCGTCACGCAAATCGGCCTGCTGCGCCAATTCAAGGCGCTCGATTTCCGGGCCAACCCGATTCCGGCGCGGCAACGCAATGCGCTGGTCGTCGGCGATGCCGCCAATCACGGCTTGCCAGAATTGTTCGGCGCGCAAGAAGAAGGCCGCCGCGTGGCCGCCGCGCTGCGGCCCGCGCAATACGAAGTCACCGAGTTGATCAAACCGCTGGGGCTGCGCGTCATCACCGAATTGTTCGCCCGCGAATATCAGATCATGCACATCGCCGCGCACGGCATGTTCGATCTGGGCGAAAGCAAACGGCAGGGCATCGTGCTCGGCCCCGGCCAATACCTGAC
>JAYUCP010000207.1:0-32583 GCA_043740245.1 Acidobacteriota bacterium | reverse complement strand
CGGGCGAGACGCACACCGTGCGCGAACTGTGCGAGACGGCGTTCGGCCATTTGGGCTTGGATTACCAGCAGCACGTCGAGATTGATCCGCGCTACTTCCGCCCGGCCGAAGTGGATTTGCTGATCGGCGACCCGTCCAAAGCCAAACAGAAACTGGGCTGGCAACCGCAAGTCACGTTCAAGGAGTTGGTGCGGATGATGACCGAGGCCGATTTTGCCGATTTGCAGGGCAAGCAGCGTCATGCTGTTTCGGCTTGATTGTTGCAGTAGCCATCGCGCTGTGCGCAACTTTCGATCAGTGGTTTCGCGCAAGCCAAAGAACTTCAAACTTGCTGCTTACCGTTCAACGGAAGAGAAAAATGTCTTCGCTAGCAATTACGCAACCACCACCGCTCAATGTAGTCGCCGTGAATGACGAGGCGGCGCAAGCCAATGCGCCCGCCATCGCACCCGCGCGACTTTCAGCGCTGGATGCCTATCGCGGGTTCGTGATGTTGTTGATGATGGCGGAAGTCTTGCGCCTGAGCCGCGTCGCCGAAGCCTTGCCGGCCAGCCGCTTCTGGGGCTTTCTGGCTTCGCAGCAAGCGCATGTTTCGTGGGTCGGCTGTTCGCTGCACGACCTCATTCAACCGTCGTTTTCTTTGCTGGTCGGGGCCGCCTTGCCCTTCTCGCTGGCCAGCCGGCAGGCGCAAGGGCAAAGCAAAGATCAGATGATTCGCCACGCCTTCACCCGCGCCTTGATTCTGATTTTGCTGGGAATTTTCCTGCGCTCCGTCAAACACCCGATTACCTATTTCACGTTTGAAGACACGCTGACGCAGATTGGGCTGGGCTACGGTTTTCTCTTTTTGCTGGGTTGGCAAAGCGTGCGCGTGCAATGGCTGGCGCTGGGCGCAATCCTGCTCGGGTACTGGCTGGCGTTTGCGCTGCATCCGTTACCTGGCGCCGATTTTGATTGGACAGCGGTTGGTGTGAAACCGGACTGGCCGCACCTGTTGACGGGGTTTGCCGCGCACTGGAACAAGAACGCCAATTTTGCCGCTGCATTTGACCAATGGTTTCTCAACCTGTTTCCGCGCGAAGAACCATTCGTCTTTAACAAGGGCGGCTACCTGACGCTGAGTTTTATTCCCACGCTCGGCACGATGATCCTCGGCTTGCTGGCGGGCGGCATCTTGCGCAGTGAACGCAACCAACAGCAAAAAGTGAAATGGTTCGTCGTCGCCGGAATAACGGGCATAGTGGCGGGGCTGTTGCTCGACTGGGCGGGCCTTTGCCCGGTCGTCAAACGCATCTGGACGCCGAGCTGGGTGCTGTTCAGCGGCGGCTGGTGCTTCCTGTTCCTGGCCGCGTTTTATGCCGCGCTGGATTGGAAGGGTTACAAGCGCGCGGCCTTTCCGTTGCTGGTGATTGGGATGAATTCGATTGCCGCCTATTGCCTGGCCGAGTTGACGGCGGATTTTACCAGTGCCGCGCTCAAGCGCCATTTCGGGCCAGGCGTGTTTCAAGTGTTCGGCGGCGCGTATGAGACGCTGCTGCTGGGCGCAGCCGTGTTGCTGATCTGGTGGCTGATCCTGCGCTGGATGCAACGCAACCGAATCTTCATACGCATTTGAGCAATCTCTGGAGTAACGATGGCGACTCGCAAGCAATCAACATCGGAATTTTCTTCTCGGCGTGACTTTCTGCGCGCGGCACTGCTCGCGCCGTTGGCGGCGCATATCAGCGTGCCGCGCGCGACTGACATTCGCATCGAAGAGATTTCGTTCGGCTACGAAGACCACCTCTATCGCGCGCCCTATATGTTCGGCGGGCGCAGCGTAGATCGCGTGACGCTGCTCAACGTCAATTGCACGGTCAAAACGGTTGACGGACGCACCGCGCGCGGCTTTGGTTCGATGACGATGGGCAATCAGTGGGCGTTCCCTTCGTCGGTGATGGGCTACGACACGACGCTCGGCGCGATGAAGGCGCTGGCGGAACGCATCAACAAAATTATCAATGGCTACAAAGAGACCGGCCATCCGCTGGACGCCTTTGTCGCGCTCGAACCGGAATTTCTGAAAGCGGCTGAAGAAGTTTCGCGTGAACTGAAGCTGGCCGCGCCGATTCCGAAGCTGTGCATGTTGGTCACGGCCAGCGCGTTTGATGCCGCGATTCATGATGCGTTCGGCAAGGTTCATCGCCGCAGTTGCTGGCAAACATACGGGCGCGATTTGTTGCCGCGCGATTTGTCGCATTACCTCAACGCCGATTTCAAAGGCGAAGCGCTGGATCGTTATCTGCTCAAACAGCCCGTCCCGCGCATTCCGCTGTTTCATTCGGTGGGCGCGTCCGACCCCTTGCTCGAAAGCGACGTCAAGAAGCGCGTGGGCGACGGCTTGCCTGAAACCTTGCCCGACTGGATTCGCTTCAACGGACTGACGCATTTCAAGCTCAAGCTCAACGGCGGCGACCGCGAGGCCGACACGCAGCGCATCCTGAAAATTGATCGCATCGTGGATGAAAACCTGTCCGCCGCCCGACAGCAACAGTGCAAATATCTGCTCGATTTCAACGAACGCTGCGACAACGTGGGCTATCTGCTCGAAGTCTTGCGCCGCGTGAAAGAGGCCGCGCCGCGGGGCTTCGCGCGCATTCAATACATCGAACAGCCGACGCAACGCGACCTGCGCGCCGACCGCGCGAACGTGATGCACGAGGCCGCCAAGCTGCGCCCCGTCGTCATTGACGAATCGCTGACCGATCTGGAAGCGCTGCTGCTGGCGCGCGAGATGGGCTACACGGGCGTGGCGCTCAAGGCGTGTAAGGGCCAAAGCCACGCGGTGCTGATGGCGGCGGCGGCGCAGAAATACAAAATGTCGTTGTGCGTGCAAGACCTGACCTGCCCCGGCGCGTCGTTCATCCATTCTTGCAGCATCGCGGCGCATGTGCCCGGTGTGGGCGGTCTCGAAGGCAACGCGCGGCAATACGTGCCGTCGGCGAATGAAAAGTGGAAAAAAGATTTTCCGGGTTTGTTCCTCATCAAGGATGGAACGCTGCGGACGGGCGCGCTCAACGGTCCCGGCCTCGGCGTGGTGAAATCCATGACTTGAAATTATGCACAGCGGCAGACGCGCGCAGTTTGACGAACACAAACAAGAGGCCGGATTGGCCTGAACAGGAAGGAAAATAATGAACGAATTGAATCGCAGAGAATTTTTATTGACGGCGGCGACGGCGGCGCTTGCAGGTGAGCGGGCATTTGCAACCAGTGGCGCAGCCAATGCCTACGCCGGGAAGCTGTGCTTTTTCTCGAAACACCTGCCGCAACTCGATTGGCGGCAACTCGGACAAACCGTCAAGCAACTCGGCTTCGACGGCGTAGATTTGACCGTGCGCCCCGGCGGCCACGTCAAACCCGAAAGCGCTGCTGCTGACTTGCCCAAAGCTTTGGACGCAATTCGCGCCGCTGGCCTCGCCGTGCCGATGATTACAACCGGCTTGCTGACGGCGGAGGAACCGACAGCGCAACCGATTCTCGCCACTGCGGGCAAGCTGGGCATTCCGTATTTCAAAGCGGGCTATCACAAATACCAGTTCAAAGACACGCGCGCCGAATTGCAGCAAGCGGGACAGGCCTTTCAATCGTTGGCCGGGTTGAGTCAAAAGCACAACATCCAGGCCGGCTTCCACAATCATTCCGGCTACGTCGGCGGCGGTATTTGGGATTTCATTCCGCTGATGGAAAAGCTCGACGCGCGCTGGGCGGGCTGGTATTACGACCCGCACCACGCCGTCGCTGAAGGCGGCGCGGGCGCGTGGAAGGCGGCGCTGCAATGGATTGCGCCGCGCATCAAGATGGTCGCCGTCAAGGATTTCACCTGGGAGAAAACCGCCAAAGGCTGGGCGACGCAGGACTGTCCGCTCGGCGCAGGCATGGTGGATTGGAAACACTTTTTCGCCACGCTCGCGCGCGGCGGATTCAGCGGCCCGATTTCGCTGCACATCGAATACGACATCGCGGGCAAGACCGCGAGCGAGCAGGAAGCGAACATGCTGGCCGCCGCCGCGCGCGATCTGGCCTTTCTTAAGACGCGCATTGCGGAAGCTTACGGCACAGCTACAACCCAATGAGAAAGGGCGGCGAAGCATGATGTTGCAAACTGAAACTGCGCTACGCTTTCGTGCCATGCGTTCAGCCGACATCGAAGCAGGCTTGCGCCTCTGCCGCGTCAGTGGCTGGAATCAAACGCGCCGCGACTGGGAACAGTTTCTCAACCTCAGCCCACACGGTTGCCGCGTCGCCGTGAAAGACGGGCAGGTGATTGGCACGGTCGCCACGGTGAATTATGAAAATCGTTTCGGTTGGGTCGCGATGGTGCTGGTTGAGCCGGCGCTGCGGGGCAACGGCGTGGGCGCGTTGTTGATGAACGAAGCCGTCGCGGTGCTGCACGACGCGCACCCCATCCGCTTGGACGCGACGCCGGCGGGGCAGCCTGTTTACCGGCAACTCGGCTTTGTGGATGAATACGGCCTGAGCCGGATGGAAACTGTGGTGGCGCGGGAATGTTTGAAAATACAGGGCAATCCGGCGCGTCCGCTGACGCGCGCAGATTTTCCCGCCATACTCCGGCTTGATCGGGAAGTCTTTGGCGCGGATCGGCGCGCGTTGCTCGAATGGATGTTCGCGGGCGCGCCCGCATACGCCTGGGTGATTGTTCAACACCAACAAATCACTGGCTATTGTTTCGGACGGCACGGCCACAACGCCGAACATCTGGGGCCGGTGATTGCGCACGATCAGACAACGGCGCGCCAGCTTGTGACGGCTTGCCTGCATCAGCATCCGGCCAAACCGTTTTTTTTTGATGCCACCCATCTCGCGCCGGACTGGCGCACGTGGCTTGCATCTATTGGCTTCCGCGAACAGCGACCCTTTATGCGGATGCACTTTGGCGAAAACGCCTATCCCGGCTTGCCCGCAAAACAATTCGCCATTCTGGGGCCGGAGTTCGGTTGATGAGCGTTTCCACCGCAGCACAACTCGAAGAATTGCTCGTCACACCATCCGCCGCTGACGTTGAATGCCTGCGCCGCCTGTCGGGCGATGTGCTGATCCTGGGCGCGGGCGGCAAGCTGGGGCCGTCACTCGCACGGCGCATCAAACAGGCTGCGGATGCCGCGCATAGCAAACGCCGCGTCATCGCCGTCTCGCGCTTCTCCTCGCCGCAAGCGCGCGCTGAACTCGATAGCGCGGGCGTTGAAACGATCTGCTGCGATTTGCTCGACCGCGCGCAAATCAATCAATTGCCCGCTTGCGAAAACGTTTGGTTTTTGGCGGGCCGCAAATTCGGCTCGACCGAAAGAACCGATTTGACGTGGGCGAGTAACACCTATGTGCCCGCGTTGGTGGCGGAACGTTTTCACGCCGCGCGCATCGTCGCTTTCTCCACCGGCAACGTGTATCCATTTGTCAGCCCGGCTTCGGGTGGTTCGGTCGAAAGCGATGCGCCCGCCCCGCAAGGCGAATACGCGCAATCGTGTCTGGGGCGCGAGCGCATCTTTGAGTACTTCGCGCGCGAACGCGGCACGCGCTGTTTGATCTTCCGGCTGAATTACGCGGTGGATTTGCGCTACGGCGTGTTGGTAGACATTGCCAGAAAGGTTTATGCAGGCCAGCCGGTGAATCTTTCGGTCGCCGCGTTCAATGTGATCTGGCAAGGCGACGCGAATTCTTATGCGCTGCGCAGCATCGAGCTGTGCGAAGCGCCGCCGCGCCTGCTGAACGTTACCGGGCCGGAAACGCTTTCGACGCGCCAGGCGGCAGAGTTTTTCGCGCAACGCTTTCAACGCGCGGCGAGTTATCAAGGCGAACCGTCCGCGCTGGCTTTGCTGAACAACGCTGCGTTGTGCCATTCGCTGCTTGGCTATCCATCGGTCGCCGCGCTGACGCTGATGGAAATGGTTGCGCACTGGATTGAAGCCGGCGGCGCGAGCCTGAACAAGCCTACGAAATTTGAAGTCACCGATGGCAAGTTTTGAGAGGGAGGGAACGTTTTGCCTGTTGATCCAATCATTCGCCAGACTTTGCTGGCTGGCCTCGTAATTCCCGCGCATCCGCTGGCGTTGACTGCCGAACGTAAACTCGATGAACGCAGGCAAGCCGGGCTGACAAAATACTATTGTGCCGCCGGAGCTGGGGGTCTGGCGGTCGGCGTGCATACCACACAATTTGCGATTCGAGATTTGAACGTTGGGCTGTTCGAGCCGGTGCTGCAACTGGCACTGGCAACGGCGCGCGAGTTTGAAACGCAACACAATAAACGCCTCGTCAAAATCGCGGGCGTTTGCGGCAAGACTGAACAGGCATTGCAGGAAGCCGCGTTCGCGCGCGAGACCGGTTATGACGCGGGGTTGCTCAGCCTGGCTGCGCTCGATGAAGCTTCCAATCAGGAACTGCTCGCACATTGCCGCCGCGTCGCCGAAGTCATTCCGCTCTTCGGCTTCTACCTGCAACCCGCTGTGGGCGGGCGCATCCTCGATTACCAGTTCTGGCGCGCATTGCTGGAAATCGAAAACCTCGTGGCGATCAAGGTCGCGCCCTTCAACCGCTATCACACGCTGGCTGTCGCGCGCGCTCTCGCTGACAGCGGACGCCACCGCGAAGTCGCGCTTTACACCGGCAATGACGACAACATCGTCGCGGATTTGCTGACCGAATTTCGTTTCACCCGCGCGGGCGAACCCATCTCAATTCACTTTGCTGGCGGCCTGCTCGGGCATTGGGCCGTGTGGACAAAACGCGCCGTCGAATTGCTCGAAGCCGTCCGTGAATGCAAACGCAATGAGGGACGCGATGCCTATGAATTGCTGGCGCGTTCGGCTGAGATCACCGATGCGAATGCAGTGTTATTCGACGCGCAGAACAATTTCGCGGGCTGCATTGCCGGGTTGCACGAGGTGCTGCGCCGTCAGGGCTTGCTGGCAGGCCGCTGGTGCCTCGATCCGCACGAAGATTTATCGCCCAGCCAGATGGCAGAGATTGATCGGCTTTATGCCTGCTATCCCCACCTTAACGACGATGCGTTTGTCGCCGGACAGTTCGCCTAATTTCTATTCACACGCCCTGCGCGCGGCCTCCTAAATCCAGTGCGCGCCAGCCGTTCGCGAGGGGAAGCCGCTGGCCGTACTTGGCAAGCTCAAATTCAGCTTCAGCACGTTCTGCGGGCTGATTCTGCGCCGCCTGAGCACACCTGTTGCCGCCAACCCGCCGCGAGAGGTGCTTTTTTATTGTGGTTGAGTAGGCTATCATCGCCGCTATTTTTAACCCTTGAACAATAACCCAGCAGGTGAGAGCTACACGGATTATGGCGACTGAAGCAACGACGCTCGATCTCAAAACGACCGTCAACCTACCCAAGACCGCTTTCCCGCTCAAAGGCAATCTGGCGCAGAACGAACCGCTGCGGCTGGCGAAGTGGGAGGCCTTGAACCTTTACGAAAAGCTGCGCGCGGCGCGCGCGGGCCGGCCCTTGTTCGTGCTGCACGACGGGCCGCCTTATGCCAACGGCAACATTCACATCGGCACCGCGCTCAACAAGATTCTCAAGGATTTCGTTGTCAAATCGCGTTCGATGATGGGCTATTGGGCGCCCTACATCCCCGGCTGGGATTGCCACGGCCTGCCCATCGAGATCAAGGTCGAAGAGGAACTCAAAAAGAACAAGCAGGAGCTTGACCGCCTGACCATCCGCAAGGCCGCGCGCGTTTACGCCAACAAGTACGTCGGCTTGCAGCGCGAGGATTTCAAACGGCTGGGCGTGTTCGGCGAATGGGGCGACCCCTACATCACGATGGCCCCGCAGTATCAGGCCAATATCGTGCGCGCCTTTGGCAAATTCGTCGAGCGCGGCGCGGTCTACAAAGGCGCGCGTCCGGTGCATTGGTGCATCAGTTGTGTCACGTCGCTGGCCGAGGCCGAAGTCGAGTACGCCGATCACGCGAGCTATTCGGTCTATGTGAAATTCGCGTTCCCTGATGCGGCGAAAGTTGATGCGGCGCTGGCTGGCAAGAATGTCAGCATCATCATCTGGACGACGACGCCGTGGACGCTGCCGGCGAATCTGGGTATCTGCCTCAATCCAAAATACGAATACAACGCCGTGGCGGTTGGTGATGACGTCTTCATCGTCGCCAACGGTTTGTTGGCAGAAGTCGCCAGGAAAGTCGGCTGGGAGAGTTACGAAATCATCGGCACGTACAGCGGCGAAGTGTTTGACCGGTTGAAAGCGCGGCATCCTTTCATCGAACGCAACAGCCTGTTGATGCTGGGCGATCACGTGACGCTCGAGGCGGGCACGGGCGCGGTGCACACCGCGCCGGGGCACGGCTACGAAGACTTTTTGAGCGGGCGCGAGTACGGGCTGGAGATTTATAACCCGGTGGATGCGCGCGGCTATTTCATGAAAGACGTCGCGCATTTCGCCGGGCAGCGTGTCGTCGCGCTCGGCAAAAATGATCCCGACGGGAACAAGGCGGTGCTCGCGCATCTCGAAGCAATCGGCGTGTTGCTCAAATCCGAAAAGTTCAACCACTCCTATCCGCATTGCTGGCGCTGCCACCATCCGGTGATCTTCCGCGCGACGCCGCAATGGTTCATCTCGATGGAAAAGAGCGGCCTGAATGCCGAGGCTGTCGCCGCGTGCGACCAGGTGCAATGGCATCCGGCGTGGGGCAACGAGCGGATGAAGAACATGTTCAAGGAGCGTGCCGATTGGAACATCTCGCGCCAGCGCGCCTGGGGTGTGCCGATCACGGTCTTTTATTGCGAGGATTGCGGCGAGACGCTGCTCGACCCAAAGGTCATCAACCACGTCGCCGACCTGTTTGCCGAGGATTCCGCCGATGCCTGGTACGAGCGCACCGAGCAGGATTTGTTGCCGCCGGGGACGAAGTGCGGCAAGTGCGCTTCGGCCCGGTTGCGCAAGGAGCACGACATTTTGGACGTGTGGTTCGATTCGGGCGCGAGCTGGATCAGCACGCTCGAACCGCGCGGCCTGCCTTATCCGGCGGACGTTTATCTGGAAGGCGGCGACCAGTTCCGCGGCTGGTTCAATTCGTCGCTGGTGCTCGGCCTGGCGGTCAAGGGCGCGCCGCCCTATCGCCAGATTATCACTTACGGTTGGGCGGTGGACGGCGAAGGCAAGAAGATGTCGAAGTCACTGGGCAACACGGTCGAGCCGGAGAAGGTCATCAAACAAAGCGGCGCGGAAATCATCCGCCTCTGGTGCGCGGCGCTCGATTACCACGAGGACATGCGCATCTCGAATGAAATCCTGACGCGCATCTCCGACGCCTATCGCAAGCTGCGCAACACGGCGAAGTATTGCCTGGGCAATCTCGACGGCTTCAATCCAGCGTCTGGGCCGGCCACGCAGCGCGTGCCCTTCGCGGAATTGCAGGAGCTTGACCGCTGGGCGCTGGGCGCGTTCAACGAAGTCGTGAAGAAAGTGCTGGCGGCTTATGAACAGTACGATTTTATGACCGTCTACCAGGCGCTCTATTCGTTTGCGACGGTCGAATTGTCGGCGCTCTATTTCGACATCATCAAAGACCGGCTCTACACCTACGCGCCCAAGTCGCTGGCGCGGCGTTCGGCGCAAACGGCGCTTTATGAGATCGTGCACCGGCTGGCGCGACTGCTGGCGCCGTTGACGGTCTTCACGGCGGACGAGATTTGGGAGAGCCTGCCCGGCGCGTTGGCCGAAGCGGAGTCAGTGCATCTGACAGTCTTTCCGGCTTACGAAGAGACGTGGCGTGCTGAAGCGTTGCTGGCGCGCTATGAAAGGCTGTTTGAACTGCGCGGCGCGGTGATGAAGGCGTTGGAAGAGGCGCGCAACGCCAAGCTGATCGGCGCGGGCCTGGAAGCGCGCGTGACGATCACGGCGGACGCGGAAACCAAAGCCTTTCTGGCGTCGTTTGGGGAACAGTTGAAATTCACGCTGATCGTCTCGGCAGTTGAATTACAGGAAGGCGCGGCGCTGAGCGTCAAGGTAGATAAAGCTGATGGCGTGAAATGCGAACGCTGCTGGCATTACACCGTGGATGTGGGCGCTGACACGCGGTATCCGGGCGCGTGCGGCCGTTGCGCAAAGAACTTGGATGAATTTTTTGGTAGAGCCTAAAAGGAGGCCAAATGTCAGAAGAGCTAACAAAAGACTTGAATGGCGGTTCGACAAACGTTTTGCCGTTTGAAATTGTCGTGACGCAGCAGCTTGCCAAGATCGTGTCACAGCTTGAACAGCTTGAGACGCGGTTGCGGGCGGAGATGAGCGAAGGGTTTGCGCAAGTTGACGGACGGTTTGCGCAAGTCCACGCGGAGTTGCGCCAGCTCAGCGCGTTGTCTGAACAAGTCAATGAGCGGATCACCGATCTCGATTACAAGGTGGATTCGTTTATCCGCGAACAACTAAACATGAAACGCGAGATCACCAAGTTGCAGAAGCCACCGGCGTCAAACCGGGCTTTGTGCGCGCTTAGCCGCTGGACACAACCATCGCTTGCACGAACGCTGGCAATGGACGTCAGGTGACGGTGCAACCGGTGAATCGGTGCTAGAAGAAATCCCGAATTGAGGTGTCACGCGGAACGATGAATTCAAAGTACGCATTTTGGCTGTTGTCCTTTTTGGTGCTGAGCGCCGATCAGGCGACCAAGCTCTGGGCGACGGCGCGGCTCAAACCGGTCGGCTTCGTCGAAATCATCCCAGACTTTTTCCGGCTGAGTTACGCGCTCAATCGCGGCGTGGCCTTCAGCCTGTTTGCCGATGTGCAGTTCAACCTCAAATGGCTGCTGGCCGCGATTTCCGGCGCAGCGGCGGTGATGGTGGTGCATTATCTGGCGCGCACGCCGCTGGCGCAGCGGCGCATGTGCTGGTCGCTGGCGCTGCTGTTGGCCGGCATCCTGGGCAATTTGGTGGATCGCATACGGCTGGGCGAAGTCGTGGACTTCATCGAATTGCACTGGCGCGATCAATTCACCTGGCCGACCTTTAACATCGCTGACTCGGCGATCTGCATCGGCGCGGCGCTGCTGGCGCTGGAATTGTTGCGCGAAGAACGCGCCGCCCAGACGGCAGCGCAACCCAATCCAAGCCCCGCTCCCGAAGAGGCGAGTCCGGCGGAATAGCCGCGCGCCGCTTCTTTGCAGGAGAGAAAAACCAAGCATGTTTCCAGACCTCTTCAAACTTCCCTTCACCAACTTCACGCTCAACAGCTACGGGCTATTGCTGGCGATTGCGTTCATCACGGGCCTGTTTGTGATGTCGCGGCTGGCGAAGCGCGACGGCTTGCCGCAAGAGCGCGTTTACGATTTGGGCCTGTGGGTGCTGGCGTCGTCGCTGATCGGCTCTAAGCTGCTGATGATCGTCACCGAATGGGAGGTGTATTACCGCGATCCGGGCCAGATTTTTTCGCTCGATTTCGTTCGTTCGGCCGGCGTGTTTTATGGCGGGTTCATCGGGGCCATCGTTGCGTCGGTCATTGCGATGCGGATTTACAAACTACCCTGGTGGCGCACAGCGGACGCCTTTGCGCCGGGCATCGCCATCGGGCAGGCGATTGGGCGGCTGGGTTGTTACAGCGCCGGATGTTGCTGGGGCGTGCCGACGACTTCGGCCATCGGCGTGCAGTTCAAAGAACGTGGATTCGTGATCACGGGCGTGCCGACCATTGTGAACGAGCTAAAGGACCCTATTGAAAAAGAAATTTGGGCGAACAAGTTGGGTGGGCTGTATCAGCCCCTGCATCTGCATCCGGTGCAGCTTTACGAAACGGGCGCGACCTTCGTGATTTTTCTGTTGCTGCTTTGGCTGACGGGCCGCCGCCGCTTTCACGGGCAGGTTATGCTGGTTTACGCAATGCTTTACGCCGTGGCGCGTTTCACCATCGAACACTGGCGCGACGATCCGCGCGGCGAGGTCTTTAACCTTTCGACCTCGCAATTCATCGCTGTCATTCTTTTCATCACTTCGCTCAGCGCCTACATCTGGCGCACGCGGAACACGGCTAAGGCGGAACTGGCTGAAAGTACTGCTTAGCCAATCCGCAATCCGCAATCTGCTTCATAGGCAATTGGCCGCAATCAAATGCGTCTCGCATACTTCAGTCCGCTTCCCCCCAGCAAATCCGGCATCGCCGATTACAGCGCCGAGTTGTTGCCGGCGCTGGCGCGGGGCGCGGAACTGTTCGTCTTTGTCGAAAGGCCCGACGAGTTGCGCGTGAATAAAACCGGCCAGCCCTATCAGGTCTTCGACGCCACGCACTTCGACGAATTGCACAGCCAGCAGCCCTTCGATCTTTGTCTTTATCATCAAGGCAACAATCCGCATCACGAATACATTTACGAACGCGCACTGGCGACGCCGGGTTTGCTGGTCTTGCACGAACACTGCCTGCATCACCTGATCGCCTGGAAGACGCTGGGGCGCAAGGACGAGGCCGCGTATTGGAACGAGATGTTCTATGCCTACGGACGGCGCGGCGCGCGTGTGGCCGTGGCGCGCGAGAACGACGCCGCCAGCGAGTATCAGCAGTTCCTCTTGCCGATGAACCGCCGCGTGGTCAGCCGCAGCCTGGGCGTGATCGTGCATAACGAATACGCCGCCTCGCAGCTCGAATTCGCGCCGGGCCAGGCGTTGCCGGTTGAAATCATCCCGCATCATCTGTCGCCGCGCGTCTATGAACTGGATCAACTGGACAGGCTGGAATGCCGCCGCGCCTTTGGCTTGCCCGAAGACGCCTGGGTCATCGCGTCGTTCGGTTTCGTCACGCAGGCGAAGCGCATTCCGACCTTGCTGCGAGCCTTCAAACGCCTGCAAGCCGTCGTGCCCAACGCCATGTGTTTGATCGTCGGCGAGGATCATTGGAAATGGAGCGCCGCGCCGTTGATCGCCGAGATGGGCTTGCAACGGCACGTGCGGCTGACCGGCTACACGGTCGAGCGCGATTTCTTTCGTTACTTGAAAGCTGTGGATGTGGTCGTGAATCTGCGTTACCCGACGGCGGGCGAAACCTCGGGCACGCTGATTCGCGCGCTGGGCGCGGGCAAACCGGTGATCGTGTCCGACCACGGCCAGTTCGGCGAGTTGCCGGATGATGTGTGTTTGAAAGTCACGGCGGGGCCGGCGGAAGAGCGCGAGTTGGCGGCGCGGTTGCGCGCGCTGGCCTGCCGTCCGAACCTGCGCGAACAATTGAGTCAACGCGCGGCGGAATGGATTCGGGAGAACAATGACGTACGGCGTTGCGCGGCGCGCTACCTGCAATTCGCCGAGCAGTTGATCGAAGGGCGCAAGCGCGCCAAAGCCCGCCAGCCGCAGCCGGTCGAATACAAGCTCGATTTCAAAGAGACCGAAACAATCAAGTTCGAGCACGCCGAAGCGCTCGACTACCTGCGCAACTTTTTCACCGACGATCCGAATGCCAGCGATTACATCCGCGTGCATGCGCGCCGTCTGTTGCGCACGGTTGAATTGGTTCCGCAAGGTTCGCCGCAACAGCGTGCGCTCGAATTGAGCAGCTATCTGCATCTGCCGTTGCTGCTGCGGCATTACGGCGGCTACGGCGAACTGGCCGTGACCAACTGGTGGAAGGGCGAGACGCGCGCGCAGCAGCAAACCGTGCGGCACGCCGCAACGGGCGAGCAACTCAGTCTGTTGATGCACAACGTCAACGTCGAACGCGACCGGCTACCGTTCCCCGATAATCATTTCGATGTGGCGCTCTGCTGCGAACTGATCGAGCATTTGCAGGAAGACCCCGTGCATATGCTGGCTGAATTGCACCGCGTGTTGAAATGGGGCGGCCTGGTCATCGTCACGACGCCCAACATCGCCAGTGCCTTCAGCGTGCGCGAAGCCCTGGCCGGGCGCACGCCCAACATCTATTCGCTTTACAACCGCCAGAGCGTCGGCGACCGCCACGCGCGCGAATACACGCCCGGCGACGTGCAAACGGCGCTCGAAGCCGCCGGGTTCAAGGTCGTCAAGCTGTTTACCGAAAACGTCTGGCACGAGACGGAAGACGAGTTTTTGAGCTGGCTGGACGCGGCCACCGAAGTGCACCGCGAATTGCGCGGCGATAACATCTACGCCGTGGGCCGCAAGCAGAGCGCGCAGATCGAGCGGTTTCCTGATAACTTGTATGACTGAGAAAAGAATGGCTGGTTGTTAGGCACCGGAGAGTTCAATGAGCATTCCTGATCGCAGTGAGATAGCCTCAAACGCAAGCCGTGGACAGCACGACGGCGGGCCCCTTGGTTACTTGCGCGCAATAGCTCTGATCGCAGTAATGGCTGGGGCTGTGGGTTCACTTGGTTTGATGTTTCGGGCAGGTCAGAACACGCCCCGTTTTCTATTGGTTCTTTTCATATTCTGGATACTGGCGCCGTTCGCAGCCCTGGCCTGGCTCAATATGGTTTCAATGCGTTGGTCAGTTCTTACCAGGGCAACGCTTTATTGTGTGACGGTCGTGATCACACTGGGTTCTTTGGCTTACTACGGTAGGCTTATTCCGCCACCCGAGAGGTCAGCGCACGCTTTTGTATTCGTTGCTGTCCCCCCGGTTTCATGCTTGCTTATAGCGATAGTTGTTCCGCTAGCCGCGTTAATATCACGCAGGCTGTCACAACGAGGCACTGGCGCCTAACGTTATGTTGAGTGCCAGAGTGCACTGAACACCAAACTACTGACTACTGACTACTGACTACTGACTACTGACTACTGACTACCGACTACCGACTACCAATGATTCGAGTTGATAACGTCTCAAAACTCTATCGCATCTACGACAACCCCGCTGGCCGGTTGAAAGAAATCCTGCTGCGCGGGCGGCGCAAATATCACCGCGACTTTTGGGCGTTGCAAGATGTCAGTTTGGAGGTCAATCAAGGCGAGACCGTCGGCATCATCGGGCGCAATGGCGCGGGCAAAACGACGCTGCTGCAAATCATCGCGGGCGTCTTGCAACCGACGCACGGCGAAGTGCTGGTCGAAGGCCGCGTGACGGCGTTGCTGGAATTGGGCAGCGGCTTCAATCCCGAATACACCGGGCGCGAAAACATCTTGCTGAGCGGTCAGATTCTGGGTTTTAGCGAAGCCGAGATGTTGCGGCGGTTGGATGTGATCGTGCAGTTCGCCGAGTTGGAAGGTTTCGTGGATCAGGCGGTCAAGACCTATTCGACCGGGATGCTGATGCGGCTGGCCTTTGCGGCGGCGATCCACGTTGACCCCGATGTGTTGATCGTGGATGAAGCGCTGTCGGTCGGCGATGTGTACTTCCAGCGCAAATCGCTGGACCGCATGGAGTACTTTCGCAAGTCGGGCAAGACGGTGCTGCTGGTTTCGCACGATCCGTCCATGATCCAGCGCTTTTGCACGCGCGCCGTCTGGATCGAAGGTGGCCGTGTGGCGCTGACCGGCGATGCGCGCAAGGTCGTCACGGCCTATCAGGCCTTTTGCGCGCGGCTGGAAGAAGAGCATCTGCGCAACATGGCTGCGAACAGCGGCATTCGTTCGCACGAGCACGAACAGATTTTGCGCGAACTGGAATTGACCGGCTCGCGCTGGGGCAACGGCAAGATTCGCTTCACCAATGTCGAGATGCTCAACCCGGCGGGCGAGACGCGCTGGGTCTTTCGCACCGGTGAACCGGTGACGATTAGGTTGCATTACGAAGCCGGCAGTGATTATCCGCAACCGGTCTTTGCCGTGGACGTGCATCGCTACGACGGCATCTTCGTCGCCAGCGCCAATAACTCCGACACACACCCGCAAGCCTTGCCGGTCAAGCAGGGCGCGGGCTTTGTTGATCTGAAGATTGCTAAACTCGAATTGCCGTTCAACGCCTATTTCCTTTCGCTCAAGGTTTATACCGAGAATGGCGCGCCCGATTGGCGTGATCCGGCGGACATTCACAACCAGATGTATCAATTCGATGTGGTCACTGACCGTGTGATTCACGGGCTGGTGCAGCTTGAAGCGGAATGGTCTGCGCAGGACATGTTGCTTGCGCCCGCCCGCAGCGCCGCCAATGCCGTGGGTTGACGCTGTCGCGCGCGCCGCCCAATAATTGCTGCCGCATATCACTGCTGACTGAGGGAACCGTTATGAATGAACCGATTGCCGCGCCAGCTCTCCAGCCGCCTGTGCCGCTGGGAGCGGGGCGCTATGCCGAAATCATAAAACCGTCGCTGACACCGTGGCTGGCCGCGCCGCCGTCGCAGGACGAATTGCCATACGAAGACGGAGAGCCTATGGAGACCGATCGCCACCTGCTGCAAATTTACCTGCTGCGCGAAATCTTGACGTTGCACTGGGCCGAGCGCCGCGACTTTTTCGTCGGCGGCAATATGTTCGTTTACTTCAGCCCCGATCAGGACAAGACGGAGCATTATCGCGGGCCGGATTTTTTCGTCGTGCTCGACGTTGACGGCCTGAGAGAGCGGAAAAGCTGGGTGGTCTGGGAAGAGAAAAAGGGGCCGGATGTCGTGGTGGAGTTTTTATCCGACCGCACCGCGCGCTTTGACCGCACCGAAAAGAAACGGATTTATGAAACAATGCTGCGCGTGCCGGAATACTTCTGGTTCGATCCGTTCAGCGGCGAACTGGCGGGCTTCACGTTGCGCGACGGCAAGTATTTTCCGATTGAGCCGGACGAGCGCGGGCGGCTCGTCAGCCAGCGCCTGGGTTTGGCATTAACGCATTGGACAGGCGAATTCCAGCGCGTGACCGCCACGTGGTTGCGTTGGGAAACGCTCGACGGAACGCTGTTGCCGGCGGACCGGGAGGCCACTCAAACCGAACGTCAACGCTCCGAACTGCTGGCCGCCAAACTGCGCGAGTTAGGCATTGATCCTGACGCGCTGATTTGATGCCACGCAATCCAGCAATCCAACCTACTGCTCAGCGCCGAACGCGCGGTGAAGCCGATACTTTCATCTCGATTCGGAAGAGCACAACTATGCCGCTACGCAATTTGTTCGCTGTCTTGTTTTTGCTGGCCTCGGCGGCCGCTGTCCCGGCTCAGCAAACGACCTTCGACGTGCTGATCAAAAACGGCACGGTCTACGATGGCTCTGGCCGCGCGCCACACCGCGCCGATGTCCTGATTCGCAATGATCGTATTGTCGGCATCGGCAATTTCAAAAACGCCAAAGCGAAAACCGTGATTGACGCACGCGGGCTGGCCGTCGCGCCCGGCTTCATCAACATGCTCTCGTGGGCGGTGGATGATCTGGTGATTGACGGGCGCAGCCTGGGCGATCTCAAACAAGGCGTGACGACCGAGATTTTTGGCGAAGGCGATTCGATGGGGCCGCTCAACGCCGCGATGAAACAGCGGCGGCAGGCCGATCAGGGTGACATCAAATACAACATCGAATGGACGACGCTGGCCGAATACCTGCAATTCCTCGAACGCAAAGGTGTCGCCTGCAACGTGGCGTCGTTCATCGGCGCGACGACCATTCGTGAGTACGTCGTCGGGTTAGAAGACAAGCAAGCGACGCCGGCACAGCTTCAGCTAATGCGCGAGTTGGTGCGCAAGGAGATGGAAGCGGGCGCGCTGGGCATCGGTTCGTCGCTGATTTACGCGCCGGCCTTTTACGCGCCGACCGAAGAGTTGATCGAGCTGTGCAAGGTCGCCGCGCAATACCAGGGCAAATACATCTCGCACATGCGCAGCGAAGGCGCGCGCCTGCTGGAAGGCATTGACGAACTCATCCGCATCGCGCGCGCGGCCAAGATTCCCGCCGAGATTTATCACCTCAAAGCTGCGGGCCAAGCCAATTGGCCGAAGCTGGCCGAGGCCATCGCGCGCATCGAACAGGCGCGCAAGTCCGGCCTGAAAATCACCGCCGATATGTACACCTATCCGGCAGGCTCGACGGGCCTCGACGCCGCGATGCCGCCGTGGGTGTTGGATGGCGGTTACGAAGCCCTGTTCAAACGGCTGCGCGATCCTGAGACGCGCCAGAAGATCGCCGCCGAGATGCGCACGCCGACTGACAAGTGGGAGAACCTCTATCACGCCGCCGGGTCGGGCGAACGTGTGTTGCTGGTCGGATTCAAATCGGAACAACTCAAACCGCTGACCGGCAAGACGCTGGCCGAAGTGGCGCGGCTGCGCGGCAAGGATGAATTCGAGACGATCATGGATTTGGTGCTGGAAGATCAATCGCGCGTCGGCACGGTCTATTTCATGATGTCCGAAGAAAACATCCGGCGGCAGCTCAAATTGCCTTGGGTGTCGTTCGGCTCCGACGCCGGTTCGATGGCGACCGAAGGCGTGTTTTTGAAATCGTCCACGCACCCGCGCGCTTACGGCAATTTTGCGCGGCTGTTGGGCAAATACGTGCGTGACGAAAAGGTCATCCCGTTGCATGAAGCGATTCGCCGCTTGACCAGCTTGCCCGCGACGAATCTGGGGCTTGCGCGCCGTGGCATGTTGAAGACGGGTTATCACGCCGACGTAGTCGTCTTCGATCCCGCGACGATTGCCGACAAGGCGACGTTTGAGCAGCCGCATCAATACGCCGTCGGGATGCGGCACGTCTTCGTCAATGGCGTGCAGGTGTTGAAAGACGGCGAACATACGAACGCCAAGTCGGGCCGCGCGTTGTGGGGGCCGGGCAAGGTGAAGTAGCTCAGGCTCATAGAAGACAAGCTATTCAGCCGCAGATCAACGCAGATGGCCGCGGATTAATTCTGATCTGCGTCTCTCTGCGTAAATCTGCGGCTGATCTCAGAAAGAAGTAGAAGCTATGCGCATCGCCAAAATCGTCCGCTCAAATTCGCACGTGGATTACGTCGCTCGCGTCTTCGGTTCGTTTGAATCGAATGAAGCCGTGACGCCGAACGATTACCGCTTCGGCCAGTTCGTCAAAATTGCCGGGCACGCGGGTGCGGTCGTTGGCGTGATCTACAATTCGTTCCTGCTCAATTCCGCCTATGGCGATTTCGGGCCGCGCTTGTCCACTTCGCAGGAGCAGAACGCCATCTTCAGCCCGGACTATCTAAACGAGCAGGGCGTGCTGATCGGCCTTTTGCTGGTCGGCTGGCACGATGGCAAGGGCTATCAACAGGGCTTGCCGCGCGAAGTGCTGCCGATCAATGCCGATGTCGAAACGCTCAGCGATGACGAGGTGCGCGCCTTTCACCACACTGCTACGAACGGATTGGAACTGAAGTATTACAACCACGTGACGACGCACGCGGGGTACTTCACCTTTCAACTGCTGTCGTCCATCGTGGAGCAATTGGAAGGGCTGGCGAATGAACGCGACCGGGCGCGCTTGCAAGTGTTGCGCAAAACGCTGGCTTGGCAGCAGACGCTGGGAACGATGAAGTGATAAAGCCCGGTCATTATTGACTAGCCGCAGCATTGAGGATTTTCAACTGTTGGAGCCTCAGACCTTCGCGCTTCAACTCATTTAGCGCGTGGGAATACCACCACAAATAAACCCCGCCCAGCGCGTTGTAGAGAATCAAGCGCACCAAGATCAAATTCGCAAACAGATTCATAAACTGTGATGGCTTCAGATGGCTCATCAGGCTGTGATGCAGGAAGAGCGAAAGAACAACGATTGATGCCAGCATCACCGCTAATATCCATAACCGGATAAAAGCCACGTCCCGTGGCGCTACGCTCAAGCGGTTTCCCGTCAACAAGTCTAGCGCCGCCACATGCCGCCCTTCGTTCAGTTCACGCTGCATCGCTACGACAAAGTGAAACGGCAAGAGCAAAAAGAAGAACTGCAAAAACAGAAAGTAGGTGACCGTTTTCAAATACGCGGCCTGCGCCGTATAGGCCTGAATATCCAATTGCGTAATCGGCACAGGCGGCAAATACAACCACACTCCAGCCACCAAAGCCCCGCTTCCCAGCAACGCGATCACCAACGATGCCGCCAATCCTCCGCGCCTTCCCGCGCGCGTCAACCACCAATCTATAGCCAGTCCGGCTACAGGCACTGCGCCTGCCCACAACCAAACCACTGGCGCAAGCAGCAACGCCCCACGCCCGTATTGGTCGAACCGATAGGCCACCTCTACCAACAAAGCCACCGCATATAACAAACCATAGAGTGTCCCGCTCCCCAGCACGAACTTCAGGTGCCCGCCGAGGAACATGCCCGGTTCAGCGGACATACTTTGCGCCGTCGCATTTGCTTCGTTTGATCCGCGTTCACCGTTCGCCGGTGTCGTTCGCACGTCTGCCACAAAGCGGTAGCCGCTGGGAGCCTTGACGATGTAGTGAGGGTCTTTCGCGGTGTCGCCGAGCGCCTTTCTCACAGTTGAGAGCGTCACGCTAAAAGTGTTGTCCGTCACCGTTTTGTTCTCCGGCCAGACCTTCTGCATAAGCTCCTCTTTGCTGATTGGCTGGTCGCGGGTTTTGATGAGGATTACCAACAGATCGAAGGCTTTCGCTGCAATCGGCACAGGTTCGTCATCCTTCCGCAAAACTCGCCGGACAGGATCGAGGCGAAACGGGCCGAATTCGTAGCAAACTGGCTCGATCATCTGAGTGGTAAGACCATTTAAGACAAATTAAGTGGCGGTCAAGGCTGACTTGGAGTAAGTTCGCGGCGTATGTAGCGCTAGGCCGGGAAGACCAAGGGCAAACTCTGACACTAAACTACAGCAGCGTCACCCGGCCAACGACTCGAACAACAAGCGATCAAAAAGCTGACGACGAACATTTGACTCGATGAAGCTGACCGCGTGCGACTTCGGACGAGCCGAAATTACCGAATTCGCTTCAGCGAGTCAAATGTCTTCAGGCCGTAGTGCAATCACGAAGATTGAGATGGCCTGTGAAATTCAATCAGCTCGTTCCTTCCGCTAGTTCGGACACTAAACAGGTAGACCAGGAGACAACCATGAAGACAGGCATTTTCCTCCGCCAATTGAAGAATTCACGTCACAAATACTATTTCCTTTCTAGCTTGACCTTGGTCGTCCTCGTCATCACCACATTTGGGGTAGGTGGACGATTCATGCGCGGTCCAATTCAGAGCGTGAGTGCCACTCCCTCGACAGTAGCACAATGCAGTCGCCCTTCTAATTTCTATTTAAGTTTTCCGCTACAAGGGAAAACTCCATACAACAACGGTATAAATAGTGTATTTGATCATGTAAATCCATCTACTGATACGAAAGGTCCAAATTATCATCCAGACAATCCGCAACACATAATCGTTTTCACTGGAGAAGAAGGTAAAGCTGAATACGGAAAGACTTCTGGGACTGATTGTTATGTGGGAAACGGATGTGGCTTAAAGAATTTAGGCAGAACACCTTTTATAGTCAATGGTAACTACCACGTTGGTCAGACTGACAATGTATTTGTCTACTATGATGGACACGACGGTTATGACTATAAAGCAGGCTCAGTTGGTGTATTCCCAGCGGCAGACGGTAATCTTACGTTTACCAATAACGGTACTAACACAGTCATCATTGACCATCTGAATGGATACAAAACATATTATTTACACATGACCAATATCCCCTCGCAGTTTACCCCTAACCATATTTTTCCCGTGACTCGTAGTGACAGAATCGGCACAGTTGGATCGATAGGTGCAGGCAATGCTATTCATCTACATTTTACCGTAAAAGATTGCAACGATAATAAGGTTGACCCTTATGGTTGGCAGGGTCAGTACCCTGACCCGAATCCTGCTAGAAGTACGAATCTTTGGAAACCACAAGCGACTGCCGCAAGCACAGTCAGGTGGCATCCCGATGGAACCCTAATCCGGGACGTGACTGACCCCAATAACACAATTTGGTTAATTGAAAGTGGTAAGAGGCGAGGTATAGCAAGCGAGACTATTTTCTACGCTTACGGATTCGATTTCTCCAACGTAACTAATGTATCGCACACTGAGTTCCTCTGTTTTAACGATGGCGGAGTACTTGATTTACCACCAACCCCACGTCTAATAAACGACAATGGGACTATTTATGAGAAAGTAATACGTGGCGGCGTTACATACAAAAGAGGATTCTCTTCGGCGCAGGTATTTCAAGCGCTTGGATTTCAGTGGAGTGATGTGCAGCCGGGTAGCGTAAGCGGTATCCTAAGTGACCCTATTTTAAGCTTTACAGGGGGCAACTACAATATTCCTTACCGGGATGGCATCTTACTAATTTCCCGTGAAAATGGTGGTGCTGTCTTCATTATTTCAAATGGTAAGAAAGTAAGGTTCGATGTATCGGCAACCACTTTCCAAAATATGGGTTATCGCTTTGATGACGTTGTTGCTGTTTCGGATTCCGTACTTAATAGCTGGCCTGTCGGAGGGACAATTACAGATAGTTCAATACAGGGGTGCGGTGGTGGAATACCTATAAGTGGGCCCGATAATTATAGACCGAGCTTAGCTGTTATCACTCCTAGAGGTGAGCCAGTGCCAAACGCCAATGGACGAATAGAATCATCAAACTCGACCTCCGTCATTACTACTACAACTAGCACTGTTACTGTCTCTGGTGCGGCTACAGATGCTAGCACGGGTGATAGTGGTATCGCATCTGTTACTGTCAACGGGGCGATAGCTAATTCCGGAACTGCATCTGGGTCAGGAACTGCTAACTGGAGCTTACCTATAGCTCTTAATCAAGGTGATAATTTTATCAGTGTGGTGGCAAGGGACAACAGCGGCAATCAAAATTCATCCAGTCAAGTAATAACAGTAAGCTATCAACCACCGGAGACAGATACTGTCAGCCCGTCTCTATCTATCACCAATTACTTTGATGGACAAACGGTAACAGCTAATACTATTACTCTCTACGGCAACGCTAGCGACTATAGCAGGGGGAATAATGGTATTTCTTCGGTGACAGTTAATGGCGTACGGGCTAATGGAGACACCGTGAGCGGATCTGGTGCGGCTTTTTGGAGTCAGGCCATTTCGCTTAGTCCGGGAAACAACGCTATTTCAGTGGTGGCGAGGGACAACAGTTTTAGCCAAAACCCCGCTTTCCTAACAATCAACATAATACAATCTGCGCCACACATTAGTTTATCGACAATGAGTTACTCCCTCGGCGATGCTCTGGTCAATTCAACTGTCTACCAAAGCGTTGTGATCAATAATACTGGCCCCGGTTATTTGTTTTTAGGAAGCATTTACCGATTATCTGGCAGCGCGGACTTTGACTTGCTGCCCTATGGTCAGAATCAAATCATTGCACCAAGCGGTAACACATCAATCACGATCAAGCTCACGCCATCTTCAACAGGAACAAGAAGTGCCACCTTCTCGATCAGCAGCAATGATCCAGCTAATCCCACGGTGAGTTTCTCGATCTCTGGCAACGGTGTGACGCAAATCACGGGCGGAAATGATTTCGTTTGGAATAACAAGTCTACGATTCCTGAGTCATATTTCGAGTATTCCGCGAGTGCGGTCATCAACAATAACATCTATGTGATAGGCGGTGACTTCTCGGGCACGAACTACAGGTACGATCCCACAATCAATAGTTGGACTCAGATAGCGCAATCCCCTAACGGCGGCGTAGGTTTTGGCGGGGCAGACGCGATTAACGGCAAGATTTATGTAGTCGGCGAGTTTTACGTAGATAGTAGAGTTCAAATATACGACTCGGCAACAAATAGTTGGACTCTGGGAGCTGTGAACCCAAATCCGGCAGACGGTATGTCAGTAGCAGCGGCAAATGGCAAATTGTATGCGATTGGTGGCAACGGGAATGCCCCGACGAGCTTGGTTCGTGAATATAACCCTGCAACAGATACCTGGACTACAAAAATGGCTATGCCCACTGCGCGTGCTTATGCGCCGGTCGCGGTAGTCAATAATTTGATCTACGTTATTGCGGGTTTTCTTCCCGACGGACACCGAAGTGTGGCAGTCGAAGTTTTCAATCCAGTTACCAATACGTGGTCAACCAGAGAGAATATTCCCACGCAACGGTCAAGCGCGCGTGCAGTCGTCATAAATAACAAGATTGAAGTCATCGGCGGTTCTCAAGGGGGCCCCGACGCTATCAATGTGGTTGAAGAGCATGACACTTCTCTACCGGGGCCGTTTAGCACCTGGTTTCCGCGCAACCACATCCTGACGGCTCGCGCCGATTTCGTAGCCGGCGTGGTCAACGGAAAGGTTTACGTGATTGGCGGCAGAGCGAATAACTCTGGTCATGTGACCACCGTGGAAGAAGGGGTATTAAGTGCTTCGCCACGCCTCAATATGCCTGTTAGAGCCATAGATTACGGCTCTATACCAATAGGCAGTATTGAAGAAAAAGGAATTGAACTGCAGAACATAGGCAATGCATTACTTACGATTAACTCAATCAGCAGAATATCAGGTGGCACGGATTTCGCAATTTACCGCGGACCGTCAAACATGAATGGCGGAGAGTCAAGCAATCTTAGAATGCGCTTTACCCCGTCCGTTACAGGAACGCAGACGGCTACATACCGCATTACGACAAACGATCCAAATGCAGCAGCGGTTGACTTCACGCTAACAGGCACTGGGCAAACTCCTTCAGCGTCCAGTGGCAGTTGGCAATTAGTGAGGTCTTTCTCTCTCCAAGACAATCGAAATGGAGGAGATATTACGATCAGAAATGGCAAGGCATACGTTACGCGATTTACTACGCCTAATGACATCGGATTAGACGTGATTGATGTGAATACGGGCAATCGTTTGGCGAATATTCCAATTAACGGCTTTCAATTCGCTTACCCACAGCACTTCATAGAAGTTTATGGAAGCCAAGCGTATGTGACGATGAGAAATTTGGGGTCACAAGATAAACTAGCTGTTATTAACTTAAACAATAACACGGTGACAACATACGTTACTGTTGGTTCTGAACCAGAAGGCGTAGCTTCAAATGGAAGTAATATCTATGTAAGCAATCACATAGAATTCAGTAACGGATCCCCAGCGACCGTGAAAGTAGTAAATGCAACTAACAACACGGTCTCAGCTACAATCCCCGTTGGTATTAGCCCAGCCCAAGTTGTCTATGACTCAAACACCGCGAGAATTTACGTTGCTAATGGGGGAGCTTTCTCTACGGAACTCCAGACCACCAATCCAAATAAATCGCTCAGTGTAATTGACCCAACGACTAACACAGTGGTTGCAACAATTCCGCTGCAATATTACCCATATACTGTCGCTATTGTTGGAAACAAGGCCTACGTTTGTACCGGTTCCACAATTGAGGTTATTGATTTAAGCTCCAACACAGTTGTAACAAGTATCCCCGTGCCGGACTGCTCATACAAAATGGTGGCAGTTAACGGTTACATTTTACTCACCAACAATTGTCAAAGTCGCGTGATAGTGATCAAAACTGAAACCAATGAAATTGTTGGCTCGCTGAATGTTGATAACCCCGCAGTTGGAATCGCGGTTGATTCCGATACAGGTATCGTTTACGTGCTTAATAGCACGACTCGTACCATAAGTGCCTTTCGCTTTATCGCGCCAAGCCTTGCAGTCTCATGTAACTCACAGTCTCTGGCCGCAATACAAGGTGGCATGATCAGTACAACTTGCACAGTTACATCATTAGATGGTTTCAGCAGTCCAGTGAACCTTAGTTGTGCGGGATTACCTAGCGGAATTAGCTGCACATTCAGTCCAGGCCAAGTGACGCCTATTGCGAATGGTTTTGCTACAGCCGGTCTTACCATTCATACATCAGCAAGCACGCCTCTTGGAGACTACGGTTTCCGAATAGTAGGCTCAAGCGGCAATCTCACGGACTCATTGGCAATGATGCTGACAGTGCCTTCATGTAACTACGCTCTGTCAGCTCAGAGCACTTCAGTTGGAGCAGGGGCGAGCACCGGAAGTGTGGATGTTTTATGTACCACCGGTTGCTCGTGGACGGCAGTGAGCAATGCTGCTTGGATCAGCATAATTTCTGGCGCGAGCGGTAGCAGCAACGGAACGGTAGGTTACTCAGTCGCAGCCAATACCGGCGCGCCGCGAACTGGAACGATCACCATCGCCGGTCAAACCTTCACCGTCACTCAGGATTGCTCCGCCATGACAATCGCCAGCCAACCGGCTAATCAGACGGTCTGCGCGGGCGCGCCCGTATCGTTCCTGGTAACCGTCAGCAGCGCGGGGCCGTTGACGTATCAATGGCGGAAGAGCACCGTCAACATTCCGGGCGCGACCGGCAGCACTTATTCGATTGCTTCGGCAACCAACGGTGATGCTGGCGCTTATGATGTCGTGGTCACTGGCGCGTGCGGTACCATGACGTCAAACGCGGCAACGCTTACGGTCAATACCGCGACAGGCGTCGCATCGCAACCAAACAGCCAGACTGTTTGCGCTGGTGCCCCAGCGAGCCTTTCTGTGACAGCTTCCGGGACAGGGCCATTCACCTATCAATGGCGGAAGAATAGTTCGAACATTGCGGGCGCAACCGGCAACACGTTCAACATCGCCTCGGTCGCGGCAAGCAACGCGGGTTCATACGATGTAGTGGTAACCGGTTCGTGTGGGGCGGCCACTTCCAACGCTGCGACGTTGACAGTGAATGCGGGAACAACGATTGCCACGCAGCCTGTAAATCAGACAATGTGTGTCGGCTCACCAGCCAGTTTCACTGTGGCGGCAAATGGCACCGGCCCCTTCACCTATCAATGGCGCAAGAACAGCAGCAACATTGTGGGCGCGACCAATAGCACTTACGCCATTGCAGCAGTCGTCACTGGTGATGCGGCTTCATACGATGTCGTAGTGATGGGAACGTGCGGCACGGCAACCTCAAGTGTCGCCACTTTAACTGTCAACGCCGCAACGACCGTTGCCACACAGCCAACCAATCAGGCAGTCTGCGCTGGCTCGCCAACTTCATTCTCCGTAACGGCGAGTGGCACTGGGCCATTCACCTATCAATGGCGCAAGAACGGCTCGAACATCGCAAATGCGACTGGCAGCACTTTCAATATTGCTTCAGTCACGGCGAGCGACGCAGCCACTTATGATGTTGTAGTCACCGGCACGTGCGGCAACGCAACATCCAGTGCGGCAACGCTCACAGTCAATGCCGCGACGGGCGTCTCATCGCAACCAAGCAGCCAGACTATTTGTGCAGGCGCTCCCGCGAGCTTTTCTGTGACGGCTTCCGGCACGGGGCCATTTACCTATCAATGGAGGAAGAACGGTTCGAATATTGGGGGCGCAACCAGCAGCACATTCAGCATTGCCTCAGTCGCCGCGAGCAACGCCGGTTCATACGATGTAGTGATAACCGGTTCGTGTGGGACGGCCACTTCCAGCGCCGCGACGTTGACCGTGAATGCAGTGACGAGCATCGCTACGCAACCTGTTAATCAAACGGTCTGCGCCGGTTCACCAGCCAGTTTCACTGTGGCGGCGACCGGAACCGGGCCGTTCACCTACCAATGGCGCAAGAATGGCAGCAACATTGCGGGCGCGACTAACAGCACTTACGGCATTGCGGCGGCCACTGCGGGGGACGCTAGTTCGTACGATGTAGTCGTCACTGGCACGTGCGGCACTGCAACCTCAAACGCGGCGATGCTCACGGTCAATGCCGCCACCGGCATCGCCACTCAGCCTTTGAGCCAAACCGTATGCCCCAGTGCACCCGCTTCGTTCTCGGTTGCGGCCAGCGGGACGGGGCCATTCAATTATCAATGGCGCAAGAACAGCAGCAACATCGCGGGCGCAACCAACAGCACTTTCACCATCGCCGCAGCCAGCACAGGCGATGCGGGCAATTACGATGTGATCGTGAATGGCTCATGTGGCAGCGCCACTTCCAACACGGCTGCGTTGACCGTCAGCACGACGCCGATCATCAGCGCACAACCGGCCAACCAAACGGTCTGTTTCGGCACAGCGGCCAGCTTCTCGGTGACGGCTAGCGGCACCGGCCCCATTACTTATCAGTGGCGTAAGAACGGCAGCAACATCGCGGGCGCAATCAACAGTACTTTCAGCCTCCCGTCCACTGTGAGCGGCGATGCAGGTTCTTATGACGTAATCGTGACCGGCGCATGCGGCAGTGCCACCTCAAACGCCGCCACGCTGACGGTCAATCCCACGACGACGATCAGCCAGCAACCCGCCAACCAAACCGTCACCACCGGGCAAAGCGCGACCTTCTCTGTTACGGCAACCGGTGTGGGGCTGACCTGTCAATGGCGCAAGAACGGCAGCAACATCAACGGCGCGACGAGCAGCAGCTACAACATCGCCAACGCCATACCGAGCGATGCTGGCAACTACAGCGTCGTTGTCACGGGAACCTGCGGCACCTCAACTTCGAATGCGGCTACGCTGACCGTCGTCAACTGTCCGGCGATCACGGTCAATCCGGCTAATCCGGCCTTGCCGACAGGACGCTCCGGGACGGCTTATAGCCAGACGTTCACCCAAACGGACGGCATTGGTACGGCGACATTCAGCGTCAGTGCGGGCGCGTTGCCAACTGGTTTGACGCTCGCGGGCGGTGTGTTGTCCGGCACATCCACCGTCAACGGCACCTTCAATTTCACCATCCGCGCGACTGATGTGAATAGCTGTTTCGGCGAACGCGCTTATTCACTGCTCATCAATCCGCCCTGCGTGCCGGGCGCGATCACGGTCAATCCGGCAACGCTGGCGAATGGCTTTGCCGGGACGGCGTATAGCCAGACGCTGACGGCGACGGGCGGCACTGCGCTGTATACCTTTGCAGCCACAGCAGGCAGTTTGCCAACTGGCTTGACGTTGGTGAGCAGCGGCGCATTGAGCGGAACGCCAACAACGGCAGGCACGTTCACGTTCACCGTGACCGCGACCGACGCCAGCGGCTGTACAGGGCTGCGCGGGTACAGCGTCATCATCAGCGGCAACGGTTTGCAATTTTATTCGCTCGCCGCGCCGGTGCGGTTGCTCGATACGCGCAGCGGCACGAGTCCGAATGCGTGTTCGCAACCGAATGCGCCGATTGCTGGTGGCACGGCGCGCACGCAAGCGGGCCGCAGCATCTGCACGATTCCCGCCAACGCGGTGGCGCTGACCGGCAACATCACGACGGTGCAATCGGGCGGCGGCTTCTTGACGTTGTATCCGAGCGATGCCGCGCAGCCGACCGTGGCGAGCACGAATTACGGCGTCAATGAAATCATCAACAACGTGTTCACGGTGGGCTTGGGCGCAGACGGCGCATTTAAGATTTTCGCCAACAACACGACCGATGTGGTGGTGGATGTGTCGGGCTATTACGCGCCGCCCAATGCTGGCGGGCTGTTCTTCCACCCGCTGCCCGCGCCGGTGCGCTTGCTCGAAACGCGCGCGGGCTTCACGGGCTGCGTGACGCCCGGTGCGCCGCTGACGGGCAATGCCGAATCCACCCAGCAAGCCATCAGCGCCTGCACGGGCATTCCCGCCACGGCGCGCGCGATCGTCGGCAACGCGACGACGGTGGGCCCGCAGGGCGACGGCTTCCTGACGGTCTTCCCAGCGGATGCGGCGCGACCGTTGGTGGCAGCGTCGAACTTCAACAACAATCAAATCGTGAATGGGCCGTTCGCCGTGGGCCTCGCCGCGAACGGGCAATTCAAAATCTATACGACCTCGACGACAAACTTGGTAGTGGATGTGCTCGGCTATTACAGCACCGAAGTGCTTGACGCGAACAGTGCGGGCTTGCTGCTGACGCCGCTCGCGCATCCGATTCGCTTGCTCGAAACGCGGCCCGGCTTGCCCGTCGGCTGTTTCAAACCAGGCGTGCCTTTGACGGGTGGCGCTGAGACCGCGCAAACGGCGCGCGGCCTCTGCGACGGGATTACGATCCCAGCGAACGCGCTCGGCGTGGTGGGCAATGCGACAGTCGTGCAACCGCTGGGCCAAGGCTTCCTGACCTTGTGGCCGAGCACGGCGGCGCGCCCGCTGGTGGCGACGTCGAATTACAACGCGGGCGATGTGGGCAACCGGCACTTCATCGTGGGCTTGGGGAATGCGGATGGCGCGTTCAAAATGTTCACGAGCGTGACGACGCATTTGGTGGTGGATTTGTCGGGCTATTTTGCGCCGTAATTTTCCCGGCAAGCTGAGTTGTCGAATGCCCGCAAATTCTTGAAACCGCGGTTACGGACGAGGCAGGGCATTGCGGGGCGGATTGAAGGCTTGCCACTGTTTGTTCTGTTTGAACTCGAAGCCTGCGCGCGTGAGTTGGAATTGCTGGCTGAATTCCGGGTGCTGTTTGAGGAAGGCGGCGCGCGTGCGTTCATCGGCGGTGATGATTTTCCACTGGCCGTTTTCTTTGCGCAGGTATTGCTGGGCGGTGGCGCGCCCGGCGTTGATTTCCTGCGCGTTGATTTTCATGGGCTTTTTCAGCCTGCCATAAATCGTCGTGTCCACGACGGCGAACTCGCCGTGTTCCTGCACACGGCCCAGTTGCATTTTCTCGATCACCAGAAATTCGTCTAGGCGTTTGAGGCTGGCGCTGAGCTGTGCGCGCGTGAGTTGCTGCTGCAACTGGGCGGGCAACTGGTCGTAAAGTTTGTCGTGCTGTTGCGCTTTGAGCAGCGCGAAAAACTGCTCGACGGCGGCGCGCGGCGTGCGCCCACCTGCGTTGCCTTGCGCCAGACTGCCAACGCCAAGCAGTAAAAGCAGGAACGCGACGAACAAGGTACTTTTGTAACGATGCATGTGATCTCTCAGGGATGTAATCAAGCCGCCGGTTGCGGCAGTTGCCATTTGATGCGGGTATAAGCGATGCGAAAGCCCTGCCGTTCGGCGTTGCGTTGCGAGGCGCTGCCCGGCGCGGCGCACATCATCGCCAAATCGCAGCCCTGTGCGGCGGCGTAA
Organism: Acidobacteriota bacterium; assembly: GCA_043740245.1. Classification (GTDB taxonomy): domain Bacteria; phylum Acidobacteriota; class Blastocatellia; order RBC074; family RBC074; genus JACPYM01. Next base: position 1,708 of record JAYUCP010000207.1, on the reverse strand, counting down.
CGCAAGCGGCCTTCCAAGAGCGCCAGTTGCGCGCCTTGGTTGCGGCCGCTGGGAATCGTACTGGCGCCGGCGAGCAACGCGACACCTTCGCACATGCTCAGCGCGCCGGTGGCGATGGGTTGGCCCGCCAACTCGGCGATGAACGAGACGGCGTGGGCGCGGTTGGCGCTGATCCGTGAAAAGGCCAGCATGAAATCGCCCAGCTCGGCCACTTCGCTCCAGCCCGCTGCCGCTGTGCGCGCCCACACTTCGTATTCGTCTGCGGCGATCACCCGCACGCCGATCTTTTCATTCAACGCCGTATTCAATTGCGCGCCGCCTCCGAGCGGACGAAACATCACGCTGGTGAATTCAAACGGTTGATAGCCGCGCTCGTTCAGCAACGCCAGCGCCGTGGCATCGGCCAGCGGACTGACTTCGTGATAAACGGGCGCTTGGTGGTTGCGAAAGAATGCTTCAATCTCATCCAGGGCCGCTGGCGTGACGGGTTCGAACATGCCCAGGCCGAAGGTTTGTGTGCACGGTGAATGGACGCCGTCGAACATCGCATACGCGCCAGCAGCTTTGATCCAACCTGCACCGCTTTCGGGGAAAACTTTGGCGCGCGCCTCGACAAAATCCACGTTGCCTTGCGCTTCTGCCATTTCCAAACGGCGCGCCAGTGATAATTCGGCAAAGAGTGCCGGTGTTTCAGTCATTGCTTTGATCCTTGCTTGTCGCCGGATTGGCCCGCCACAAGCTCAACAAGAATGCCGCGCCGGAAAGGCAGGAAAAGCCGCCCGGCACATCTGCCAGCGCCAGCGCAACAAGCGCTCCATCCCAAACCACGCCGCGCCAAAAAAAAGCAAAGGCATGAACCGGAGTCAGACGGGCAGCCAAGCGCGGGGCATTTGAACAGGATGGGCAGGGCCGGATTTATACATCAGTCAAATTACACAGGCAACGTTCATGGCAGGGTCTATTCATTCTCAAGCTATGCCAACGGGCTTAAACGCCAAGACGCCCAGAGCGCCAAGCAAGGCCAAGCGGACTCGCTGGTACCCCTGACACTGCTTGGCGCACTGGGCGTCTTGGGTGCGCCGGGTAAAGCCGGACTGATCTGATCGGGTGAAAGTCCCGATGCTGTAATGGCCCGTTTGACAGGTAGCCAAGCGAGCGTGCGGCGCAGCAGTAAGGCTGTCCACGCAGCCGCGCGCGGCGCAGCACGCGAGCCGTAGCGCAAGCGAACCCGTTGCGGCCTCGTTACGCTAGTGAAGGCGGCCAGCCTGCCTAAGATGGTGAAGCCTTGTAGCGGCGTGGAAGCAATGGGTGCGAGCACACGTCGAGCCTGCCGGGGTAGTTGGGGACAGCGCGCGTGAAGAGAGCGGTCACGGAACCCGGGAGACCCCGCGGCGTGCTGGGGAGCTTGAGTGCTCAGCAAGGCCAGCAAGCGCGGGCGGGAATCAATAACCGCCCGGCGTGCGCCGTTGGGGAGTCGGACAGGTTCATAGTAGCGGGGAAGCGGGTAACGACCGTGGAGCGAAGGGACCTGACTGGAAACATGGTTGTCTGTCAGAAGGGGGAAATCCGCTTGGATTACGATCACACTACGGAAGAACCGGTGGCTTTGGGCGCAGCCCGGCCATGGTCTTCGACGAGTTTCTCAACTGCGACAGCGGCTGGGCCAGCAGGCGAAGCAGGAGCCGAAGTTTCGGTTCTATGCGTTGTC
>JAYUCP010000206.1:0-12858 GCA_043740245.1 Acidobacteriota bacterium | reverse complement strand
CGCAGGTCGCCGGCGTGCGCAACACCCACTGCGTGAAAGTCTTCAAGAACCCGATCGACGCCTGCCGCGGCGCGCACCTCGTCACCACCGACGTGTGGACCAGCATGGGCTACGAAGCCGAGAACGAAGCGCGACAGCAAGCGTTTGCCGACTGGTGCGTCGATCGCGACATGATGGCCGCGGCGTTGCCCGATGCGCTGTTCATGCACTGCCTGCCCGCGCACCGCGGCGAAGAAGTCGACGCCGACGTGATCGACGGGCCGCAGTCGGTGGTCTGGGACGAGGCCGAGAACCGCATGCACGCGCAGAAGGCGTTGATGGAATACCTTCTGCTCGGGCGCATCGGCTGATGCCGGATCCGGACTCGGACTCGGTCACCGGGCTCGACGCCGACGCGCTCTCGCGCGCCATCCACGCTCGCGCGGTGTCGTGCCGCGAGGTCATGCAGGCGTATCTCGATCGCATCCACCGGCTCAATCCGCGGCTCAATGCGATCGTCAATCTCGCTGCCGACGACGTGCTGCTGGCGCAGGCCGATGCGCGCGACGCTGATCTCGCACGCGGCGCCGGCGCAGTGGGTTCGCGCGGCTGGCTGCACGGCATCCCGCAGGCGATCAAGGACACCGGTCACGCGATCGGCTTTCCCACCACGTACGGCTGCACGCTGCTGAAAGACGCCGTTGCAGCGCAAGACAGCGTCATGACGGCGCGCATGAAAGCGGCCGGTTGCATCGTGATCGGCAAGACCAACATGCCCGAGTTGGGCCTGGGCTCGCACACCTTCAACAACCTGTTCGGCGCGACACCCAACGCGTGGGATTTCGCGGTCAGCGCCGGTGGCAGCAGCGGCGGCGCGGCGGTGGCGCTGGCGTGCGGAATGCTGCCGCTGGCGGATGGCAGTGACACGGGCGGTTCATTGCGCAATCCGGCCAGCTTCAACAACGTCGTAGGCTTTCGCACTGCGCCGGGCCGCGTGCCGGTTTACCCGGCGGGCATGGGCTGGGGCACGCTGTCGGTACAAGGGCCGTTGGCGCGCACGGTGCAAGACACGGCCTTGCTGCTGTCGGTGCTGGCCGGGCCTGATCCGCGCTCGCCCATCGCCATCAATGAACCCGGCTGGCTTTTCTCACGCCCGCTCGGACGCGATTTCAGAAACGTGCGCATCGCGTGGAGCCGCAATCTGGGACGCTATCCCATGCAGCCCGCGATCAACGAAGTCTGTGACCAGGCGCGCCCGGTCTTCGCCGCGTTCGGTTGTCAGATCGAAGACGACGAGCCGGACTTCCGCGACGCCGATGAAATCTTTCAGGTGCTGCGCGCCTGGTCGTTCGCGCAAAATCGCGGCGAGGAACTCAAACGCTACCGCGCGCAAATCAAAGACACCATCATCTGGAACACCGAACAGGGCTTGAAGCTGACCGGACTGGACATTTCGCGCGCCGAGACCAAACGCACGCAGCTTTTCCAGCGCGTGCGCCAGTTTCTGGAACGCTACGAATTCCTGGTGCTGCCGGTGACGCAGGTCGCGCCGTTCCCCGTTGAGCTGGATTGGGTCAAAGAGATCAACGGCGTCAAGCTGGAAACTTACATTGACTGGATGGCGACTTGTTACGCCATCACGGTGACGGGGCTGCCCGCGATCTCAGTCCCGTGCGGATTTACTAAAGACGGCTTGCCGGTCGGACTGCAAATCGTCGGGCGGCATCAACAGGATTTCGCGGTGTTGCAACTGGCGCATGCTTTTGAACAAGCCACGCAACACGGCAAGACACGCCCCGCGCTTGCCAGCTAGCGTTAGCGTGTGAAGAAGGGGCGCGGGTGCGGGCTGAAGCAGTCAGTTGAAGACACGCGGGCGCTGAACTCGTTCCTCAAGACGTTGTGCTCGGATAGCGAACCGGAAAGTCGAAGAGGCAGCCTAATGCGCAAAGCTCTGACAACGTTTCTGCGGATTGATGCTCACGCGACCTTCCCGCTCTGGCTGAAGGCCGTGGCGCTGCTCTTCCTCGGCGTTTTCATTTATGCCAGTTGGGATGCTTACGGTCTCACCAATTTCCTCTGGTTCTCCTGCGTCGGCGTGATCGGCGCGGTGCTGGCGTTATGGCTGGAGAGCCGGCTGCTGGCGAGCATGATGTTGTTGGCGACCTTCGTGGCGGATGTGGTGGCGTGGGGCGGGGATTTCCTGTTCAGATTATTTGCCGGTTGGCATCCGCTCGGCGCGACGCGCTATATGTTCGATCCGCGCATCTCCACTTTCAGCCGCGCGGTCTCGCTCTATCATCTGGTCGTGCCGCCGCTGTTGGTGTGGATGGTTTATAAGCTGCGGTACGACACGCGCGCGCTCCCGGCACAGACGTTGTGCTCGACGAGCATCCTCTGGCTCAGTTATGCGCTGACCGATCCCGCGCGCAACGTCAACTGCGTTTACGGATTAGAGCGGGTTGCACGTCAGTGTACGGGTGTTAGCGGATGGCGGCGGTCGCACGCCGTGGGACAAGATTTGATCTTGTCCCACGGCGCGCCCCGTACATGCAATTGCAACCCGCTCTAAGTGAACAGCCGCAAACCTGGATGCCCGGTTGGCTCTGGCTGGTGGTTGTCATGGTCTACGTGCCGGTGGCGTTCTATCTGCCCGTGCATCTGCTCCTGCGCAGGTTGGGCTGGCAGCGGACAAGGGAGACGGGATGAAGATGCGCGCGGTGTGTGGGCCTGAGTTCTGCTGGCAGCTTTTCGCCGAAGCCGGCCAACCGAATGCTCACTGCAAAAGAATTAAGAATGGCGGATTGAGAATGACGAATGCGTGCGGTTTCAAGTGTCCTCAGCGTTGTTGTTCTGATTTAGCTCGACGCGCGCTTTGATGGTGCGGGCCTGCGCGAGAAAGGTGGCGTGCGCGGCCAAATCCGGCGGTGCTTTGCGCACGTGGATGACTGGTTCCCAAGCCGAATCATCGTCAGCTTGCGCCACTACCAGCTTGTCAATTTCAGCTTCAGTTCGGTTTTGTTTCTTGCTCATATCATAACGACCAGCCTGTGATGATGCGGTTGTGCGTCATTCATAACTCGTCACGTTGCGCGCCTTCTCGCGCTGCCGTTCCAGCGCCAGTTCAATCAGCTTATCAATCAACGCGCCGTAGCCGAGGCCGCTCGCTTCCCACAGCTTCGGGTACATGCTGATCGAGGTGAAGCCGGGCATGGTGTTGATCTCGTTGACGAAAATTTGGCCGGTCTCTTTCTCCAAAAAGAAATCCACGCGCCCCAGCCCCGCGCCGTCAATCGCCTGAAACACGCGCACGGCCAGTTGCTGGAATTGCGCGATCAATTCGGGCGAAAGCGCCGCCGGGATGACCAGCCGCGCGCCGTCGGCGCTGACGTACTTGGTCGTGTAATCGTAAAAGTCCGCCGACTGCGGGACGATTTCGCCGGGCAGGCTGGCAATGGGTTCGTCGTTGCCGAGCACGCTGACTTCGATCTCGCGCGCGTTAATGCCCCGTTCAACGATGATCTTGCGGTCGAATTTGGCGGCCAGCGCGATGGCGGCGTTCAGGCTTTTCAGGTCGGTCGCCTTGGAAATGCCGACCGAAGAGCCGAGGTTGGCAGGTTTGACGAAGCAGGGGAAGCCGAGCGTCTCGCTCACGCGCGTCTCGCTGCGCAGCGGGTCGGCCTCCCATTGCGTGCGCAGGAAGTGCGTGAACTCGACGATGGGCAAGCCGGCCTCACGAAACAACCGCTTCATCACGACCTTGTCCATCCCGCAGGCCGAGGCCAGCACGCCGCAGCCGACATACGCGACATCGGCCATCTCGAACAAACCCTGAATCGTGCCGTCTTCGCCGTAGGTGCCGTGCAGCACGGGGATGATGACATCGAGGTGTTCGCGCTGATTGGTTTGCCCGTCGGTCTGCCCGTCGGTCTGCCCGTCGGTCTGGTTGACGAAGCGCGTCAGGCCGCGTTGCGAGGGATCGCCAAAGAGCGCGACGGCCTGATCGGCGGTTTGCATCACGGAACTGGGCAGCAGGTTGGTGGCTTCGCTGGAGGCCAGCCATTGGCCGTGTTTGGTGATGGCGATGGGGACGACTTCGTATTTGCTGCGATCCAGCGCGTTGATGACCGATTCGGCGGAACGCAGCGAGACCTCGTGCTCGCCCGAACGACCGCCGAAAATGACTCCGACTCTGAGTTTGTCCATTGCGGAATGCGGAATGCGGAATGCGGAATGCGGATTGTGTCGGAAGCCCGACTGTGCGGAATGCGGATTGTGTCGGAAGCCCGACCGTGAGGAAGGGCTGAAATCCGCAATCCGCAATCCACAATCCGCATTCACATGATTTTTTTGCCGAAAGCCGACAATATCAATTGCACGCCCAGTTCCGCCGTCTTGTTGGAAATATCGAGCACCGGATTCACTTCGGTCAATTCAAACGAGAGCATCTTGCCGGAGTCAGCGACCTTCTCCATCGCCAGGTGGCTCTCGCGGTAGGTGGGGCCGCCGGGCACGGGCGTGCCGACGCCGGGCGCGTAATCTGGGTCTACGAAATCCATGTCCATCGTTACGTGAAAGCCCGCCGTGCGGCGCGCGGCCAGCCACAGCGCTTCGTCCATCACGGCGCTCATGCCGCGTTCGTCCAGTTCACGCATCGTGATGACGCGGATGCCGGAGGCTTTGAGCGCGACGGCTTCATCGGCATCCACGCTGCGCGCGCCGATCAGCACGCAATCTTCGGGGTGGACTTTGGGCGCGAAGCCGCTGATGTGCGTCAGTTCGTGCGCGCCGTGGCCCAGGATCGCGGCGAAAGGCATGCCGTGGATGTTGCCTGACGGCGACGTTTCGGGCGTATTCATATCGCCGTGCGCGTCGAACCAGATCACGCCGACTTTCTGTTCGCGTTTGTGGTGAAAGGCGGCGAGGCCAGCGACGCTGCCGATGGCGATGGAATGATCGCCGCCCAGCACGATGGGGATTGCGCCGTGGTCGAGCGCGGCCTCGACCTGATCGGCCAGCTTCTGACAGGCGGCGGCGATTTCGGGCAGGTATTTGGCGTGCGCGTGGTGCTCCTGCAGCATCTCCGGGTTGCGCACCGGGATGTTGCCCGCGTCGGTCACCTCGTAACCCAACCGTGCCAGCCGTTCGTTCAAATCGGCGACGCGCACGGCGGAGGGGCCCATGTCCACGCCGCGCCGGTCAGCGCCCAGATCCATCAGCACGCCGATGATGGTGGCTTTGCGTTTTTGATTCGACATCACAACACCTTCAGAAACTTGTCCACGAAGCCACACGAAGAGGCACGAAGTTGTTCAGCTTCCTTCGTGCTGCTTCGTGTGGCTTTGTGGAAAGAAATTCCAGTTTCTACTTCACCGCTTTGACCAGCGCGAACGCCCAATCGTGCGGGCTGCGTTCGCGCAACACCTTGACCGTTTGTTGACGGAAGCCGGCTGCGCGCAGCATCTCGGCCAACGCTTCGGCCTGATAAAACTTGGCGTTTGCTTCGATCTCGTCGCGCGCGATGAAGCGGTAGTAAACCTGCCGCCAGGCCGTCCGCCACGCGCTGGCCTGCACCGGAGCCAGTTCGTCCGCGATGATCAGCCGCCCGCCCGGTTTCAGCACGCGGTAGGCCGACGCGAGAAACGCTTCGGCGGGCAAGCGATGAAAGGCCATCGCGCAGGTGACCAGATCGAAGCTTTCGTTGTCGAAGGGCAGCTTGTCCGGCTGTGCCTCGCGCCATTCCAGCCTGCGGCTGACCTTGGCGGAAAGCGCCGCCAGCCGCGCTTGTTCGAGACGGTCGGCGGTGTCTACGCCGATGATGCGGCCGTGATCGCCAACGCGCCCGACGAATTGGCGCGCGATGACGCCGCTGCCGGTGGCCGCATCGAGCACATGCATGCCCGGCTGCGGTTCGGCGGCGTCAACGATCTGTTGGAGCGTTTCTTTGTAATCGAGTTTGGTGCGTTGGCGGAAATCCGCCGCGATCTTCTCTTCAAACTCGCTCAGCCAGGCCGTCAGGTGAGTGGCGGGCTGTTGGGATGCAACGGTTTTCGGCAGCACTTCGGCAGCCTGTATTTCAAATGTAGTAGCCATAACTCTTCTTCTTCTTTTGAACGGGGCATTAAGGGGGAGAAGAGTAGTCAGTAATCGGTAGTCGGTAGCCGGTAGTCGGCAAGTGGCGTTTAACCGACTACCGACTACCGACTACCGACCACCGTTTTAAGGTTTCAACCGATACAGCATGCGGGGGAAGGGAATGGTTTCGCGCACGTGTTCGAGGCCGCAGACCCAGGCGACGCAGCGTTCGATGCCCATGCCGAAGCCGCCGTGTGGGACGGAGCCGTACCTGCGCAAATCCAGATACCAATCAAACGCCTCTTCGGGCAGGCCGTGCGCGGCGATCTGTTTGAGCAGATATTCCAATGACGACGCGCGTTCGCCGCCGCCGATGACTTCGCCGTAACCTTCCGGCGCGAGCACGTCTACGCAGAGCGCGAGGTCGGGGCGTTCGGGGTCGGGCTCCATATAAAACGCTTTGATCGCCGCCGGGTAACGATGCACCAGCACTGGCTTTTCAAACTGCGACGAAAGGTACGTCTCATCCGGCGCGCCGAAATCGCCGCCCCACTCGAAGCGGTTCTCCACTTTGCCCTCGGCGTGCGCGGCCTGCAGCATTGTGACCGCGTCGTCGTATTGCAGCCGTGGGAACGGCGGCATGACTTTTTCGAGTTGCGTGGTGTCGCGTTCGAGAATCTTCAACTCTTCCTGCCGCGTTTCCAGCGCGCGCCCGACGACGTAACTGATGAAGTTCTCGGCCAGTTCCATCACATCGTTCAGCTTGGCGTAAGCGACTTCCGGTTCGACCATCCAGAACTCGGTCAGGTGGCGGCGCGTCTTCGATTTTTCGGCGCGGAAAGTCGGGCCGAAGCAATAGACCCTGCCGAAAGCGGCGGCGGTCGCTTCGTTGTAAAGCTGGCCCGATTGCGAGAGGTAGGCTTTCTCATCGTCGAAGTAATTCACCTCAAACAGCGTCGTCGTGCCTTCGCAGGCGGCGGGCGTGAAGATGGGCGTGTCGCAGAGCGTGAAGCCGTTGTTGTCGAAGAAGTCGCGCACGGCTTTGATGATCGTGTGGCGCACCCGCAGGATCGCGTGTTGCCGCCGCGACCGCAGCCACAGATGCCGATGATCCATCAGGAACTCGACGCCGTGTTCTTTCGGCGTGATCGGGTACTCTTGGGCTTGGTGCACCAGCACCAGGGTTTTGACATCCAGTTCATAGACGCCCGGCTTTTTGGGATGCTCGCGCGGCACGCCGGTGACGATGATGGCCGATTCCTGCGTCGCCTGTTCGCTGTTGGCCCAGGTCTGTTCGTCCACTTCTTTCTTTGAGACGACGCCCTGGATCAGGCCGGAGCCGTCACGGATTTCCAGAAAGCCGAGCTTGCCGCTGGAGCGTTTGTTGTAGAGCCAGCCCTTCAGCGTGACTTCTTCGCCCAGATGTTTGCTGATGTCGTTGATGTAAGTCTGCGCCATAAATTCAATCACCTTGTTATTACGATTCCTCAGCGTCAACGAGGGATTTCAGATGGATCATTTCGTCGTCCATGGTCAGAGCCATGTGCAAGTTGTTGAGCCAGCCTCGCCGTCCCAGAATGTTGCGACCAGTGCCGTATGCTGGGTGAAAAAGCACGAGTGATTCAAATCTAACGCCCAGTGTGTGTAATGTCAGCCAATGGGAATTTGCAGTTAGCCCGCCCGCCAGCGTGCTCAGCCGCACTGGCGGGCCATCCAGAACATCAATGCCTAATTCGTCAGCAGCTTCCCGCGAGAACAAACAATACTCACTGCCGGGATCAACCTTGGCGGAAACTTTGACTTGCACCGCATTGCGTTCAAGGATGCAAGGAATTTCAAGGCCTAACTCAGTCGTGTGAAATCGCCGGCTGATGGGAAAAACGAGTTGTGTTGCCATAATTAAGCGTCCACAAACGGAATGTCCGGGTCACCTATATGCATCAGGATTGCGTCGGCCCCCTTGCACCGGACTTCCGCAAATACTTTTTTCATGTCGGGACTATGGGCAATCAATTGATCGCCTTCAACAGCCACCCACTCGCCGATATATTCGTACTGATGGTTCTTGCGCCATTCATACTCTTGCGTGCGCGGATTATACGGCTCGTTCGTGCTGATGACGCGGCTCTTAAACCATTCGGCGGGCGGCGGAAAGTAACGCCCGGTCAATGCTTCGACCAACTGCTGCCGGTCGCGCAACGAGAGTTGATTGTACTGCTCCAAAATACTTTCCACCGTAACGCTGGCAGCCGCTTCAGCCTGCGCTGCGGCGGGAGCTTCAATGGCAACTGTGCCCGTGGTAGTCATAACGCACTCCTTTCGCGCTCATTTCATTTTCAGCACGATCAACGTGATGTCGTCGCTTTGCGGCAAGCCTCTGGTAAAGGCCAGCACATCGTTCATCACCCGGCTTTTAATTTCTTCGGCGCTCAAGCCGACGCTCACGTTGACCAACTCTTCCAGCCGCTCTTCGCCGAACATTTCGTTGGCGTGGTTGACGGCTTCGGTGACGCCGTCGCTGTATATGACCAGCACGTCGCCGGGCAGCATGCGCGTCTGGCGCGCTTCGTATTTGGCGAAATCGAAAGCGCCCAGCACGACGGATTTGGTCGTCAGCGTCTCAAAGCCGCCAGCGGTGCGCGCCAGAATCGGCAGGTTGTGCCCGGCGTTGATGTAGGTCAGATGGCCTTGCGCATCGAGCACCGCGCAAAACAGCGTGATGAAGCGGTTGGACGCGGAGCGCAGCACGACCGCTTTGTTCAAATTGGCGATCACGTCGGTCAGCGGCAGGCCAGCGATGAAAAGCGCTTGCAGCGCGCCCTGGGCGACGGCGGCCAAAATCGCGGCGGCGATCCCTTTGCCCGACACATCACCGACGGCAAAGACGCAGCGGCCATCCGGCAATTGGATCAATTCGTAAAAATCGCCGCCCACATCACGCGAAGGCAGCGAGGTCGCGGCGACTTCAAAATGCCCCGGTTGAATGAACGAGGTCGGCGCGAGCGCGGCTTGCACCTGGCCGGCCAGTTTGAGTTCTTCTTCGAGGTGTTTCTTGTCCTCTTCCTCGTGCATCAAGCGGACGCTTTCGAGCGTCTTGGTGGCCTCGAAGGCGAGCGATTCCAGCAGGCGCAGCGAGGTCGGCGTGAGCGTATTTTTGATGAAGTGGCTGTCCACATAAAGCACGCCGATCACATCGCGTTTGAGAATCGTCGTGGCATCCATCTGCTCATTCATCTGAAAGCTGCGCAGCGGAATGCAGGCGATGGTGTGCAATTCCAGGTCGCGCACGCTCTGGCGATCAACTACATCAGGCTGGTTGGTTTCGTTGACGATGATGCTGAGGTTCTGTTTGAAGGCTTCCTCGACGACCGAGCGGCTCATCGAAAAATCATTGCCGAGCAGCCAATTGCGCTGTTTGTCGCGCGCGACCTTGAATTCCAAATCGCCGCGCTCGTTCAGTAACATCAGAAAGCCGCGTTCGGCCTGCGCCATCTCAATCGCCGCGTCCACGATCAGGCACAGCACGTCGTCGGGCGACATAGAGAATTTGAACGCCTGATTGACTTCCAGATAGCGCGAGAGTTTTTGCAACTCTTCGTTGGCCGAGGCGTCGGGCGCGCGGTCATAAGTGGGCGGACGCGCCGGATAAGTGCCGGTGTCGAAGATGATCGAGGCTTGCTCGACGGTTTGATCCAGGAAGATCAGGAATTGCTCTTCGTCGCCGCCGACGCGGATGCGATCCTGATGTTGCAAAGCGATGCGTTCGACGCGCTGTTCGTTGACGAAGGTGCCGCGCTTGCTGCCGATGTCTACGATGAAATAGGCCCCGTCCTGGAAAACGATTTCAGCGTGTTGGCGCGAGACGGTGTCGGAGAGCAATTGCAGGTCGTTCTCGGCCTTGCGTCCGATGGTGAACAGCGGTTTATCGAGCGTGAGGATTTTCTCCGCGCCGAACCGGTTGATGACTTTGAGTTGCGCCGCCTTTTGCATAGGGATGAAGGATGAGGGATGAAGGATGAAGGTTTGTTTCATCCTTCATCCCTCATCCTTCATCCTTAAATTTCAAAACGAAGTAACTGCCTGGGTTTCGTCTTCATACGTTTCCAGCACCGACATCAGGCCGGTGATGGTCAACAGTTGCCGCGCCATGCGCGAGGGGCGCAGCACTTTCAGCTTGCCCTCGATCGCTTGCAGGCTGGTGAACGATTTGATGATCGCGCCGATGCCGGAGCTGTCAATCATCGGCACTTCAGCCAGATTGAGCAGGACGTGCCGGCGCTCTTCGCCGATCAGCCGGATGACGGTTTCGCGCAACGACTCTTCGCTGCGGCCGATGGTCAGATTGCCATTCAGATCAATGATCGTGATAGTGCCGATGCTTCTAACAGTGATCTCCATTGTGTCCTCATACTGCGGAATAGGCGCTGTTTGCGGGGGAGCCGCCAGCGCGCGGCGATTATAGCGGGGCAGTGCGGAAAACCAAACCGGCGCAGTTTTAGCAGGGTAGCGCGCGGCTGGTTGAGTTATGCGCCGCGCCAAAGCGGGTTCTCAGTCTGGTTGAGTTGTGAGTCAATTGACGGTTACGCGCTCTTCCACCGGCGTTGAACGTTTGCCGAAGATGTCGCCGACGCGGCAGTGGAAGCCGGGTAGGAGTTCGCTGTTCAAGTCCGCCTCTTCCGGCAGGATTTGCACGGTCGTGAGCGTGTGATATTGGCTGACCGTGCGCTGCTCGACATTGACCAGCCAGACCTCGCGCACACCGGCGGCAAAGTAATCGGCCAGTTTTTCCTGCACCTTGACCCAGAAGTCGTTGGGCGAGATCACTTCGACGGCCAGGTCGGGCGCGATCTTCCAGATGCCTTCCGGCTCACCTTCCGCCGGGATGCGCGCCGCCGCGACAAAGGCCAGATCGGGCAAGCGTTCGTGTTTGCCGAAAGTGAAGGTGGTGTCGGGGCTGTAGGTCAGGCCCAGGTCATTCAACTCTACGTGCTGAGCGAGCCGCCAGCCCAGCCGCATGATGGTGCTTCCGTGTTTTGCGCCAGCCATTTCCTTTGCCTCCCATTGGCCGTTGACGAACTCGTATTCGCGTTCGGGGTCGTAAGCCAGTTCAAGTTTCGGTGTCATCGTTTTTCCTCCTCTGTCAGCTTTGCCGGTCTGCCTGGCGCGCTGATTCTAAATCAGAATGTCCAGCATTGGCACGGCGAAACTGTGTTTGTGCTGATTTGCGGCCTGGGCTAGAATCCGCGCCTCCCTCCCTATCTCACAATTCCCCCGGTGCGCCCCCACGGCCTTCACGGTTAAGGATTTCATGGCGGATTTCGAGCAAGAAAAGCTTCAGCCTGGGACTGCTGTCATGTCGGCGGAGCGGGCCGCCTTTACGACGCCTACAACGCTGGCCAGCGGCAGCTTGACGCTGGATGTCATCATCCCAACCTACAACCGCGCGGCTTTGCTCAAACGCACGCTCGAAAGTCTGTTGACCGCTCAACAACCGGCTGGCCTGAAGGTGCAAATCACTGTGGTAGACAACAATTCGTCCGATGACACGCGCCAGGTTGTCGCGGGTTATCAGGCAAGTAGTGCTAAGGCCGGCTTAAAGCTGCGCTATCTGTTTGAACCCCGGCAAGGCCGTTCGCACGCCTTGAACTGCGGCATTGCCGCGACCAGCGGCGCGCTGATCGGCTTGATTGACGATGACGAAGAGATTGATCAGCACTGGTTCGCGTGCGTCTGCGCGGTGTTCAGTCGTCCCGACGTAGATTTCATCGGCGGCCCCTGCAAACCGCGCTGGAGCGCGCCCGCGCCCGCCTGGCTGCCGCAAGGTTATGGCGCGGTGCTCGGCTTGGTCGAAGCCGGTGATGCGGTGCAACGCTTCGGCCAGGATTACAGCGGCATGCTGATGGGCGGCAATGCCGTGATCCGGCGCGCGGCGCTCAATCGCGTCGGTCTTTACGCGCCGCATCTGGGCCGCGGCAGCCGCGATTTGCTGGCCGGCGAAGACCAGGACATGAGCGACCGGCTGCTGGCGGCGGGCGCGCGCGGCGAATATCGGCCCGAACTGGCGATCTATCATTACGTGCCACCCGAACGCTTGACCAAACGTTATTACCGCCGCCGCGTTTTCTGGAACGGTGCGAGCCACGGCTTGATTGACCGCGAACGTCAGCAAACGCTGCCGTATTTATTGGGCGTCCCGCGTTTTCTCTTTGCGCAAGCGTTGGCCGGATTGCGCGAATGGCGGACGGATGAGGCGCGGTGTTTCGGCGGCGAACTGGCGCTCTGGCATCTGCTCGGTTTTTTTTACGGCAAGCATCTGCACCAGCGCGGAAATTTGTCGAACGGCTCGCATTGATAACGACGATTCATTGCTGGATAAAATTCTTTCATTGGACAAATCAACCTCGGCTGCGTATCTTGCCAACGCTTTACCAGCTTTCCCGCGCACCCGCTAAACAAACGATTTGAACAAAGGAAGTCGGCAGATGAAACCGCAATCGCACATTCGGAGCCGGAACGGAGCCGCCAGTTTGGCGCTCACCACTTCGCGTGCACTGCCGCCGGCTGCGGCGCTTGCCGCTCTGCCTGTAGCGGCGGCGCTTAAGGCACGCTCGAAAAGTACGGACATCGCTGACGGCCAAGGTTGAAGAGAACACGAAAGCTCAGGATCAACAAAAGCCCCAGCAAGTTTCGAGCAAACTGGTTGGGGCTTTTGGTTTGTTGGTTGGCCGTGTCAGTAGCCCGACCGTCAGGGAGGGCAGCCATCCAATGAGACCGGCTGATTCGATCCGCAAGCCTGCCCACCCTGAC
>JAYUCP010000205.1:0-12866 GCA_043740245.1 Acidobacteriota bacterium | reverse complement strand
TTCCGTGAGGGGCAAAGTTCGTTGCTGCGCAACGTGCGGCGGGAAGGAGTGTTCGTATGAACGCTGAACAGCAAGGTTTGTTTGAGAATGCATGTGCTTCTCTGGAGGCGGCCCGGGCAACAGTAGAAAAAGGGCTTTATGACGACACGGCAAGCCGCGCTTACTACGCGATGTTCCACCTTGCGCGGCTCTTTCTGCTTGAACACGGTCTGATTTTTTCCAAACACCGTTCGGTGCTGGCTGCCTTCGGCCAGCACTTCGCCAAGACGGGCCTCATCCCAGCGCATTTTCACCGCTACCTGCTTGACGCGCAGGATAAACGGCTGACCGGCGATTATAATGCAATGCTCCGTGTGCCGCGCGCCGAAGCGCTGCGTTTGATCCAGCAAGCGGAGGAGCTTCTTCAATTGACCGAAGAGCGCTATCCCAGGCCAGCAGCCGCGCCTACACCGCCAACGCAACCAACTGATCCAGCCGCGTAAGCGCACCGCCCTCGCCATTGCCGCCACGTTCGATCAGCCAAGCCTTGATTCCAGCGTTGCCAGCGCCCGCCACATCCTCGCGCAACGAATCGCCCACGTGCCACGCCTCGTGCGCTTGCAACCCATGCGTTTGCAACGCCGCTTCAAAAATCCGCCCATCAGGTTTCGCCACGCCCATGCGCGCAGAGATGTGCACACCGGAAAAATAGCGGCTCAACCCGAACCCCGCGAGCAAATCGAAAAGACGCGAGTCGAAGTTGGAAAGCACCGCGCATTGCACCCCGCGTTCGTTCAGCGCCTGCAATGTCGGCAACACATCGTCGAATAAGCGCCAGGCTGTGGGTTGGCGGTAATGCTCAAACGCTTCGGCAAAGAACTCATCAAAACGCGGCAAGCTCTCGCTAGCCAACACGTCAAACACCAACCGCCGCCACCATTCATACTCCAACCGTTGCAATTCGGCCTCAGTTTCCCAATTCGGAAAGGCCAATGGCGGTTGCGCGTGAAAGTGTTTTAGAAACCCGGCCTGTAACGTTTGGGCATCAACCGAATGCCCATAACTGCGCGCCAGACGGGCGTAGGTTTCGCCCACCGCTTCGCGCGGCGCAACCAGTGTTCCGCCTGCGTCGAAGAAGATCAGTTTCGGTTTTTGCATCTTATTCGTTCCCGATTTGCCAGTCTGAAGCGAATCGTTTAGAGTGCGGCGCATCAACAAACAGCAAGCAAAATAAGCAATCAAAACCGCCCTCGGCAAGCTCGAAACCGAATTGCCGTGGTGATCGTCTTCTAAGCAGTACAAAGCAACATTCGCTGGCGCAACGGAACAACAACACTGCCGCAACTTTCGCCGGGCAGCCGTTGCGCAAGGCGCCGCACAAACAATTTCATTCCGCCGAAGGAGTATTCCCGATGAAGCAGCACAAGCGCTTGCTCTCGCTCATCTGCACGCTGGCCATCAGCGCCAGCGCGGCCTTGTTCACACACCACCAAACAGCGCGTGCTTTTGAAGGCGAAGCCTACGCCATTCGCGGCGCCACCATCGTCACCGTCACCGGCGCAACGATTCCCAAGGGCAACGTCGTCGTGCGCAACGGCCTGATCGAAGCTGTCGGCGCCGAAGCCGCGATTCCCGCCGATGCCAAAGTTATTGATGGCGCGGGAATGACGATTTACCCTGGACTCTTCGACACCTTCACGAGCCTCGGATTGCCTGCGCCCACAGCGCCCGAAGGCGGCGGCAGACGCGGCGGTGGCGCGCCGCCAGCCGATCCGGCTCAGGCCTTTTTGGCGCAGATGAATGCGCCGCCTTCCAACGCTGGCCTGCTCCCTGAAGTAATGGTGACCGAACAATTGCAAGTCGCTGCGGACACCTTCGATCAACAGCGCGCCGCCGGCATCACCACCGCGTTGACCGCACCGCGCACCGGCATCTATCAGGGGCAAAGCGCGCTGATCAACCTGGGCGCTGAGTCGGCTGAGAAACTGATTATCAAAGCGCCGGTCACGCTCAACATCGCGTTTGGTTCGGCGCGCGGCGGCTATCCCAATTCGCTGATGGGCACGTTCGCTTTCTTGCGCCAGTCGCTGCTCGACGCCCATCATTACCGCGAAGAGTGGGCGCGTTACAACCGCAACCCGCGTGGCGCACAACGCCCGGCGGTCAACAAATCGTCAGCCGCGTTGCAACCGGTCATCAACGGCGAGATGCCCGTCATCTTGAGCGCCAACAGCGAACGCGAAATCAAACGCGCCATCGGCTTGGCCGAAGAGTTCAAATTGAAATACATGCTGGCTGGCGCGACGCAAAGCTACGCGCTGGCTGATTATTTGAAAGCCAAGAACGTCACAGTGCTGCTGAGCCTGGGCTATCCGCAGCGCCCGCAATTGGACGACCCTGAAGATGAAGCGCTGCGCACGTTGAAAGAGCGCGCCGATGCGCCGAAAGCCGCCGCCGCCTTGCACAAAGCAGGCGTGCGTTTCGCGTTCAATTCGGGCACCTTGACACGTCCGGCGGATTACCTGGCGAATGCGGCGCGCGCGATTGAAGCGGGATTGCCGAAGGATGCCGCGTTGAAAGCTATGACGATCACGGCGGCTGAAATCTTCGGCGTCGCCGCACAACTCGGCAGCATCGAGAAAGGCAAGATCGCCAACCTCGTCGTGGCGAGCGGCGACTTGTTCAACCGGGACACCAAGATCAAACACGTCTTTGTGGATGGCAAACCATTCGAGATCAAAGCGGCGGAACCCGCGCGGCCCGGCGGCCCTGGCGGACGCGGCGGCCCTGGTACCCCAGGCGGTGGACGCGGCCCCGGCGCTGTGACGGGCGGCAGTGCGCCGCTGGCCGCTGGCAATTGGGAACTCATCATCAACGCGCCCGAAGGTCAAGTCCAAGGCACCTTGAAAATAAGCCAGGACGGTTCCAGCCTGAGCGGCGAGATCACCACGCCCTTTGGCACTGCGCCGCTCAAGAACGGAGTTGTCACTGGCAACGATGTCAAATTCGATTTCTCGCTCAACGTGCAAGGCCAGCAGTTGGAGGTTTCGGCCACGGCAAAGCTCAATGGCGATTCGATCAGCGGCTCGTTGGCGGCAGCGGGGCAGTCTTCCAGTTTTAGCGGGACAAGGAAACCGAATTGATTGAGTAAAGCCATGCCGACTGCGTTACGGATTGGCCCTTACAGATTCTTCTTTTATGCTGGCGACCGCACTGAGCCGCCGCATATGCACGTGGAGCGTGATCGGCAAACGGCAAAATTCTGGCTTGACCCTGTCAGGTTGCAGCGCAGCGGCGGCTTCAGTACAACTGAGATCAACCGGCTGGAGAAGCTGGTGGAAGAAAACAGAGAGCACTTATTGGAGAGTTGGAATGAGTACTTTAACGGTTGAAGCCAACGCACAAAATGTCGCGGTGACCGACGATGCGCTGATCGTTGACCTGCTTGACGGTCGAACGATTTCGGTGCCGCTGGCCTGGTATCCCCGGCTGCTGCACGCCACCCCGGCAGAGCGCAACAATTGGCGGTTGATTGGGGAGCAGGAAGGGTTGCATTGGCCGGACTTGGATGAAGACATTAGCTTTGAAAATTTGACGCTGGGCAAACCCTCCGGCGAAAGCCAGAGTTCACTGAAACGCTGGCTGGAAAAACATACCGCAGCTAATTTGGCGGGATAGCTATGAGTCGTTTTCGCGGGCGTTGGGAAAACTTCTGAGAACTCGCCATTGATGGCGGTTCGCCAGTCAGAGGTAACAAATTGCTGGCGTGGCGTATTCCGCCGGTGCTGGCACATGTGCCCGGCTTTGGCAGCGAGAAGCCGGTCGGTTCAATGGTGCCGTGGGCACAGACCCAACTCTTTCACGCCACCAGACAGGCGTTGGCCGCCGTTGCGCAAGACATCGCCAATGGTTTGGCCGAAACAGTCGGTGTTCGCTGCGCCTGGGGCACCGAATTGAATGAGGATGAACGTTGCTCGGTCGTGTTGGAATTGCCGAGCGAGGCCGATCCTGAATACATCGCGCGTGCGATTGATTTGGAAAACGTAGAGGCCTGGTGCGACGGCAACCGCATGGTGCACGTCGCCATCGGGCCGTGGTATTCGATCAAGGATGTAGATCAAGCCGTGCTTTCAATTACGAAAGTCACGCACGTCAAACTGGGCTTGCACGCGACTGACAACCAGCGCGCGCGGGCCGCGCAAAAAACCTAAGTGACGAGGTACAAGATGATGACCAAAGCAAGACTGTTCTTTCTGGCGCTCTGTCTGGCGCTCTGCGCGCTGACAGCCATCGCGCAAGACCGCGAAATTCTGATTAAGAATGCGACGATCATGACGGCCACGCACGGCACGATCGAGAACGGCTCGATCCTGATCCGCAACGGCAAGATCGCCGCCGTCGGCAAAGCCGCCGATGTCAAAGCCGGCGCGGGCGCCAAAGAGATTGATGCGACCGGGATGTATGTCACGCCCGGCTTCATTGATGCGCACTCGCACACCGCGCTGGACGGCGTCAACGAAGGCTCGCTCTCGGTCACGGCGATGGTCAGGATGCGCGATGTGGTCAACAACACCGACATCAACATCTACCGCCAACTGGCTGGCGGCATGACGACGATCCATCAACTGCACGGCAGCGCCAACGCCATCGGCGGCCAGAATTCGATCATCAAGCTCAAATGGGGCAAGTCTGCCGAAGAGCTTTACGTCACCGATGGCCCGCGCACGATGAAGTTCGCTTTGGGCGAAAACCCGAAGCGCTCGAATTCACCCGCCTTGCCCGGCGCCACGCGTCGCTACCCCGCCACGCGCATGGGCGTCGAAGAGACCATCCGTGAAGCCTTCACGCAGGGCCGCGAGTACATGCAAAAGTGGGATGCCTATGAAGCCGCCAAGGCGCGCGGTGAAAACCCGCTGCCGCCGCGCCGCGACTTAAAACTGGAAGCGCTGGCCGATGTGTTGAAAGGCAGGATTGACATCCATTCGCACTGTTACCGCGCCGACGAAATCATGATGCTGATGAAGTTGTGCGAAGAGTTCGGCATCCAGGTGCACACGCTGCAACACACGCTCGAAGGCTACAAAGTCGCGCCTGAAATCTTCAAGCACGGCGCGTCGGCTTCGATTCTGCCCGACTGGTGGGGCTACAAGATGGAAGCTTATGACGCGATTCCTTTCAACGCCGCGATCATGACCGGCAAGGGCATCGTCGTTTCGATCCACTCCGACAGCAACGAACACGCGCGCCGCTTTTACCAAGAAGCCGGCAAGATGCTGCGTTATGGCACGCTGACCGAAGAGCAATGCCTGCAATTGGTGACGCTCAATCCGGCCAAACAACTGCGGCTGGAAAATCGCATCGGCAGCATTGACGTGGGCAAGGACGCCGACATGGTGCTGTTTAACGCGCATCCTTTCAGCGTGTATGCGCGCCCCGAAATGACCATGATCGAGGGCGAAGTCTATTTCGACCGCAAGCAGGATTTGCAGCGCCGCGACCTGCTCGCGAAAGAGAAGAAAGACCTGATCGAGAAAGAAAAGAAGCTGAATCTGCCGTCGCAACCGGTGCAAACTTCGCCCGCGTTTATTCCGACGCTGAGCGAGGAGGAGTTGGACGGGCATCTGCGTGACGGCAAGCGGCGGAAAAACCAATAGCGCCTGATCGTCACAGCAACCGAAGTCAGCCAGGAGGAAGTATGACGAATGAAGAGATCACGTCCACACTTACAACTGTTACGGCGAGCTTGAAGAAGCTGACCGTCTCGACTGAAGAGATGGCTGGGCAGCAAGCAAGCACCAACAATGTATTAACGCAATTGGCAGAAAGACAGAGCGGCGTGGATGAGCGAGTCAGCCGGTTAGAGCAAATCTTGGAAAAGCTGTCCGAAAAGAAGTTCGACACTGATGAGACGCTTAAAGCCGTGAATGACAGACTCAACCTGACCGAACAGATTTTAGAAAGGCTGTCGGAAAAGCAATTCCACCTCGACCTGAAAAACGAGCACATAGACCGCACGCTCACGCGCACCTCAAACCTCTTGATGCAGGCTGCGCTAAATCATGCGGAAGGGCTTAAACGGCTCGACCGTATCGAAGCCAACATGGAAACCTTGGAGGCTGGCTTCAAGATCATGGAAGACAAGATCAACCATTTGTCCGAGACGGTTGATCGGTACATTGCCTTTCGGATGAATGGCAACAACGGCAATCACTAACGCGCCAGCCGTCAGGAAACAGATGGTTGGTGTAAGAACGAAACCGATCACAGGAAGCACTCGATGAAAAGAACTTTCCTTGCATTCGCGTTGAGCGCGTGGCTGGGCGGCTTGGCCGCCACCTCCGCGCAAACCAAAACTGATGCTGGCGTCATCGCCATCCGCAACGCCCGCATCGTCACCGTCACCGGCGAAACGATCCCGCGCGGCACCCTCGTCATCAAAGACGGCAAGATCGCCGCCCTCGGCGCAACCGTCGCCGTGCCGCCCAATGCCAAGGTGATTGACGCCACGGGCCTGTCGGTCTATCCGGGCATGATTGACACCTACACGACGATGGGGCTGGTCGAGGTTGGTCAAGGCGCGCCCGGCACGGTGGATACGACCGAACTGGGCGATTTCAATCCGAACGCCAAAGCCCTGACCGCCGTTAATCCGAACAGCGAGGCGATTGCCGTCGCCCGCACCAACGGCATCACGACTGTGCTCACCTGCCCGCAAGGCGGCCTGATTTCGGGCCAGTGCGCCTTCATCAATCTGGATGGCTGGACGCCTCAGGAAATGAAGCTGGTCGCGCCCGCTGCGATGCACATCGTTTATCCGGCGGCTGGTGGCGGACGCGGCGGCGGCTTTGGCGGCGGCTTCAACATTGGCGGCGGTGATGCCGCACGGCTACAACGCGAACGCCGCGTCGAAGAGTTGCGCAAAAAACTCGAAGCAGCGCAGGAATATCAACAAGCCAAAACGGCCAGCGCCCGCGACAAAAGTATCCCGGCCCGCCCGGTTGATTTAGGGCTCGAAGCCCTACTTCCGGTGTTGAGAGGCGAAGTCCCCGTGCTGATCAATGCCAGCGGCAAACGCGAGATCGAGGGCGCGCTCGACTTGGCTGACAAGTTCAAGCTCAAACTCATCATCCACGGCGGTGAAGACGCCAGCAAAGTCGCCGACAAACTGAAAGCAAAGAACGTCGCCATCGTGCTCGGCGCCGTGCTCGACCTGCCCGATAAAGAAGACGACCCCTACGATTCGGCCTACGCCCGCGCCGCCGAGTTGTTCAAAGCTGGCGTGACGTTCTGCATCACCACCAGCGACACGGCCAGCGACGTGCGCCTGCTCCCTTTCCATGCGGGCACGGCGGCGGCTTTCGGCTTGCCGAAAGAAGAAGCGTTGAAAGCGGTCACGATCTATCCGGCGCAAATCTTTGGCATAGACAAACTGGTCGGCAGCCTCGAAGCGGGCAAAATCGCCAACCTCATCGTCACCGATGGCGACCCGCTGGAATTGCGTACGCGCGTCAAGCACATGTTCATCAACGGCAAAGCCGTAGACCTGACCAGCAAGCACACGCGCCTCTACGATAAGTTCAAAGACCGGCAATAACGCGACCCGGAGCTTGGGCGCTGGCGTCAATAATGTCCCGCGCATGCGCCATCGTCCGGCTCCTTGTGCTCAAAAAGCCTCAGTTTGACAACCCCCTCAAGCAACTCTATATTCTGCCGACTTAACCGCCGGACACCATTACTTGTGCCTTCGGCAATTTTGTCCCCCTTCTTTTAACAACTCACAATGCTCAGATTCGAGAAACTTTTTATCCAAGGGTTCAAGTCGTTTTGTGACCCGACCGAAGTCGTTTTTGACACCGAAGGCATCACCGCCGTCGTCGGCCCCAATGGCTGCGGGAAATCGAATGTGGCTGACGCGATCAGTTGGGTGATCGGCGAACAGCGCGCCAAATCAATGCGCGGCGGCAAAATGGAAGATGTGATTTTCACCGGCAGCCGTAACCGCCAGCCTTCCGGCATGGCCGAAGTCATGTTGACGATGGCCGTCACCGCGACTTTCGAGATTCGCTCCGACCTTGGCAAACCCAGTTCCGAAGAGGTCAACGAAGCCTTAACAGCCAAAGCCGAACACGAACAACCTGCCGAAGAGGCGGCTCCCGAATCAGCCGAGGCATTGGTCGAAGCCCCAACCAGCGAAGCTGCATTTACCGCAGAAGGCGCTCCCGACACAGCAACTCCCGCTGAAGCTGAGCGCAACACTGAGAAAAAGAAACAGGCCAAGCCGCGCACAGTCGCCAGCAAAGAAGTCGCGCGCATTTACCACGAAGGCGAGCGCATCACCGTGGGCCGCCGCCTGTACCGCACCGGCGAGAGCGAATACGAGATGAATGGCCGCGCCTGCCGTTTGCGCGAGGTTCAAGACCTGTTTTCCGGCACGGGTTTGGGCGGCGCGCATTACGCCATCATTGAACAGGGCCGCATCGGGCAGGTGCTGTCCGCCAAACCGCTCGACCGCCGCGCGTTGATCGAAGAAGCCGCCGGCGTCGCCAAATTCAAACTGCGCCAACATCAGGCTGAGTTGAAATTGGAAGCAACCAGGACCAATCTTTCGCGCCTCACTGACATCCTGCTCGAAGTCGAGCGCCAGCAAAACAGCCTGAAACGACAGGCCCAAAAGGCGCGCCGCTATCAGCGGCTGCGCCAGGAATCGCGCGACCTGATGCGCGCAGTCTTCGTCGTGGATTACCGCACGATGCGCAGCACCAGCGGCCAATTGGAAGCGTTGCTAGCCCAAATCGCCGCGCGCGAAACCGAGACCGCCACCCAAATCACCGCGCACGAAGCAGCGCAGGCGCTGGCCGCGCAACAGGCGCGCGCCGCCGAAGATGTGCTCAACGCTACGCGCCAGGAAGCTTCCAACATTGATTTGGAAGTCGAGCGCGCCAAACAGCAACACGCGCATCTGACGCAGCAACTGCAATCACTGGGGCAGCGCTCACAGCAATTCGCCCGCGATCAAGCCGCGATCAGCGAACGCAACGATTTCATTACGCAGGAAGCTGCTCGCTTGCGCGCCCAACTCGGCAGTGTCGAACAAGAAATCAACGCCGAAAACAAAGCCTTGATGGACGCCGAAGCTGAGCATCTAGCCCTGGCCGAGCGCGACACCGGCGCCGAAGGCAAGCTGGAAGACGCGCGCAAGCAGCTTTACGAAAACACGACCACGCTCGAACGCTGGCGGCAGCTTAAACGCCAATTCAGCGAAGCCGTCGAACGCGCGCAAACCCGCCTGCAAGGCCTCGCCACCGAACGCGAACGCGCCACCGCGCAGGCCCAGTCCGCCGCAGAGCGCTGCGCCGAGTTGCGCTTAAAGTTTGAAGAGACGACGCTGCAACAACAGCAAACCGGCACCGGGCTAAACAGCGTCACCGACCAACTCAATCAGCAACGCCAGACGCGCGAAAGCAAACAAGCCGCACTCACGGCCCTGCAACGCAACCTGACCGCCGCCGAACAACGGCTGAAATCGCTGCAAGAACTAGACGAGCGCCGCACCTACTTTTCAGAAGCCGTCCAGTTGCTGATGCAAAACCAGCAACCGGGCTTCCGCACCTTGGGCACGCTCGCCGACTTCGTGCAGGTCACGCCCGAATTTGAAACGCTCGTCGAAGCCGGTTTGCGCGACGAATTGCAATACGTCGTCGTGCCCAGTTATGAAGACGCAATCAACGCCATCGAATTCCTCAAAGCCGAAGGCGGCGGCCGCGCGACGTTTCTGGTCGTCGGTAATCATGCTGAGGCAGGCGCGCCCGTTGCCGCCGGCGGTTACGAATCCAACGGCCATCGCACACTTAATTCCCTGCTTGGCTTGCGGCCCGATTACGCCGAAGCCTTCAAGCTGGCGTTGCCCGGCTTGGCTCACGCCAAGATCGTAGACAACACGGCCCAGGCCATTGAGCTTTCACACCAAACGTCAACAAATAACAACGGCGCTGGCAACGCGCTCGTTTCGATCACGCGCACCGGCGAACGCATCATTGCGGGCCGCCTGATCACCGGCGGCAGCGGCAGCGAAAAAGGCACCGGCGTGCTCGCGCTCAAACGCGAGATCGTCGCGTTGAATGAGCAACTCGAAACGCTGTCCGCACAGGTCATCACCGCTGAAAGCGCGTTGCGCGAACTCAATCAACTCATCAACAACCTGACCGAGCGCCGCAACACGCTCGACGCCGAATTACGCCAGTTGGAAAAGCGCCTGGCCGTCGAACGCGAGCAATTGCAACAGGCCGAACGCGAACGCGAACGCACTGCCACCTACATCCGCGTCGTCGAAACCGAAACCGCGCAGGCGCAAGAGGAGCACACCGATTTCGACCGCAAGCTGCAACAGGCCGCCACGCAAACCGCTGAGGCCGAACACGCCCACGCCGCAGCAACTGAAGTGGTCGCCACCGCGCAAAACGAATTGGCCGAATTGCGCCGCCTGGCCGAACAGCGCACACAGGAACTCTCGCGCCGCCGCGCCGAATTCGCCGCCAAGACCGAACGCCGCCGCGGCATGCAAAACGATTTGCGCCGCCTGGAAAACGAAACCAGCGATCTGAGCAACCGACTCGACCGCACGCGCCTGGAAGCCGTTGAAGCCGACGAGCAAGCCAATCAACTGCGCGCCAGCATCGAGCACAGCGCCGAACAGTCGCAGGAATTGCAAGCTGAGCAAACACGCTTCAACGCAGAACTCAGCGAGCGCAGCCAGATCATGAACGCCGCGCGCGAACTGGTCGAAACGCTCGACCTGCAATTGCGCGCCGCCCGCGACGCCGCCACACAAGCCCGCGAAGAGCGCGCCCAACGCGAGATCGAACGCGCCAAACTTTCCAGCGACCTCGAACACCTCTCGACGCTTTGTTACAACGAACTGGGCGAACAGATCGGCGAAGTCGTCGAGCGCCTGGAACTGACTACGTCAGAACAGCCTGATCCCATCACCCCCATTGCTCCTATCGCTCCCATCACCAACGATGACGATGACCCCGACGAACAAACCGACGCCTGGCCCACCTTCTGGACGGTGCCCGAAGATTTCGATTTGGTTGTAGCCAAAGCGCGCCTCGACGAATTGCGCGCGAAAATTGACGCGCTCGGCCCGGTGAACATGATGGCCTTG
Source organism: Acidobacteriota bacterium (assembly GCA_043740245.1). Classification (GTDB taxonomy): domain Bacteria; phylum Acidobacteriota; class Blastocatellia; order RBC074; family RBC074; genus JACPYM01. The sequence continues at coordinate 1,723 of JAYUCP010000205.1, read as the reverse complement.
CAAGAACTGGGCGAAGTCGAAGAACGCTTCGTCTTCCTGACCACGCAGAGAGCCGACATCGAAAAGGCGATGGCCGATACGCTGGCCGCCATTACCGAAATCAAGCACCGTTCACGCGAACGCTTCCGCGACGCCTTCACGCAAATCAACGAGAACTTCAAACAGATGTTCGTCGAGTTGTTCGGCGGCGGTCAGGGCGAGATGCGGCTGATTGATGAGAGCGACATTCTGGAAAGCGGCATCGAGATCATCGCGCAACCGCCGGGCAAACGGCTGCAAAACGTGCTGCTGCTTTCGGGCGGCGAAAAAGCCATGACCGCCATCGCGCTGGTCATGGGTATCTTCAAATACCGCCCCAGCCCCTTCTGTTTGTTGGACGAAGTGGACGCGCCGCTGGACGAGATGAACATCGGGCGGTTTTCGGAAAAGGTGTTGGAGATGAGCCAGCAGACGCAGTTCATGCTCATCACGCACAGCAAACGCACAATGGAAGCGGCACGCACGCTTTACGGCGTCACTATGGAAGACCCTGGTGTATCGAAACTGATTTCGGTCAAACTGGCCTAAGCTCGACTTTGTACAAAATCAGTGTGAGTAACAGACGGCCTGAGCCAAGCGCATCAGGTCTTTCTGCGGAATTAACCGCACATCTGGGTCATGCGCTCGACTTTGTACAAAATCAGTGTGAGTAACAGACGGCCTGAGCCAAGCGCATCAGGTCTTTCTGCGGAATTAACCGCACATCTGGGTCATGCGGTGATGTCAAATAATTGAAATTGCCCCATAAATGCTGGCGTACCGTCGCCAGCGTATCGGAAAAGGTCGCTTCCTTTTTTTCGTACCAGGCGGTCTGCCGCAGGGGAACCTTTCCATCGGCATGCAGCGCGTGGGTCAGCAAAGCGACCAGCGAATAGAGACCGAACAAACAGGGAGTCGTGCGCTCAATCGCCAAATCCGACCACTGGCGCTGGGTCTCGATGCCGAGATGCGCGCGGCTCTCTTCAAACATCACTTCAATCGTCCAACGCAGGACGAAGGCCGCGACCACCCTGGCAGCGGCTTGCGTGGGCAGGGTGGTGAAGTAGGCGCGCGGGTCCAGTTCGCCCAGCGGGTCGCGCACCAGCACCCAACGAATGGGCAGCGGTGGCAGCCCCGCGCGTTTCCACAGCGCCGTACCCGTGACGATTTCCAGCGCGCGCAGTTGACCGTCGTACCATTCGAGGCTGACCTTCTCCCAGACCGTCTTCGGGTTGACAAGCACTGCGCTCAACTTCGGCAAGCGTGCGCCTTTCTCCGGTGGACGCCCGGCGCGCTTCTTTTGCCCCGCCAATGGTCGTGCAGGCGGCGGCTCGAACAGTTGAGCATTAAGCAGCAGCGGCGCGATCAACGTGACACCGAGTTTCTGGCAGCGCAGCCCCAACTCAACCACGCTGTAAGCGCCGTCGCCAAGTAGCGTGATCGGGATGCCTGGCAGCCAACGTCGTACCTGGGTGATCATTTGCCGCGCCCAGTGAGCGACTGTTTTGTGGCGACGCTTGAGTTGCTCACTGACCTTGGGCGAAGGCGCCAGAACGCTCATCACCGGGAGGGCCGCGCAGCGCCTGGTCCAGGGCAGGTTGACGACCAATGACAAGACGATCCAGCGCAATCCGCTGTGACTGACCGATTTCTTCCGGCTCGACAACAACGAGTCGCGGAAATGACCGCGCTTGCGAATCTGAGG
>JAYUCP010000204.1:0-12866 GCA_043740245.1 Acidobacteriota bacterium | reverse complement strand
AGCAGGTTGGGCTTGGTCAGCAAACTCGCTGCAAGGCTGGGAATAAAGGGTAATGGCACTTCACCCAAATTGCGCTGGCGCCGTGCCTGATAAGAGGCCGTTCGTTCAACCCGCCGCGACATGCGGCCAGCCCTGTTCGCAAAAGCGGTCTGTTTGACCGGCTGGCTCTGCGCAAAGCCGTCAGTCCGGGCCAGCGCAACGCGCTCCGCAAAGTTTGCCAACCGGCGCGCCAAGGGGTCGGGGTGGCCCGTCACCAGCGCCGCCAGCGAACCATAATCCTGCCAGCGCGCCAGTGTTTCCGCAGGCAGCCAGCGCGCCGCCGAAGTTACGGCATGCGCCGCAAACACGGTCACGTTGTCCGGTGAAAAGGGCCGCAGCGTATGTGCGACAGCGATGAGGGTCAGCAAAGACAAAGCTCGAATTGTATGGGTCAGCATAAACAACTCCGTAAGGTCACAGCAGCAAAACCAGGCTTTTTCGCTGGTTGGCGGGCGGGAGAATTTCTCTGCGCTGGTTGGCTTGGTGATTGACCAAGCTACTCTCTAAACGCCCCGCACTCGGCGAAGTTTAACGACTTCCGTAAAATGATGTCGGTTTGCCGTCAATTACGTGCGGTTGGTGACGCCGAATGCAGCAAAGTTTCAACCCGCGACAAATAACTCGAAACAACTCCAGCGTCAGCATGCCTCATACCGCCGGAGAAGTTGTCAACCGGATGTAAAATCAAACGTAAAATCTTGCCAGCCACGCGCTGTCAACTCAACGCGCGCCAAATATATTTCCACCCTTGAGGCCGATCAATTCGACCTCAAACACCAGCGTCGAATTGGGCGGAATCGTGCCCATCGGATTGCTCCCATAGCCCAGTTCTGGCGGAATGACCAGTTTGCGTTTGCCGCCGACGCGCATGGCCTCGATCCCGCGTCCGCCGCCGACGCCAAGCTCCCAGCCTTTGATGACTTCGCCTTGGCCGAGTTTTAGTTCCAAGGCGGCTTTATCCTGATTGCTGTCGAACTTGATGCCGTCCACAGTCCAGCCGGTGTAACGCAGCCGCACCGTTTGTCCAAACAACGGACGTGGGCCAGTGCCAACGACCAAATCCTGATACTTCAAACCAGCCGGAGTTTCCTTAAGGTCGCCACCCAATTTCCCACTAGCAGACGCCGGTGTCGCGCTTGTTGTCGGGCTAGGGGCCGTCGCCACTGCTGTTGGTGTCGGGCTGGCCGAAGAACCGCCAGGGGCCGCCGGTGACTGACAGGCGTTTAAGCCAAACAGCAGGGTGAATAACAAAGCGGTGGGCCGCGCAAATCTCATCGCATACTCTCCAAACATAAAAGTTGATCGTTGATAATCGAAGCCGGATTGCGGCTTTTGAGGCCGGAATGCCTTTAGCTCAGGCAAGCGCCGGGTATAATAGCGGCCACCGTATAGCCGGTCAAAATTCTGCAAGGCAGGTATCTAGTGAACGCAACAATCACCCGCACACGCAAACCCGCGCCGTCGCCGCTGACACTGGCGCTCGCGCTTCATTCCGATGCCGTTTCGGCGGCCTTGGTGAATGAGCGCGGGCGTGTCGTGGCCCAGGCTGAAACCACGCCCAAGTTTCAAACGACACGTGCCGTCATTGCCGCGCTGGTCGAATTGATCGTCGAATTGGCGCACACCGACGCGCGCGGCGCCTCTGAAATCAAAGCCATCGGCCTTTGCCTGCCCGGCCAAATTGATCCCCACAGCCAGCGCGTCACCATCCCCACTTGGAAAAACTGGACGCGTGTGCCCTTGCTCGATTTGCTCGAACGCGAACTGGATCAGGCTGGCTATGACATTCGCCAACCCGCAGCCACGACTGAAGCCGCAGCGGAAACGCGCGCCTCCGGCCATCCGCCCGTCACGCTCAGCCCGCGCGCCGTAGCCTTGGCCGCCGCCGAAAGTTGGGTCGGCGCCGCGCGCGGCAAACAGCACGTCGTCTATGTCGGTTTGAGTGAAACCATTGAGAGCGGCATTCTCAGCGGCGGACGCGCTCTGTTGGGCGCTGACGGATTGGCCGGCGCGGTGGGTTGGCTGGCCTTGGGCGAAAGCTTCAAACGCGATTACGAAACGCAAGGCTGCCTGACCATCGAGGGCGCACAGGGCGCGCTGGTGCGGCGTGCGCTCGAAGAGTTCGGCGGCGACCAACATTCCATGCTGGGCAGCCTGATGATGGAAACGCCGGGTGAGTTGACCTCCGCAATGGTCGTCCGCGCGGCGCGTGGCGGCGAAAGCCACGCGCGCGCAGTGGTCACGGCGCACTGCCGCTGGCTGGGCCGAGGCTTGGCCAATCTGATCTCGCTGCTGAACCCCGAAGTCGTGGTTTTGGGCGGTGAACTAGGCGCGGCCCTGGTGCCGTTCTTCGATGAGATTCGTGCAGAGGCGCGCCTGTGGGCCTTGCCCGAAGCCGCGCGGGCTTGCAAGATTTTGGCGGCGACGGTTGAGAAACATGCGGAACTAATCGGCGTGGCGCGACTGACGCACAGTTGAATTCAAAGGCCTGAGGCGCAAAAGAGGCAGCGGCATTGACTGACGATCAATACTGCGGCCTCTTTTACGTATGCCGAACTTGGCTGGTGTTTAGCTTGGCTTGCCAACTGGTTTACGGCGCAAAATACCCCGCCAAATCAATCACCAAATCCGTCGTGACAAGCGAGAATTGCTTGAAAGCCCCGTCCGTCTGGCCCAGGCCGACAATGAAGTGGCGGTTGACGACGGCGCCCGCGTCGTAATTAGCCGTGGCGACAGTCGGTTGGGCGGCGGTGCTCGGCCAGAGCGTCAGGTAACCGCCGCCCTGCGGGAAGACCACGGTCGCATTCCCGACGACGCCCAGCGCCGCCGTAGGGATCGTCAGCCCGTCGCACAAACCGCGCGCCGCTTGCGTGTACACCTGCAGGCCATTCAACGGCGCATTCGGTTTGAAGCAGCCTACGGGCTGACCGGCGCGCGTTTCAAGCAAGCGTACCGGGTGCGCCAGCGGCGTGAACAACAAGCCCGTGCCGTTCGCGTCGACGGCTTCGGGGCTGTAATAGCCGAGCACATCCACGACCAGATGCGTTGTTTGCGTGGTGAAGATTTTGAATTGCCCGGCGGGCGAAAGGCCTACAGTAAAAGGCCCATTGACGATTTGGTTGGTGCTGTAATTCGAACTCGCCACCAGCGGCGCCGTCGCCACATCCGCCGGATAGAGCGTCAAATAGCCAACGCCCGCCGGACTGACCGTCGTCGCATTGCCGACCACCGAACGCGCCGCCGCCGGAATGCCCGTGCACGCCGTCGTCGCCGTTTGCAGCGCATCCGTGCCGCCTACCAGCGGCAGGCCCGGTTTGACGCAGCCGACGGGCTCGCCCGGGCGCGTTTCCAACAAGCGCACCGGCGCCGGCAGCGCATGGAAATACAAGCCATTGGCGGTGGGCGGCGCGTAATAGCCGGTTACGTCAATCGTCACGTGCGTCGTGGTCAACGCGTAGATGTTGAACTTGCCATCCGCCGCGCCGAGGCCGACCGTGAAGACGTTGTTGACGACTTCATTGGGGCCGTAGTTGGTGCTGGCGACCGTCGGGCGCGTGGCGTCGCTCGGGTAGAGCGTCAAGTAGCCGCCGCCCGATTGGACGGTCGTGATGTTGCCGGTGAGCGCCACCGCGCTGGCCGGCAGACCGCAAATGCCCCGCGCCATTTGCAGCAACGAAGTGTTGGCCGCAATCGGCTGGCTGCCATTGACGGTGCAGGCGTTCGGACTGACGCCGTTCCCGCGCGTGTCGAGCAAGCGCACCGGCGCGGCCAGCGGATAGAACTGCAAACCGTTGCTCACTCCCCCGCCAGTGAGCGTCAGGGTGTAGCTGCCAGTTTCGCCCGCGGAGAACGAGTTGGCATAGATCGTGTAATTTCCGGTGGCGGGCAACGTGATGACCCCGCTGCCTGGGGGGATACGCGCGTTGGTGCCGCCGCCGCCGTCATCGTCGAAGGCGAGTTGATTCCCGGACGGCGCAATCAGGTAAAGAAAGGCGTCAAACTGCGTCGCAGTGAGGCTGACGGCAATCTGTTGTCCAGCGGTCGCGCTAAATCTGTAGAGATCAGCGAAACTGCCGTCACTTAACGTGCAATCGCCGGTGCTCAAAGTTCCAGTGACAGTCTGACCAATGGTGATCAGCGTCGGCGTAGTGCACGGATTGCCGGGGGCGATGTTCAGGATATAGGCCTGTGTGCCGGTGCAGGCCGACTGATCGGTCGCTCGAATGGTGAAGTTGAACGTGCCGCTTTGCGACGGAATGCCGGACAGCAGGCTGTTGCCGCTGCCGCTTAACCCCAAGCCAAGCGGCAAGGCCCCGCTGATGAGATTAAAATTGTAAGGCCCGGCGCCGCCGCTGGCGCTGAAGGTTTGATTGTAGAACGTGCCAACCGTACCGCCAGGCAGCGTCGCGGGCATCAGCGTGATGCTGGGGCAGGCTCCGCTCTGCGTGACGACAAAAGGCACTCCGCCAATCGTGAGCGTAGCGCTGCGCGCCGTACTGCTGGGGTTGAACGCCACGGTGAAATTGACCGGGCCGGCGCCGGCGCCGCTAGTCGCTGCCGGCGTGATCCAGAAGGGCGCGCCGGCTAACGTCCAGCCGCAACTGCCGCCGGTCGTCAGCACAACGCTGCCCGAACCACCCGCGGAGCCAAAGCTCTGGCTGCCGGAACCCAGCGAGTAACCGCAGGCCTTGGTGTTTTCCATCGCATACTCGTTGGAAGATTCGATGTCGTCCGGCCGGCCGAGCTGTTTGCCCGCCGGCCCAAGCTGGCCGCCGGTCGCATAATAGTGAAAGCGCACCTTCATGTTGGCCGACAAATAGGGCGTCAGGTTGGTTGACTTGAGGCTGGCGAAATCTTCGTTGGACGTTTGCCGGAAGACATTGATCCAACTCGCGCCGCCGTTGCTGCTGACATCCACATCACCCGTCAGCGTCACGCCGGGCGGCAAGGTTTGCCGCAGGTGAAACCGGGTTTTGAAATCCATCATCACGTTGTTCAGGCCAGTCGCGTTGAGGGGGGGTGAAATCAACATTTCATCGGGCGTGACGATCTCGGCATTGACCGGGCAATTGTAGCCGACGTCCATAATCACGAAATTCGGCCCAAAGCCGCTGATGGGGCGCAGGCAATGATTGGTGGGCGTCCAGGTGGAATTGGGGCCGTTGTTATTTAGACTGGGGTTCGGATTGTTTTTCTTGATGACTTCCCAACCGGGCGGGATGCCGCTGCTGAAGTCGGTGCTGAACAACAAGCCGGTCGCAGTCTGCGTGACGATGAAGCTTTGATTGTTGACGCTGATCACGCCGATACGCGGCGTGGCGCTAACGTTGGCCGCGACGTTGTAAAAGATCGGCGTGTTGCCCGTACCATTGCCGCCCGCTGGGCTGGTAATGGTCAGCCAGGTGGTGGAGGTGGGGTCGCTGATGGTCGCCGTCCAGGCGCAGGTCGCCGTCACCCCGATAATGTTGTTTGTTCCGCCGCTGACGCCAAAGCCCTGGCTCGTGGGGCTGATCGTGACCGGGCAGCGCACCTTGACGTTGTCAATCGCCCACCACCATTCCCAATTCGCGTTGTAGTAATGGAAACGGACGCGCACGTTGGCGGCATTGCCGGGCAACGGCAATGCATAAGTGCGCGGGACGGGATAACCATCATCACTGTTTTGCAGGCGCAAGAGCGGCGTGGGGTTCCAACTCAGGCCGCCGTCGGTGCTCACATCCACGTCGCCGACTTCGTTGAGACCGAAAATGTAACGCACAAACTGGCTGTTGAATTCCAGCACGGCCTGGCCGAAGCCGGCGGTGCTAAAGACCGGCGAGATCAATTGATCGTCCTGTGTTGGCGAGATGCCGGCCTTGTCAGAATCTATGATCATAAAATTGGAAGCGAAGGGCGGACTGATAATTCGGCGGCCCGGATTGGTGGCTGTCCAGGAAGCAGCCGCGCCGCTCGTGAGGTTGTTGCCGCCGTCCACCACTGACCAACCCGGCGGTAGGCCCGTATTGAAATCCGCTGCCAGCAATACACCGGTCGCCGCCTGAGTGACGACAAAGACGCGCCCGCCGACGGTGATCGTGCCGGTGCGGGGCGTGCTGGCGCTGCTATTGGCGGTGACGGTGTAACTGAGCGCGCCGCTGCCCGTGCCGCTGCTGTTATTCAGAATCAGCCAACTGGGCTGGCTGCTGACCGCCGTCCAGGGACACCCGCCAACAGCCGATACAGTGAGCGAAGTGGTGATGCCGCTGGCGCTGACGAATTGGCTGGCGGGCGAGAGGGTCAGGCCGCAGCCGTCGTAAATCCGCACATTGTCAATCGCCCACCAGTATTCAAAACTCGCATTGTAATAGCGGAAGCGGACGCGCACATTCGACGGATTTGGGGCAATGGCCGAAGTGATATCCACAAACCGGCCGCCGGGCGTCGGATAGTCGAAATCAGCGCCTTGAAAGCGCCCGATGGTCGTCCAGGTCGCGCCGCCATTCGTGCTCACGTCTATATCGCCAAACTCGTTGAGACTACCTGTGAAATAACGGAATTGATTGGTGAACTCTACCAGCACACGGTTCATCCCGCTGGCGTTGAAGGGCGGCGTAATCAGCCCTTCGTCCTGGATTGGGCCTACGCCGGCGCAATCTGAATCTACCATTGCAAACGGCGAACTGAAGGGCGCGGTCATGGTCGTGCGTCCACAGGGATTGGCCGTCGTCCAGGTTTGCGCGCCGTTCAGGCCGCCGCTGCCGCCGTCCACTACTGTCCAGGTGCTTGGGATGCCGCTGTTGAAATTCTCCTCCAGCAGCGTGTTCGGCCCGGCCTGGTGCACCAAGAAAGTATTCGTCCCCACCGTGATGCGGCCCGTGCGGGGGCTGGCATTGTTATTGATCGCCACCGTGTAACTGACCGTCCCAAAGCCATTCCCGCTGCCGCCCGCCGTAATTGTGATCCAGGGCACGTCCGGGTCGGCCGTCCAGAAACAGCCGCTCGCCGTCGTCACGCTGAAGCTGTTGGCGCCGCCGCCGTTGGTGAAAGCCTGGGCCGGCGTGTTGAAGGCGTACACACAGGCCGTGCCGGCCTGCGAGACGGTGAAGGTCTGCCCGGCGATGGTCAGCGTGCCGGTGCGCTGGATGCCGGGGTTGGCGGCGACCGAGTAAAAGACCGTGCCATTGCCGGAACCGCTCGCGCCGCCGGTGATGGTCAGCCAAGTGGGATTGTTGCTCGTCGCCGTCCAATTGCACCCGGCAACGCTCGTCACGCTGACAATGCCCGAACCGCTGACGGCGGGAACGGGTTGGATAGTAGGCGAGATCGAGTAACCGCAGGCGGGAAAGTCGCGCTCGCGCCCGAAGCGCAAAAAACGCGGCTTGATCGTGCGCGTCGCCCCCTGCAAGTCCAGGTAAAAAAAGCCGGTGACATAAGTATTGGCGATAGTTTTATGCCGCCGCACAGTAATGTAATCGCCCCACCTGTTGTTGAGCGGCCCGGTGTTGCTGAAAGCGAAGGCGACATTGGGCAGAGGCACGATGATCGGCGTGACGTCGTCAGTCATGAAACCGGCCGTGCCGGGGTAATAGCTGCCGCCGCCGAAATTGATGACGCCGCCCAAATTGCCGGCGGCGTTGACGCTGACGTTGGGATAGAGCCAGGCAACCACATCGCTCCAGATGTCCGCTTGACTGATAAAGCCGCGCGTCGCTTCGTTGAACTCGGCGACAATCGTGTAAGGGTACGGGCGGGCGGGCGCGTTTTGCTTGGCGGGCCACATAAAGCCCAGCACGCCATTGCGGCGATAGGCGCCAAGAATTTTGGTCTGGGCGCGACCGGCCCAATTGGTGCCGTCAGGGCTGGTTGCCACGCCGCTGCCTTGGGTCAGTTGCACGAAGCCGTTAACCGTCACGTCGTCCCAAAAAACGTCGTTACTGGCTTCGTCCCAGCGATGGATGCGAATCTGGGAGTTGCTGGTCAGGACGGCCCAATACATGGTCGTGTTCGCCCCCTCCACACAGCGCGGCGAAAAGAGGCCGTCCCCGGCGAAATACCTGGCGTCAAGATTGCCGACCGCCAATTGCGCCAACGAGATGCGCATAACAATCGAACGCACCAGCGCGCCGCTGGTACTGTTGTGGATATTCGCCGTCACGTAAACGAAGTTAGCCCCCAGCGTCATGGTTGGGAAATCCAGTTCGTGGCCTGCGCCGACGCCGAAGCTTTGTGGAGTAAACACGAATGAAGCCCAGGCATTGGCCGCCACTTGATTGCCGATGGCGTATGCCAGGCGCAGCGAGTTGTTGGTGCCGTTCGTGTTGTATTGCAAGAGCCACAACATCATGTTCTGGGCCGGGGCGTGGTTGACGATCTGATCGCAGCAGAAACCGCCGTTCAGATTGGCAAAGGTCGTCGCCGGATTGGTGTAGGTAAAGCTCTGGCCGCCATCGCTGGAACGCGCCGCATAGGTGTTGGCCGTGTAAAAGATCGTGCCATCTAAATTGCCGACACTCGGTTCGTGATTGTTTTCAAGCTGCGTGGAAGTTTCAGCCGTACTCAGATCGTGGATGTTGGTGACCACAAAATCCGTTGGGGCCAGTGGCGTTTGTGGGCCGCCGCCGGGCCGTGTGGGCGGATCGTTGGAGGGCGCGGCGGGGGCATTGCCCGGCAGAATGTAAGACGGATTAGGCCCGTGTTCTGAGCGCGTCGGAGTCGTCGCGGGCGGGGCATCCAGCTTTTCCTCTTTGGCTGTGCGAGCGGTTTGGGTCAGGCTGATCGTGTTACTTTGGCCAGAGCCAGTGATGCGTGAGCCCTGCGCCCGCGTGGCGGGGGCTGGGCTGGCGTGGGTTACCGGCGGACGCTGGCGCACGAGCGCCACCACCAGCAACAACGCCACTGCGGCGCCCAGCAGCAAAAAGAAGTAGGGGCGAAAACGGCGGCTGACTGTGATGGCCTGTCGCGCGAAAGTCGCAAGCGATTGTGGTGAGAAAAATCTGCTTTTCATCGTGACTTCCTTTCTGTCAAAAAGATCTGCAAGTTCAAGTCGCGCCTATCAGCGCGGTGTTAGGGGTTGAGGTCGGTACTCTGCAACCGTGAAAGAGGGCCGGGTGCGCGTGAACGGGCAGGTTGTGGCCAAGTTCAGCGCTGCCCTGCCAGATTGGCCCACTCGCCGGAGGGAATGAAACCAGCCCAATAGTAAGGATGGCTGTAATTGCGTCCCCGCCCTTGTACGGGTGGACGGAGCAGGCGCAATTGCACATTCCGCAGCGCCTCGACGCGGCCCTCGCCCTGTTGCAAGCGCCGGTAATACCCGATCATCAGATCGCGCGTCGCCCGGTCTGAGACCGGCCAGAGACTCAGCACCTGCGTTTCTGCGCCGGCCAGCAACAAGGCGCGCCGCAGCCCGTAAACGCCATCGCCATTTTTGATCTCGCCGACCCCCGTGTCACAGGCCGAGAGCACGACCAGTTGGGTGTCGGTCAGATCAAGGTCGGCGGCTTCGAGCGCCGTCAGGATGCCGTCATCCTCCGCGTTACCCTGCGAGCGGTTCGCGCCGGCCAGCGCCAGGCCCGAACGCAGCAGCGGATTGGCGCCGCGCAGTCCGTTTAACGCCATTGGCGATAAGGCGCCCGTACTGGCCGACTCGGCGGGCGGCGGCGCATCGGGCAGAAAGAAGCCATGCGTGGCGATGTGCAGGATGCGTGGGCCGTGCGCCTGTTTAAGTTTGGTTTCAGTGGCTTCTTTATTCAGGTGCAAGGTCGCATCCGGAAACAAGACCTTGAGCGCCTGCGCTTCGGCGCGCGTGGCGGGCAACGGAGGGAAATAGGCTTCGGACAAGATCGCTTCCTTGCCGCTCAACGACAACTTGGCCGGCCGGTAAGTGAGCAGGCGTTCGGTGGCTGGGGCGCCCCCCGCCACCTCTTCGCCGAAGTCGGGGCTGGCCAGCACCAATGCTTGCTGTTTGCTGGCGGGCCGCGGCCGCAAACGCAGCAGGTCGCGCCCGCTGCTCAGATAACTAAAGCGATAACGCTGCAGCAGGAAGCGATTCCGCTCGTCCACTAACGCGGCAAAGGGCACCAGGTTGAGCGCGCCATCCGGCGCGACAAAAACGCGCCGCGTTGGGCCCAGCAGCTTGCGCAGCGGGCGCATCACCAGTTCATCCACCACGCGCGCGTGCCGCCGAAAGTCGCGCCGTTTGGGATTGCGCAGGGCCTGGCGCAGTTTTTCAATCGCTTCGTCAAGCGGTTCTTGCGCGCCCAATTCCAACCATTGCGTCTCACCCTCGGGCCGCAGCACGTAGGCCACGTAACGCGGCGGGCCGAACTGTTCCTTGATGTCCGTATAGTTGGGATTAAAGGGGTGATAGACGGCGAACTCGATCAACGCGGCCCGCGCCGGCAGGGCCGCTCGCACGGCGGCGGGCGTGACCGGTTGAACCTGCGCGCTGAAAGCGGTGCTGCGGCGGCTGATTTCGTCTTCCAGTTTTTCACGCTGCTCTTCGAGCGTCTTGAGGCGGCGCTGATGTTCGGCCAGCGGCGTCCGCTGCGGCCCATTCATCACCAAGCGCGCCGATTGCGCGCGCGTGCTTTGCACCTGCTCCAACAAGGCGCGCTCTTCGGGCGTGGCGTGGCGGCGCAGCGCGGCAATGCTGTCGGTCATGGCGTCCAGGGCGCGGCCTTTGCGGCGCAGGATGGTGGTCAAGGCCAACTCGCGCGCCGCCGCATTGGCGGGCGCAAAACGGCTGTGCAGCGAGATGGCCCGATCGGTCTCTTTGGCCAGCGCCGCCAGATACGCCAGTTTCTGGCGCTCGGAACCGGCCGCGAAGTTGGCGACGATGTTGCGCTCACTGATTTCACAGGCGCGCGTCAGGTCTTCTAACGCCGGCTCAATCTGGCCCCTGGCCAGCGCGGGGCGGGCCGCCAGATTCAACGCCACGGCGACGTCCTGATGCTCGCCGCCCAACGCTTTCTCGCGCGCGGCCAAGGCGCGCTGAAAGAGCGGTTCGGCCTGGTTGTAATCCTGCTGGTCGGTATAGAGCCCGGCGAGATTGAGCACCAATTGCGTCACTAGCGGATGTTCCGCGTCGAGCCTCTTTTCGCGGATCGCCAGCGCGCGGCGATAGAGCACTTCCGCCTGCGCGAAATCACGCTGGCGTTGCCGCACGCCGCCGAGATTGTTGAGCACGATGGCCACTTGCAGATGCTCGGGGCCGAGCGCTTTTTCCCAAATTCGTAAAGCGCGCTGGTAATAGGGCTCGGCGCGCGCGTAATCGCCTTCGTCAAAGTAGTAAGTGCCGAGATTGTTGGCCGTGAAGGCAATGTCCTGATGATCGGGAGGGAGCACCTTTTCACGTATCGCCAGCGCCCGCAGCAGCGTTGGCTCGATCTTGTTGTTTTCGCCCTTGCTGTTGTAGACGCCAGCCAGATTGCTGAGCACGCGGCCAATGCTTGTATGCTCCGGCCCCAAGCCCTGCTCCCAAATCTTCAGCGCCGCGAGAAACTCCGTCTCGGCCTGCAGGTAGTTGCCCTGATTGAAGTAGAGGATGGCGAGATTGTTGTGGAATAGGCCCAGATCGGGATGATCCGGCTCAAAGGTCTTTTCAGCCATCGCCAATCCGCGCCGATAAAGCGGCTCGGCCTTGGCACTCTCGCCTTTATTGCGGTGGATGGTGGCCAGCCGGTCGAGCGCGCTGGCGATCTCGGCATGCTCCGGGCCGAGCGCCGCTTCGCGCAGCGCCAGGACGCGCTCGGCCAGCGGTTGCGCCTCGGCGTATTTGCTGGCTGCGGCTAGCTGCGCAGCCTCGGCGCTAAGTTGGCGGGCTTCCTGCAAGGTGCGATCCTGCGCGCTGGCTGCCCGCAAGGTCACCAGTTGAATCGAATATCGTCCCGGCGCGGTGCCCTTCTGCCGCGTCTCGACCACGAGCCGGTGCGCGCCTGCCGCTTCCGCGATACGCGCGACGGTCTCTCGCCCGCGGCTGCGGCCATCGTTGTCAAACTGCTCAAGCGCCTTGCCATCAGGCCCGCTCAACGAGACCACTACGTCAATCCCCTGCTGTTCGACGAGCACCGTGAAGTATTGGCCGGGCATGAGTGGGAGCGCATAGCCGTGACTTTGGCCGCCGGCCAGTTCGCGTTCGACGGCCCGCCCCAACTCCAAAGTGCGCACCTCCTGTGGCGCGCTTTGCGCCAAGGTTGTCGCACACGGCAACACGCCAATCCCGAACGCGAGAAACAGTTGGGAAAAAAGCTTCGAGTGAAAGAGCATCCCACCTCCTGAGTGAGCCGCAAGGCTTGCGTGGCAAATAAAGAGAGTTTTTACGGTTTGTACGTGGTAATCGGCTTCGAGCAGCGCGCTTTCGGATAAAAAAACTATCTCCTGGCACCTGTGTGGCCCTAGCACCTGCGCACTACGTCCGCACGGTAACTCAGCCAAAGAGTTTTGTCCATTGTGCGCCAAAATTTGGCCCGCGCGGCGGCGTCTATTTGCTTTTTTGGCTACCGTTTTCACTTCTGCCGCTCCTTGCCGCCGTGCTTTATGCGGTACAGTTTCTGGTTGTAATCGCTACCTTGAAGCCAAGCCCCAATCATCATCACCGCTGTGTAATCTTGTGGTTTTTTCTCTGGTTTACCTATTTCGCACTCGGCGCGGGCTGGCCAGTTTGGTACTAGCAGACGCTCAATGCGTTGAAGCGCGGCAAACCGGGACAACGCCGGTTTGCCGCGCGTAACATTCTGGGTAGTGGCTAAGTCGGGTGGGACGGTGTGTCAGTAGCCCGTGCGTGAGCAAGGGCTGTTCCGCCAATAAAAGCCCTTGCTCACGCGCGGGCTACTGACACATCCCATCTGACC
>JAYUCP010000203.1:0-12889 GCA_043740245.1 Acidobacteriota bacterium | reverse complement strand
AGCGTTCGGCTTCGATGGCGGTCTCGATGCGGGACGCGCCTTCGCGCCGCCAATGTTCATCGCGGTATTCTTCGATCTCGGCTGGCAAGCTGTCTTTCATGGCCGGAAAGTAGCGCAATTGGCCGCTTTGCGCTACTGTGCCCAGCCGAGGAACACGATGACCAGAATGATTCAATCCATCCACCAGCAATTGCTTGACGAACTGTTGCAACAGGCGCGCGCGCATCCGCGCCGCCGCGTGATTCAGCGTTTGCACGACGATGACTGGGAGCATTGCCATCGCATGCTCAACGCGCTGACGCCCGGCACCTACGTGCGCCCGCACCGCCACGCCGATCAATACAAAGGCGAAGGCTTCATCCTCTTGCGCGGCCAACTGGCGGTGTTGATTTTCAATGATGACGGCGCGCCAGACGGCACAGTGGATTGGGCGCACAGCCATTTGCTCGCGCACGAGACCGGCTGCCTGGGCATGGATATTCCGCCCGGCGTTTGGCACAGTCTGGTGGCGCTGACCGACGCGGTGATTTACGAAGTCAAAGGCCAGCCCGCAGGCGGTTACGTGCAGGATGCTGACAAAGATTTCGCGCCCTGGTCGCCGGCTGAAGGCGCGCCGGAGGCGGAGGCTTTTTGCCGCGAGTTGGAAGCGTTGGCGCGGCGGTTGTGCAGTTGAACCTCAAATTTCAAATCTCAAATCTCAAATCCGTCATGCTGATCTCGGCTGAACAACTCATCCCAATCCTCGGCTTGTACGAGCGCGGCCAGTATTTGCAGGCCTTTCGCGCTGCCGAACAGCTTGCGCCGCTGGCCGAATGGCAAGGCACTGACGCCAAAGTCCTGGCGGGGCGGCTGGCCTATGCGCTCGGTTCGAGCAAGCTGGCGCATCGCCATCATCTGAGCGCGTGGCGCAAAGACCGCACACACGCCGAGGCGCAATACTTTTATGCGCGGGTCATGCTCGACCGCCACGGGCCGTTGCGCGCCTGGCATTTTTTGAAACAGCACGGCGAATTGCAGACGACGAGGCCTGCGTTGTTGCCCGCGTTGCAGGCGGACTGGTACGGCTTGCGCGCTTTGGTGCTGGGGCATCTGCGCGATTTTGAAGAAGCCGAACAATGGCTGGCCAAAGCTGAGGCCGCCGATCCGAATGAAGCTTACGTCTGGGTCGAAAAGTCTTCGCTGTTGGAATTGCAGGATCGTTACGAAGAGGCGTTGCAGGCCGCCGAGCACGCGCTCGCATTGCGCCCCTGGTATCGCCCGGCGGTGCAAGCAGCCGCGCAGTTATACGTCTTGCTCGATCGTGAGCAAGACGCCTTGATGCTGCTCAGTGAAGCCGCCAAGTATCTGGAAAGCGCGGCCATCGTCGGGCAACTGGCGCAACTGCAATCCGACCTGGAATTGCACAAGGCCGCGCGCACCAACTGGGAACGCTTCAGTGAACTGTCGCCGCTGTTGGATGAAGACGAAGCGAAGTGGCTGAACGCGCGGCGTTCCGACGCGGCCTATATGTGCGGCGATTTTGAAGAGGCGCAAACACTGGCCGAAAAGACCGACAGCTATTTTTTCAAACAGGTGGCGAAGCACTTGAAAGAAGCCGGCCCAGCCGCGCCGCGTCAAGTGCTGCCGGTCAATTTCATTCGGCAGCATCACATGACCTGCGCGCCCGCGACGCTGACGATGCTCAGCCGTTTCTGGCAGCGGCCCGCCGAACACCTGAGCGTGGCCGAACAGATTTGTTACGGCGGCACGACCGATTACAGCGAACGCAAATGGGCCGCCGACAACGGCTATGTCACGCGCGAGTTCTGCGTCAATCTGGACGACGCGGTGAAACTGATCGAACGCGGCGTGCCCTTCACGCTGGCGACGGTTGATCCCGGCAACGCGCATTTGCAAGCGGTCATCGGTTACGACAAACGGCGCGGGACGCTGTTGTTGCGCGATCCTTACGTCAGCAGCCTGGGCGAGGCGCTCGGCGCGGGCTTGCTCAAACACTACCGATCCAGCGGCCCGCGCGGCATGGCGCTGGCCCCGCGCGAACAGGCGGCTTTGCTGGACGGCCTCGATCTGCGTGAGGCTGGATTGTACGACGAGTTTTATGCGCTGCAGGACGCGCTGGAAAAACATCAGCGTGCGGCGGCTGAGACGGTCTGGCAACGCTTGCACGAAGCTTATCCTGAACATCGCTTGACGCATTGGGCGCGGCTGGTGCTGGCCTGGTACGACGAAGACCAGGCGCAGATTCTGGCCTGTGTCGAAAAGCTGCTCGAACTGTTTCCCGAAGATGCCAATCTGAAGATGAGCAAGATATACAGCTTGCGCGTGCTGGCGCGGCGCAGCGAGCGGCTGGCGTATTTGGAAGAGCTTTGCCAATGGCGCGGGAAAGAGGAAAAGAGTGCCGAGGCTGATGACGTGGGCGCGCAGCAAGCGGGCGACAGTGACAAAGCTGTTGAAGAAGCAGACAGCGATGCTGACGATGAAGACGAAGCACGCCGCAAAAAAGACCCCAGCCGTTTCTTCGATCCGTTGTTTTGGCAGCAATACGCCGAAGAGTTGAGCGATGACGCGCGCACGCAAAACCGCGCCCTGCGGCTGTTGCACCGTGTGTTGCGTTACCGGCCCACCGACGCGCACAGCATTTACCTGATGGCGAACATACGCTGGCTGCAGCGCCGTTTTGCCGAAGCCTGCGAACTCTATCGCATCGCCGCTTGTTTGAAAGACACCAGCGAACAATACGTGCACGGCTATTTCGTCGCCGCCCGCCAGCAACGCCAGACGCAAACGGCGCTGAAATTGTTGGAAGACCGCTTCCAACGTTTCGGCAAACAATCCGGCTTGCCCGCGCGCACGCTGTCGCACGCTTATGAACAGGTTGATGACGAAGCACGCGCGTTGCAAGTGCTGGCGACCGGCTTGCAGATGCGCCCGGATGACGGCGACTTGTTGCTGTATGCGGCAGACGCGCATTCCAGGTACGGCAATTTCGAGCAAGCCGGTGCGCTGCTGGCACAAGCTGAAGGCAAGGCCGCGCGCAGTGCGTGGTTGCGCGGCGCGGCGCTGATCGCGGTATACCAAGGCCAATTGCCGCAGGCCTTGCAACTCTGGCGCGAGGTGCTGGAGGGCGAACCGCTCGCGCCCGATGCCAATCGCCACACCGCGCGACTGTTGGCCGAAACCGCTGGCGAAGCGTCCACCATCGAATTCCTGCGCGCCGCCACGCAACGCTTCCCACACAGTTTGCCACTGCATCAATTGCTGGTGGAATGGTTGCGCGATCAACCCGAAGACGCGGTCGCGGCGCTACGCCACGTCGTAGAGATTGATCCGCTGGATGCCTGGGCGCAGCGCGAATTGGCGTTCAGGCTGGCGCAGTTGCAGCAGTTTGATGAAGCCACGCAAACTGCCGCGCATGCCTGCCAGCTTGAACCTGAAAACCCTTACAGCTATTGCACGCGCGGCAGCGTCCATGCGGCAGCGGGCCGCGTGGAAGAGGCCAAGGCCGATTTCCGCCACGCGATTCAGTTATCGGTGGATACCGATTACGCGATCACCGAATTGGCGGCGCTCTCGCATACGCCTGCCGAACGGCGCGCGGCGTTTGAGCTGATTCAGCAAGAACTGATCAAGCAGGTCACGTTTGGCGACGGCCTGTTGGCCTATCGCCAGCAGGCAAAAGACACGCTCGATGCCGCTGAGGTTTTGCAGTTTTTGCAAATGGCCCTCGACGCGCGCCCCGATCTGGCGCTGGCCTGGTCGGCGGTGATCGAACAGTTGGTGGATTTGCAGCGCCTCGACGAAGCCTTGCAACTGGCCGAACAGGCGACGCAGCGCTTTCCGCTCGTCCCGCGCCTGTGGTTGGAACTGGCGCAAGTGCAGCGCGTGCGTTTGAATCCGCCGGGCGAGATCGAAGCCTTGCAACAGGCGCTGCGCATCAATCCGAGTTGGGGCGCGGCTGCGCAGCAATTGGCCGAGGCCTATGAACGCGCGGGCGACCGGCAAAAGGGCAAGGAAGTATTGGAGCGAGCCTGCGCACTGACGCCGCTAGATCATTTCAATTACGGCTGTCTGGCCGAATTGCTCTGGCACTTGGGCGAAAAAGAAGAAGCGCTCAAGCGCATTCAACGCGCGCTCACGCTCGAACCCGGCTACGACTGGGGCTGGCGCGTGTTGCGCGATTGGGCGCAGGAATTGAAGAAGCCCGAACTGGCCGTCGAATGCGCGCGCACCTTGACCAAACAGCGCCCCGGTTCGCCCCAAGCCTGGCTGACGTTGGCCAACACCATCACCGATCCGCGCGCGCTGCATGAACGGCTGGCCGCAATTGATGAGGCCTTGCGCTTGCAGCCGCATTCGGTCGAAGCCTATCGCCTGCGCGTGCGCGTGCTGACCGAAGCCAAACGCTTTGATGAAGCGCGTGCCGCCTGCCGCCCGGCGATTTTCGGCGACGAGCCGCCCGCCGACCTGCGCATCATGGCCGCCAACGTCGAAGCCGAACGCGGCCAGGTGCTCGAAGCCGTCAAAATCCTGCGCGCGCTGGTCAAAGACGAGCCGCATTATTTTCCCGCCTGGTATCAACTGGCCGATTGGTTTCGCACCACCGACGAGCACGGCGCTTATCTCGAAGCCGCCGCAGCGATGGCGAAACTGATGCCGCACTATCCGCTGGCGCTGGGTTATCTGGCCGAAGCGCGCATCCGCACGCAAGACCGCGACGGCGCGAAGCAAAGCCTGCAACGCGCGCTGCAACTCGATCCGAATTATGAATACGCCGGCACCACGCTGTTTGATTTGCAGTTGGAAGACCGCGAGTTCGACGCGGCGCAAGCGACCGTCGAGCGCTTGCGCCAATACCTGGGCGGCGATGAAACCAAGCTGCGTGAATTGAAACTGGCGCTGGCGCGCGAGGCTTACGACACGGCGCGCCAACGTTTCCGCGAATTGTGTTTGTCTGAAAACGAGAAGCGCGAGCCGCTGGATCAGGCCGTCGCGGCGAGCGCAGACGACCGCTGGCAGCGCACAGTGGATGAAGTGTTGGAAACCTTTTTGGATACTTTGCAAGCGAACACCAACACCGCCGTGCTCTGGGTCGAACGTTGCGCCAAAGGCCGCGATTGGGGCAAGTGCCAGAGACGCTTGGAATCCATGCCGCACCGCGGCGAGTTGTGGCTGCGCGCTTCGTTGGCCTATTTGGAAGTGCTGGCGGACGCGCGGCAGAAACACCGGTTCCGCCAGTATGTCGCGGCTTATCGCGCTGAATTGCGCAACGATGATAAGGCTTGGGCGCAAGTCGGCTACAACTTATACGAGCTTGGCGAACAGCGCGCGGCGGTGGATTGGCTGAGCGATTGGCAGCAGCGCGCGAAGCTGGAGCCCGCGAAGCTGGAACCTTGGATGCTGTGGAATCTGGCGCTGGCGCTGCGTCAAAACAAACGCGAGGGCGAAAGCCGCGCCGTTAGCCAACACGCGCTGACCTTACCGCCCGATCACATGACCGATCCGCATTTGCTGTTGCTGGCGGTGGATGATTTGTTGCGGGGCGAATACGAAAGCGGCAGCCAGCGCCTGGCGCACATCAACGTCGGCGCGTTGCGCGAATGGGATCGCTTCCTGTTTGAATTGGCCAATGCCTTGCTCGATGCCGATC
Organism: Acidobacteriota bacterium; assembly: GCA_043740245.1. GTDB lineage: Bacteria > Acidobacteriota > Blastocatellia > RBC074 > RBC074 > JACPYM01. The sequence continues at coordinate 7,242 of JAYUCP010000203.1, read as the reverse complement.
ACACGCGCAACGCGTTGCAAGTCTCGCATCGTTCGATCATCGAACGCCTCTTCGACGCCCGCCGTGCCGCCGCGTTTGTCGAAACCAGCCCGGTGTTGCGCGAACTGCATCGCCGCGCGGTTTGGCGTGCGGCGCGGCAAAGCGGCAGTTTGCTATTGCAGGCGTGGGCGGGTTTGCGCTTGGCGCTGTTGGCTGGGTGGTATGGCGTGTTTGGGCAATGACCAGATTACTGGCGCCGCTGCAACACCAGCGTTCGTGGAATGCCCTGCAAATCGTTAATCAATTGCGGCGCCGTCCAGACGGTTTGAGCGGCCAGCGCACTGACGGCGGCGGCTTGCGTGTAGCCCAGTTCGCAAAGGAAATAACCACCAGCTTTCAAGCGTGACGGCGCGTCTTGCAACAAGCGGCGATAACAGCCCAGGCCATCGCCGTGATCGGTCAACGCGAGCGGCGGCTCCCAATCGCGCACTTCGCGTTGCAAAGCGGGCATCTCGTGCGCGGCGACGTAAGGCGGATTGGCGAGGATGAAATCGGCGAAGGGCTCGCGCGGCAACGCAGCGAGCCAATCGGATTGGATGAACTGCACGCGCGCGGCCACGCCATTCAATTCGGCATTCTGGCGCGCGACGGCTAAGGCTTCGGCAGAAATGTCGGTGGCGAAGATTTGCGCGCCTTCCAATTCGCGCGCCAGCGTCACTGCGATGCAGCCCGAACCGGTGCCCGCGTCAACGATCACTGGGGCTTGCCAACTGTGTTGCTGTGCCAGGCGAATGGTCTCTTCGATAATAATCTCGGTTTCGGGGCGCGGAATCAGCACGGCGGGCGTGACTACAAACGGCAAGCCAAAAAATTCCTGCTGGCCAGTGATGTATTGCAGCGGCTCGCCTGTGGCGCGACGCACGATCAGCGTTTGATAGTTGGCTTGTTGCTCGTCAGTGAGTGGCTGGTTGTAATGGACGATCAGATGCGTGCGGTCGCAATTGAGCGCGTGGGCGAGCAACGTTTGCGCGTCGAGCAAATCGTTGGGAACGGCAGCGGCGCGCAAGGTGGCGCTGGCTACTTTTAAGGCTTCAGCGATGGTCATGGCTTACACACCCGCAACTTGCCGTTCTGTCTCCTGCTTCAATTTCTCGGTTTGGAAGAACGTCACCGTCTGATTGATCAACTCATCCAGCCCGCCTTCCATAATCAAATCGAGCTGATGCAGCGTCAGGCCGATGCGGTGATCGGTGACGCGGTTCTCCTTGAAATTGTAGGTGCGAATCTTTTCGGAGCGGTCGCCGCTGCCGACCATCGAGCGGCGTTCGGCGGCGATGGCTTCGTGTTGTTTGGACTGCTCGATTTCATAAAGCCGCGAGCGCAGCACGCGCATGGCTTTCTCGCGGTTCTTGATCTGCGACTTTTCGTCCTGCATCGAAACGACCAGGCCCGTGGGCAAGTGCGTCAGGCGCACCGCCGAATAGGTCGTGTTGACCGACTGGCCGCCGGGGCCGGAAGAACAGAAGGTGTCGGTGCGTATGTCCTTGGCTTCGATTTTTACGTCCACGTCTTCGGCTTCGGGCAGCACGGCGACGGTGACGGCGGAGGTATGTATGCGCCCGCTGGTTTCGGTCTGCGGCACGCGCTGGACGCGGTGCACGCCGGATTCGTGTTTGAGTTTGGAATAGACGCGCTCGCCTTCGATGATCGCTTCGGCTTTCTGAATGCCGCCGAGACCGGTTTCGGAAACGTCGGTGATCTGGAACTTCCAGTTGTGCCGTTCGGCGTAGCGCGCGTACATCCGCATGATCTCGGCGGCGAACAAGCAAGCCTCTTCGCCGCCCGTGCCGGCGCGGACTTCGAAGATGACGTTCTTTTCGTCGTTGGGGTCTTTGGGCAGCAGCAGGACTTTCAATTCCTCTTGGACTTGTTCGAGCTTCGCTTCGTTTTCGGTGAGTTCGAGTTCGGCCAGTTCGCGCAGCTCGGCCTCGGTCGTCTCGGCCAGCAACTGGCGCGCGCCCGCGATGTCGCCCTCGAGCTTCTTCAACTCGCGGTATTTCTCAACAATCGCTTCGAGTTCGCGGTGCTGCCTGGTGACTTTGGTGTAGCGCGGCTGGTCGGAGATGATCGCGTTGTCGGTCATCTGCTGCGTCAACTCTTCGTAGGTTTTTTCGATGGCTTCGAGTTTGTCGAACATAAAGGGAAGTAGTCAGTAGGGAGTAGACAGTAGTCAGTAGTTTGCTGGCAACCGCAGGCACTCTCAATTCTCAACTCTCCATTCTCAACTTCCTTGCAGTGCGCAACCGGTTGAATGGCCTTCCTGCCAGGAGTTGAGAATGGAGAGTTGAGAATTGAGAACGGTCTGCCAAGTTAGGCGCTGACGGCCAACGGTTCCGGCGGTTCCAGCTTCAACGATTCTTTCAACGCATAAATCGCCACTTCCAGTTGATCGTCAGATGGTTCCTGCGTCGTCACGTTTTGCAACCAGAGGCCGGGCCGCGTCATCAGCGAAAAAATAGCGCTGGATTCTTTCTTGCCCGCCGCGCGGATGATCTCGTAAGAGAGGCCCGCGATCAGCGGGATCAGCGCGATGCGCGCCAGCAGGTTGAACAGCAAAACATCGAATTTGACCACAGAGAAAAGCACAATCGAAACCAGCATCACCACCATCAGAAAGCTGGTGCCGCAACGCGGATGCTGGCGCGGATGGCGGCGCGCGTTGGCGACCGTCAAGTCCTCGCCGGCTTCCCAGGCGAAGACGGTTTTGTGCTCAGCCCCGTGGTATTCAAAGATGCGCTTGATGTCCTGCAAGCGCGAGAAGCTCCAAATCATCAGCAAAAACAAGCCCAGGCGAATCACGCCGTCCAACAGGTTGAACGCGAACGACGGACGCACGGGCTTCATATACGCCTGCACCCAATGCCAGCCGCTTTGATACCAAGGCGCGTTGGTGTCGCTGGTGAAATTGACCTGCGGCGCGTTACCCCAGCCGAAGTAGATGAACAGCACATTGGTGAGCAGCAACGGCAGCACGATAAACAGCAGCACGTTGAAGAAGAGCGCGAAGATCATCGAACCGGCAGCAGTAGCGGCGGCAGATGATTTGGGTTTGGCTTCAGCTTCAACCGGCGCGTTCACCAAGTCCGGCGCTTCGATGGCGTGGGCGGTGGTCAGCAACGCGCCGGTCGCGGCGGCGGCTTTGACGGCGGTTTGCGCTTCCTGCTGTTCGGCCTCTTCCATCATCACCGTGGCCGAAAAGTTGAGCGCCTTGATGCCGAGCGCCATCGAATGGATCAGCACGGCGCTGCCGCGCAGCACGGGGATTTTCAGCCAGGGGTATTTTTCATCCAGCTTCGGCAAAGCTTCGGCCTTGCTGACGATCTGGCCGTCCTGGCGGCGCACGGCGACCGCGTAAGAATGCGGCGCGCGCATCATCACGCCTTCAATGACGGCCTGGCCGCCGACGATGATCTCTTTTTCCGGTTTCATCGCTGCTCCTTTCGTTGGTGTCAGTAGCCCGACAGTGAGGGAGGGCTGGCTGCCATGTCCAAACCCTCCCTCACGGTCGGGCTACTGACACAAGGCCTGTCAAACACGAAAAGCCACAAGCGCTAACCCAAGACCGCTGGCAGCAGTCTTTCAACTAACAGGGATGCGCTGTGGCTTTCGTTTGTATGATCGCTAGAGGTGCACACACACGCGCACCGTCTGGCGCGCCGCCGCGCTCAGTCCGGTCATCGTACGATTGGGCATGCTCAGCTTCATGAATGTCAGTGAGCGGGCGCTAGGCCGCCGCTTCGGCAACTGCCTCAGCGGCAAGCGCGGCTTTCGGCTCAGCCTTTTTGGCGTAGCGTTTTTGGAAGCGTTCGACGCGGCCCGCCGTGTCCACCAGCTTTTGTTTGCCGGTATAAAACGGGTGGCAGGTCGAGCAAATTTCGACGTGGATTTCTTTCCGTGTCGAGCGCGTTGTCCAAGCCGAACCGCATGCGCAGACGACTTTGCATTCCTGATAGTTAGGATGGATATTCGGTTTCATAACTCTTTGAGCTTCTCCTTACTTGCAGATGGTCTAGCAGATGATTGCAACGCCCTGGCCCCGCGCCACAGTGGCGAATTCATTGGGTTTGGCGAACGCGGAAGGTAGCCGATGCCATTACGGGCTGTCAAGCAACGGCTTTTTTTTCAGGTGTCCGTAACATTTTCAGGCGGCTTTTTCGAGCGCGGTTATACGCTCGGTCAGCATCGCCATGTCGGCGCGCATATCCAGATTCGCGCGTTGGTTGTCGTGGGCCGCGAAGTCCAGTTTTTTATCCAAGCGGCTCAACTGGACGCGAATTTCGTCAAGCTGCTGCTGCTGGGCGTCCAGCCGTTGTAGCAGGGCATCCAGTTGCTGCTGCTGGGCATCCAGCCGTTGTAGCACGCCTTCCCAGAGCGGGCGCGTGTCGTGCAGCCGGGCCTGCAACAGGTCTTCCAGCCCGGTCAGTCGCTCATCCAGCCCGGTCAGTCGCTCATCGAAAGCAGTTTGCCGCCGGTTCATGTCGGACACTGTGTTGATGATGAAATCAAGTTTGTCGTCAATGGTCATGTTTTTGGTGATGTCGTCAGTCATGGTCTCAAGCTCCTTTGCGGCGCGAATCTAGCACAAGTGGTAAGGGTCTTCCCACCCTGTTTTCAGCCGGGAAGTTTTGACAAGCCGACGCCGTCACGTTAAGTAAGGTGGCAAACTTTGTCACAAGGATTTTGCCACGATGCATTCAACTCAATTACCGGCGCAACGCATGCAGGCCGTCCAGGCGCCGATTATTCCGGTCGTCGGCGAATTGATCCGGCAAAACCCCGGCACGATTTCGCTGGGCCAGGGCGTGGTCTTTTATGAACCGCCGCCGCAGGTTTACACGGCCCTGCAGGAATTGCAGCAGCAACCCGACTTGCACAAGTATCAGCCGGTTTATGGCGTGCCCGCGCTGGTTGAGCAGATCGCCCGCAAGCTGCGTGCGGAAAACGGCATTGAGGTCAACCACAGCAGCCGCATCGTCGTGACGGCGGGCGGCAATATGGCGTTTATGAATGCCGTGCTTGCGCTCTGTGATCCGGGCGACGAGGTGATCTTGCCCGCGCCTTACTACTTCAATCACGAGATGGCAGTCACGATGGCGAATTGCACGCCGGTGCTGGTGCCGACTAATGACAGTTATCAATTGCAGCCGGATTTGCTGGCCGCCGCCATTACGCCAAAGACACGCGCCATCGTGACCGTCTCGCCGAATAATCCGACCGGCGCGGTCTATCCTGAAGCCTCATTGAGCGCCGTCAATGAACTCTGCCGCGCGCGCGGGCTTTATCACATCAGCGATGAGGCGTATGAGTATTTCACCTACGGCGAGGCGCGCCACTTTTCGCCCGCTTCTCTGGCGGGCAGCGGCGCGCATACGTTGTCGCTCTTTTCGTTGTCGAAAGCGTATGGCTTTGCCAGTTGGCGTATCGGCTGGATGGTGATTCCCGAACACCTGTTCGAGGCGGTCAATAAAGTGCAGGATACGATCCTGATCTGCCCGCCGGTGGTTTCACAGTTCGCTGCACTGGGGGCGATGCAAGTGGGGCGTGGTTATTGCGCTGAACGGCTGGCTCAATTGGCGGCTGTGCGCGCCTCGGTGAAGCGCGAACTGGCGCGGCTTGCAGCGCATTGCAGCGTTCCGCCCGCTGACGGCGCGTTCTATTTTTATTTAAAGCTCAACACGTCTATGCATCCGTTCGCATTGGTCGAACGGCTCATCCGCGAATTCGGCGTGGCCGCGATTCCGGGCAATGCTTTTGGGAGCGCCTCTGATGGGAGAAGCTGTTACTTGCGCCTTTCGTATGGCGCGTTGCAGCCGGAAACCGTGAAAGCAGGTGTGGGCCGTCTGGTGCACGGCCTCAAAACAATTTTGGGAGATCAATAAATGGCCAAGGTCTACGCTGTGCAACTCGACATTGTCTGGGAAGACAAAGCCGCCAATCATCAAAAGGTCCGTCAATTGTTGGAACAGACGCGGCCCGCCCCCGGCTCGCTCGTGGTCTTGCCGGAGATGTTCGCCACCGGTTTCAGTATGCGCGCGCGCGCGATTTCTGACACTGCCACGCAAGAGACGCAGCAATTCCTGGCCGAGACTGCACAATCATTCGGCGTTTACCTGGCTGGCGGTGTCGTCACCGATGGGCAGTCTGGCCTGGGGCGCAATGAATGTGCCGTCTATGACCCCGCAGGCCGGGAACTCGCGCGCTATTGCAAGCTGCATCCTTTTACTTTTGGCGGCGAGGCCGAACATTACGAAGCGGGCGAACAGGTGTGCCTCTTCGATTGGGAGGGTTTCAAAGTCGCGCCCTTCATTTGTTATGACCTGCGGTTCCCCGAAAATTTTCGGGCGGCGGTCAAACTGGGCGCCAATCTGATTTTGGTCATGGCGAATTGGCCGGTCACACGCGTCGCGCATTGGGAGGCGCTATTGCAGGCGCGTGCGATTGAGAATCAAGCCTACGTTGTGGGCGTCAACCGTTGCGGCGCTGACCCGGCTCTACAGTATTCCGGCAGCAGCCGCATCATCGGCCCGGGCGGCGACGTTTTGGTTGCGGCCAAGGCGGCGGAAGGCGTCATTCAAGCTGCGTTGAGCTTGGATGATTTGCAGAATTATCGCCGCGCTTTGCCCTTCCTGGCCGACATGCGGGGCTGAAAAGTTAAGTGCGTATAGATTCCTTACAAAATTCATGGGCTAAGATGGCCATGAGTCTTGCAAAGGTCAAAACTGATATGTATACTCGCCGCCGTGATTGAGCATCTCTCGCCTCATTTGCTTACTTAGATCAATTGGAAGTTCCGAGCTAAAGCGAAAATCAAGGGCTGCTTAGTCAACTTCTTGGATTCATCACTTCACTTGCGAATGAATCTGCTGCATTGTTGAACCGCTTTCGGCATCAAGCGCTTCACAAGCCCCGTATTTTTAGGCAACACAATTTGGCCGCTGGTTTGTGACTTATTCAAAAGTTATGAATAGCCAGCGGATGAGCTTTTGGTTTTATTGAGAACTAGAAGGTCTTCAACTATGGCGCGAGAGTTGGTGATCTTCGGTCTGTTAGATGTTTTCGGGATGCCGCTTCGGGCAAGGCTTGGGTGAGATAGCAGACATAGGTTCAACTAAAGGCTTCTAGTTCTTTATCGTTCTTTGGTATTTTCGCCAAGGGGCCGAATGCGAAACACAAACACTCACACACACAAATCTGGTCGCTTGT
>JAYUCP010000202.1:0-2154 GCA_043740245.1 Acidobacteriota bacterium | reverse complement strand
TAGAGCGGGTTGCAGGTCGGTGTACGGCAAACTGTTAGTTTGCCGTAGGCTCAATCCGCAAACCCGCTGTGCCGGCGTTGCTCACTGAGCGGTTTACTTGCCACGCCGACGGCAAACTAACAGTTTGCCGTACACCGACCTGCAACCCGCTCTAATTCTCTTCTTCTTGTGGCGATTCAGCTTTCTTGCAATGTGATTGCTGACTGTGGGAAGCTACGGCGCATTCGCAGTACCGCTCAAATCCACGAACACACCGAGGCAAACGCGCGTGATTCTAAAGGTCTACCACGACAAAAGCCAATTGGGCCAAGCCGTGGCCGCACAGGCTGCGGCCAGCATCAACCGCGCTATTGCGGCATGCGGCAAGGCGCGCATTATCGCCGCGACGGGGATGTCGCAATTTGAGTTCTTGCAGGCATTGACGCAAACGCCGGGCATTGATTGGGCACGCGTAGAGTTGTTTCACCTCGATGAATATGTCGGCTTGCCGCTGACTCATCCGGCCAGCTTTCGCAAATACCTGCTCGAACGTTTTATCGAACCGACCGGTTTGACGAAGCATCACCTGCTCGATGGCGAGGCTGATGCAGCGCAGGTTTGCCGCGACGTTGGCGCATTGATTCAGGCCGCGCCCATTGACGTGGCCTTTGTCGGCATCGGCGAAAACGGGCATTTGGCTTTCAACGATCCGCCCGCCGATTTTGAAACTGAGGAAGCTTACATCGTCGTCAATCTCGACGAAGCCTGCCGCCGCCAACAAGTCGGCGAAGGCTGGTTCGCCGGGCTGGACGACGTGCCCAAACAGGCCATCTCGATGACGATCAAACAGATTCTGAAAGCCGCCGAGATCATTTGCATCGTGCCCGATGCGCGCAAGGCGCAGGCGGTAAAAGATTGTTTGGAAGGCGAGATTTCGCCACTCGCGCCCGCGTCGGCGTTGCGCACACACAACAAAGTGACCGTTTATCTCGATCAACATTCATCGGCATTGCTCAATCCTGACTCCATCAACGAAACACTATGAAAACCATCATTCGCTGCACGCTGCTCTTGGCGCTGTTCGGTTGCTTTGCCGCACACGCCGCCGCCCAGACTGCCGAAATCAAGATCGGCATCATCGGCACTGACACCTCGCACGTTCCCGCGTTCACCAAACTGCTCAACGACAAGAACGATCCGAACCACATTCCCGGCGCGCGTGTCGTGGCGGCGTTCAAGGGCGGCAGCCCCGATGTCGAATCGAGCCGCACGCGCGTGGACAATTACGCCAACGAGTTGAAAGAGAAATACGGCGTCGAACTGGTCAATTCGATTGAAGAGCTTTGCCAGAAAGTGGACGCCGTGTTGCTCGAAAGCGTAGACGGGCGGCCGCATTTGAATCAGGTGCGGCCTGTGCTGAAGGCGGGCAAGCGCGTGTTCATCGATAAGCCATTCGCCGCCAGTTACGCCGATGCGCGCGAAATCGTGCGCTTGGCGCGGGCGGCGAATGTGGCGTTTTTCAGTTCTTCAAGTTTGCGCTTCAGCGCCGATGTGCAAGCAATTCGCAACAGCGACAAACACGGCGGCATCACGGGCGCGATTGCCTACGGGCCTGAAAATTTCGAGCCGCACCATCCGGACCTGTTCTGGTACGGCATTCACGCGGTCGAGGCGCTTTACACGCTGATGGGAACGGGTTGTGAATCAGTCACGCGCGTCAAAGCGGAAGGCGGCGACACCGTCAGCGGCAAGTGGAAAGACGGACGCCTCGGCACCATGCGCGGCATCACGCAGGGCAAACAGGATTACGGCGCGGTGGCGTTCGGCATGAAAGCTACGCTGGCGACGCCGCTGCCGCTGAAGACCGATTACCGCCCGCTGCTGGTCGAGATCGTCAAGTTCTTCCAAACCGGCGTGCCGCCGATTCAACCGGAAGAGACGCTGGAAATTATCGCGTTTATGGAAGCGGCGGAATTGAGCAAGGCGCGCGGCGGGGTGCCGGTGCTGCTAAAAGAAGTGATGGAGCAGAAGAGATAAAACTTGGCCGCAGATGAACGCAGACAGACGCAGGTTTGATCCGCGTCTGTCTGCGTTCATCCACGGCAAAAGCAAAAGAGCATGGAGTTCAGGCTTCAGCCGGTGTGCGAGAGTTCGAACGCAGGCTGAAGCCAGAAC
>JAYUCP010000201.1:0-5314 GCA_043740245.1 Acidobacteriota bacterium | reverse complement strand
ATGGAAGCCTTGACGCATGAGATGTCGCGCACCGAACTGATGAATGCGTTGACGCTGAAGGACAGAATGCACTTTGCCCAGGATTACCTGCTCCCGGCGTTGGAAGCCGGCGTCATTGAAATGACCATCCCGGACAAGCCAACCAGCAGCAAGCAAAAATACCGGCTCACGGCAACCGGAAAACAGCGGGCGCACGCACGAAAAAAACGCGCCTGAGTTTTGCCCAAACGCCCTTTCCACCATCCAATCGTTGCGCTATCATCCGCCCCGTCGCAACCGCGCTTGACGATTGCGGCCCCGGCATCATCAGCATTCCATCAAGCGATCAGCACAACCAGCCGACTGTTTACAGCCGACACCAAAACCAGCGAGGTGTTTATGCTCCGCCTGTTGTCACTCGCATTACTGCTTTGCGCGTCACCCGTTTTTGCGATTCACCTTGACGACCTGGATCACGCCGTGATCGAAGGCCATCTCACAGACGCCAATGGCGGCGTCATTCCAGCCGCCACCGTCACGCTCAAACAAATCAACACCGGCCAGCAACGCACCGCCACTAGCAAGGCGGATGGCAGCTTCCGCTTCAACACGCTGCTGCCGAGCGTCTATGAATTGCGCATCGTCGCGCAGGGCTTTCAGACCGTCGTTTACCAAGGCATTCAAACCGTGGCGGGCCAGACCTTGCGCCGCGATTTCGCGCTCAACCCCGCGCAGGTCGCCGAGGAACTCACCATCAGCGCCACCGCTGGCGAGACGCAGGTGGACACCACGCGCACCATCGTCGGCGGCACGCTCAACCGCGCGCACGTTGATGAATTGCCGGTCGAGACGCGCAATGTCTTCGACCTGATTTACCTGCTGCCGGGTGTGGGCGCGCCCGCTTTCACCGACCGTGATCTGGCCGAGGGCGACCGCAAAGATAGTTTTGGCCGCACGCCCGAAGAGTCGGGCATGTTCAGCCTGAATGGCGGCACCGCCTTCTCGAACAACCTGACGATCGAGGGTTTGGATAATAACGACGACCGCAGCGCGCGCGAACGCTTCGTGCCCACAATGGACGCCGTCGAAGAAGTGCAGGTCGTCACCAATCAGTTTTCGGCGGAGTATGGCCGCGCGTCGGGCGGGCGCATCAACTTGCGTTTGCGCGGCGGCGCGAATCAATGGCGCGGGCGCGGGTTTTACTACTTCCGCGACGAGAGCCTGAATGCCAATGCTTACCGGCGCAACGCCGATCCGACGCGCGGCTTTCGGCTGCCCTTTCAAAACCACAATCCGGGCGCGAGCTTTGGCGGGCCGCTTAAGAAAGACAAGCTGTTTTTCTTTGCCACCTACGAATACGACAACATCTATGACCGCGCGGATATTGCGGCGCTGCTACCTGTGGCCGCCAATCCGGCGTTTGCCTTGCCCAAACCGAACGGCGCGAATCTGGGCTTCACCGCCAAAGACCGCACGGGCAAGAGCATCGTCGTCAACGACAGCGCGGCGGTGGGCTTGTATGACGAACGCATCACGACACCGCGCCGCGCGCACACGCTGCAATGGCGCACCGACGCGCATTTCACTGGCACGCACAGCGCGTTCGGTTTGCTGACACTGGCGCGCAATCGAGACGAACGCGGTTTCCCCGGCGAGCGGCGCACGCTCGACACATTGCGCGCGACGGGGCGCAACAGCGTTGGCCTTGCCTTCGGCGATGATTTCATTTTCTCGCCCCGGCTGGTCAACAACGCGCGCTTTCAATTCTCGCGCTTGCTGCCCAACGACGCGCCGCCGGGCACGCAACCCGTCGTGTTGATAGACATTGACGATCCGCGCGATGTGATCGGCGACACCAGCGACAACGCGCTCACGCGCACCGGCAGCCTGCTGGCCGGTTCGAGCAACACGGGCGGCCTCGAACGGCGCGAAGTCCGCTGGCAAGCCCAAGACACGCTCAGCTATTCACGCGGCGGCCACACTGTGCGCGCGGGCGTGGATGTGCAGGCGATTCGCTCGCGTTTTGTTGATCTGAGCGACGCGACTGGCACGTTCCGCTTTGCCTCGGTCGGCGATTTTTTGGCGAACAAACCGGCGCGCTACGAGCACCGTTTCAACACCACGTCGGAATTGCGCAATACCTACATGGGCGTGTTTGCACAGGACGACTGGCGCGTGCGGCGGCAACTCACGTTTTCATTCGGTCTGCGCTGGGACAACGAAACGATTCTGCCAGACCGCAACAATTTTGGGCCGCGGCTGGCGCTGGCCTGGGCGCCGCGCGGTTCTCATCGTATGGCGGTGCGCGCGGGCTACGGCATCTTTTACAACCGCGCGTTGCTGCGCACACTGGACGATTACACGCTGACCTCGAATGCGCTGTTGGTGGACACGAACAACGCGGCGGCGGAACGTTTGCTGACCGAGTTGAAATTCCCTGTTGTGCTGGCGGCGGGCGATGCACGCGTTGCGCAATTGGGCGTGCGCGAGGCGGGTTTCTTGCGGCGGCTGGGCAAGGACTTTCGCATCCCTGAAAGCTATCAGGCTTCGCTCGGCATCGAGCGTGAATTGCGGCGCGGGACAAAGGTTGAAGCCAACTACGTCTTCAATCGCGGCGCGCACCTGTGGCGCGAGATCAATGCGAATGCGGCGCGGCTGCCAACTGGCTTTCGGGATTTCACGGCCTATCTCACCTCGCGCGACTTCGACAATCACGTCAACGCAGCAACCAGCCAGCGGCCCATCACGACGACGGGCAATGCCGACAACGTGCGCTTCGATCTGAGCGCGACAGTCAGTCGCGCGTTCAGCGAAGCGGGCCGCTCATTCGTGCTCTTTGGTTTGAACAATCCTTCGACCAGCAACGCGGCGGGCAGCTATCGTTCGGCGCTGGCGGCCTTGCGCAACTTGCGACCCGATCCGGCGCTGACCCAGGTCGAAGAGTTGCAGGCGCTGGGCAACAGCGCGTATCACGGCGTCAGTTTTGAAATCTTGCAACGGCTGAGCAAGCGCGGCTCGTTGCGCGCGTCATACACGTTGAGCAAATTGATTGATGACGGCACGCTCAACACTTCGTCGCCGCTGGTCGTCGGCGATTTCCGGCGTGAACGCGCGTTGAGCGCGTTGGATGCGCGGCAGCGCGTGGTGTTGAGCAGTTACTATCAACTGCCGGGTAAGGTGACGCTGGCGGGGACATTGAATTTCAGTTCGGCGCGGCCTTTCAACATCAGCCTCGGTTCCAGCGGCAACGACCGCAACCTGGATGACGTGAATACCGACCGGCCCAATTTCAGTGGCAAGGCTGACGTGTTGCAATGGCGGCGCGCCAATCAACCGTTGGCAAGCGGCGTGGCTGAATCGTTGACGTTGCCGACGCTGGGCACGTCTGGCAATTTGCCGCGCAATGCGGGGCGCGGGCCGCGCACCTACACGCTGAATCTGCGGCTGTCGCGCGAGTTTCAGTTGGCCGAGAAGCGCCGTCTGACCTGGCAACTCGAAGCCTTCAATCCGCTCAATGCAACGGTCTTCAGCTTCGGCGCGGAGTACGTCAATTTCAATCCGAGCAGCCTGGGCAATTTCATGGTGCCGCCGCGCACCGTCAAACCGCGCACGTTGCGGTTGGGGTTGCGGTTTGAATTTTGAACCAGGGAGATCACTGAAAAAGTCCAGTGACCCGCACAGGTTGACCACCCGCCCAGCCCGTCAGCCCGCAACTCAAGCAGGCTGCGGTGACAGGCGGGGGGTGAGCAGGTTGACGATCCGTTTGCAGTTGACGACGAGGGCGCAGAGCAAGGCTTGCAGCAGGGCACGCGCCCGCCCGCGATAACGCAAGCGCCGCCCGCTGTGCCAGCGGATCAATTCGGCGTGTTTGCGTTCGATCTTCGGATGTTCACGCCGCACCTCCTGGTAAGCTGGGGTTTGGGCGCGCGCTTGGGCCGCGCGGTACTGGGCCTCGTAGTCGTTCTTGGTAACGGAGCGTCCCCGCGTGTTAGGCGGGGCGACGCACTGCGCGCGCCACGGACAGGCGCGGCATTGCGCCGTGCGAAAGGTGAAGAGTTCACCGTGGTCGCGGCTGGCGCGCCGGTGACTGCTGGTCGTTTCTCGCTGCGGGCATGTCAGTGTGTCGCCCGCTTCGTTCAGTTTGAAGTCCTCCGGTTGAAAGTATGCGGGCGGCGGATTGGTGTGCGCTTTGGGCGGCACGTAGACGGTCACTTGCGGGCCGCCGGGGTCGTCCATCAGCGCCTCGAGCACCGCGCCGCGGTAGCCGCTGGCATCCAGCGAGAGGGCCGCGATGTCGTTGCCCTGCGCGGTCTCTTCTTGGTTGAGCAAGACTAGCGCTTGCGGCGCTTCGTCCGTATTGGCGGGCACGACGTCCAAGGCGGTGATCAATTCGGAATCGGCATCCAGGCTCAAGTTGAGTTGATAGCCGTCGTAATAACCGCCGTGCCAGCCGGTGCGCGCGTCCGGGTCGTGCTGCGAGAGCAGTTGCTCTTTGGCATTTGGTTCACGGTCGTTGAGCACTTTGCGCACGCGCGCCAGGGCGGCGTCCAGGTGCTCGTAAACTGCCGGGGCCACGGGCGGCGCGCCCACGTCGAGCCGCGCCTGCCAGGCTTCCGCCCAGGCCAGCAGTGCGCGCAAGTGGTTGACGCGCGCCAACAGACGTTGCTCGTCTTTGAGGTCGCTCGTCGTCGCGCGCAACTGCTCGGCGGCGGCACGCTGCGCGGCGACTTCGGCGGGCGCGAAACTTTCGGCGGCGTCCAGCCATAGCTTGCGCGCTGCGGCCACCAGCCGCAGCGCCGAGGGCACGGCGCTGTTGGCCACCAAGTGCGTCGCGTCTTGCAAACGCAAGCGGTCTTTGACCAAGCCCGCCGCGCGCGCCTGGGCCACCACGGCTTGAAAAATCGCCGCGCCGCGCGCCCCCTCCAAGCGCCGCCGGAAGTAAGTCAAGACACTCGCATGCGGCAAGGGACTGTCGAGCGACAGGTCGAGAAAGCAGCGCCCGGCCACATTCACCTGGGCCTGCGCCAACAGCGCTTCATCCGACAGGTCGTAGTGAAAGCCCAGCAGACCGAGCTTGAGCAAGCGCACCGGGTCATAGCCCGGCCGCCCCAAGCCCGCCGCATAGGCGCTCGCCAACGCTGGCCGCAGCGCCTCAAAGTCCACCGCCTGCTTGAGCCGCCGCAGATAATGCGTGGCTGGCACCAGCTTGGCGAAGATTTCTAAATCCTGCGCGGTCGGGACAATCGTGTAGTCGTCTTTAAGCATCGGCGTCTCTCCACGCGCACTATAGCGCAGCCCTGACCGCGCCTGAACTTTTTCAGTGATCTCCCAGGGC
>JAYUCP010000200.1:0-12929 GCA_043740245.1 Acidobacteriota bacterium | reverse complement strand
TGATGAGCCGGGTGGCGTGCGCGTGCGACCAACCTAAGGGTGAGGGCATATAAACAACTCCTCCGATCAATTCGGCCTTGACGTGTTCGGGCGTGGCTTCGTAACGGCGCTCGAACTCCGCGCGCGTCAGCCGGTCGCCCGCCATCAGCGGCGGACAGCCGAAGCCATTCAGCGCCGCCGTGTTGACCAACCGCGGTTTGACTGCTTGCGCTTTTTCGCTTTGTAAAGTTGCGGCGACGGCCATACATCCTCACTTTTTGTTAGTGGCCTTTGGGCGGCTTTTTTGCGGTAATTGTGCGACGAACGCAGCGTGTGCGGGCGAAGCCAGCCCTAGCTGCAATTCGTCCAACACCTCGACCATGCGGCCCGCGAGCAGTGCTTTGACCTTCAAACGCAAACCGGGAAAGACGGCGCTTTCGATCACGCCGCGCCTGTCGGGCTTGATGCGGACGTATTTGCCGTCTTGCAACCGGAACCAGATGAGCTTGCGCTCGACCAGCAACCAGACGAGATATTCTTTCACGCCGTTGCGCGCATAGACCGGCGGCTTCTTTTTCAGATCGGTCAACGCGCTGCTGAAGGCGACTTCCGCCACCAATTCCGGCGCGCCTTCGAGATAGATCACCGGGCCGCGCGGTGTTTGTTTCGGTTCGCTGGGTCGCGACGTGCCGCCTGCCACGAGCCGCAACGCCATATCAGGTTGCGGCTCGCTGTCGGTGTCCAGCCGCACCGTCGTGTTATCAATGCATTCGACGCTGGGTGTTGACGCGGCGTAATAGCCAAGCCAGAGCGCGAGATTGGCTGTGGACTGGCCGTGCGGCAGTGTGACAGGTGATGGCATATAAACAACTCCTCCGATCAATTCGGCCTTGACGTGTTCGGGCGTGGCTTCGTAGCGCCGCTCGAACTCCGCGCGCGTCAGCCGGTCGCCCGCGATCAACGGCGGACAGATATGCCCATTGCTGCGCGCTATTTTGGCTACGTGCTCTTTTGCCAAATTGTTGATGACTGCTGTCGCGACTGCCATAACTTCTTTGCCTCCTTAAAACACGACTTTCGCCTTGCGCTTCGGTTTTGGATAAAGCTCTTCGGGTTTGATCTTGCGCCGGTTGTCGGCGTGCGTGTTGAAGCCGCGCGTCTGGATGCGCTGCTCGAATTCGGCGTACCAGACTTCGCGTTGCGGCGCGAGTTCGACGTTCAGCGCGTGCTCAATCTGTTTATAACGCACTTTCTGTTCTTTGATTTCCTGTTTGACCCAGGCGTCGGCTTTCTTGCCGCGCGCGGGTTTGGCGATCTTAGCCATTGGCGTGCTTCCTCCTAAATCCAATGTTCCAGTTTGTAGACGCGCGCGGCGTTTTCGACCAGCAGTTTGCGCTTCGGCCCTTCGCGCAGTTCCAGCTTGTCGAGTTCCTCCAGCGCGCGTTTGAAATCCACGACCGGCCAGTCGGTGCCGAACATCACCTTGTCCTGCCCGCGCGAGTTGATGAATTTGATGAGCGACGCATCCCAATACTTCGGCAGATGCGCGTCGGTGCCGATGAATACGTTCGGATGCTTCCAGGCCAGCGAGATCATCTCTTCCGTCCACGGGTGGCCGATGTGGATGCCGATGAGCTTCAATTCGGGAAAGTCTATCGCCACGCGATCCAGCGTGATCGGTTGCGCCACCGTGCGCAAGAACCATTGCGCCGAATGGCCGACCTGAATCTGTATCGGCACGCCCAACTCGGCGCACTTGGCGTAAAACGGGTAGTACATGCGGTCGTCCGGCGGCGCGTCGAACCAATGCGGATAGAGATGCGCGCCGACGAAGCCGTACTCTTTGACCGCGACTTCGAGCTTGCGCACCCAGGTCATGATGCGCGACGGATTGACGCCGATGAGGCCTTTGAAGCGGTCAGGATGCTCGGCGCAAACGGCGGCGATTTTTTCAAAGGGCTTTTCAAAGAAGATGCTCGAACCGACCGGCGCGCCAGTCGTGGCGACGAGCAAGCCTTTGTCCACGCCCGCCTCATCCATCATCCGCAACTCTTCGGCGACGGTGACGCCACGCTTGGTCATTTCGAGGATGTGGATCAAGTCCCAGAATTGATCTAGTTCGGGCGGATAGTGCGCAGTGATTTCTTGCGTCCAGAGATTGACGACGATGTCTATGGCACGTGTCATAACGTGTTCATCCGGTGCTCCGAGTCCGATCAGCGCGGAGGCTGCTCATTCTTGCCCATTATGCTGTTGCTCGCCATTCTGCCCAGTCTGAGTGGATGCTTCGGCGCCGGTGGCGCGCGCCAGCCAAAGCGTCAGTTCATCGCGGCTTTGAAGGCTGAAAACAGCATCCGCCAAGGCCGTGAGATGCTCGGCCGTCAACCGCTGCAACTGTGCCAACAACTCGTCGCCGAGTTCACCGAACCGGCCCTGTAGTTGATGCACCAGCAATTCCAACCGGCCTTCCTGCAAGGCCACCAGCCGCGTCTGATGCACGATCTCTTTATACAACGGTGATTGCACAACCCAATTTGCCATAGGATCTCCGAAATACCTTTTGATGATCTCCAGGTCGAAAACGAAACTGCCCATGGTGGCGAGTTGCGCTTCGACTTCGGCCACGCGGCCCGCGTTGCGCAACGTTTCATCATTCACCACCCGTTCTTTAGCCTGCGCCAGCACGATCTCTTCCTGACCGCCGCGCGCGAGCGGCGCCAGCGGCCACAGGGCCGTGTCCGCCGCCCAAATCTCGGCGAGGTCAATTTCCCAGACCCTGATGACGCGAAAAGATGACGCGAAAGTCCTGGCGCGCCTGCAAGCCCAAAAAATTCGATTCGTAACGTTCGACTATTTGCGTGCCCGGACGCGGCGGTCGCAGATAGATGACGACGGGATAAACCGGCAAGCCGTACTTCTCTTCGGCCAGACCACTGTAAGCGCGCAGTCGCACGGGCATCGCCGGGTCGAAATACAATTGCACCTCGATGATGAGAATGAACTCGCCGGTTTCGGGGCTGCGCACGCGCAACACCACGTCCGACGCGCGTCCCAGCCATTGAAACTCGCTGGCGATAATTTCGCATGCGGTGATCGATGCCAGCAGCGTCGTCCATTTTGCCCAGACTTCCGGCGCGCCGCCGATCATGCGTTTGGTGGTGATGTCCGCTGCTTTCGGCATTGCTTCAAACCCTGCGCTCGCGTCCTTGCCAATACTGCGCGCGCAATTCACGCCGCAAAACCTTGCCCGTCAGATTGCGCGGCAGTTGCGCCACGAAGTCTACCGACTTCGGCTTTTTGAAGCCAGCCAATTGCCCCTCGCAATGCGCAATCAGTTCGGCTTTGGCCAACGCCATCCCGTCACGTAAAACCACGACGGCCTTGACGGCTTCGCCCCACTCTGCGCTGGGCACGCCGATGACAGCGCATTCATACACCGCCGGATGCGTCTGCAACACGCGTTCGACTTCAGACGGATAGACATTCAATGCGCCGCTGACGATCAAATCGTTCTTGCGATCCACCAGGTAAACATAGCCGTCCGCATCCACGCGCGCCATATCACCGGTGAAGACCCAGCCGTCACGCAACGTCTTGGCCGTGGCTGCGGGGTTGTTCCAATAGCCGGTCATATTCGCTTCGGTGCGCACGCCGATTTCGCCAACTTCATTCGGTGGCAACACTGCGCCAGCCGCGCTGAATACCTGAACATCCACGCACACCTGCGGACGCCCGCACGAGAGCAAGCGCTGGGCGAACGCTGGATTCTCCAACGCCTCACGGTGTTCGCGCGGTTCCAGCACCGTGCCCGAACAGCCGGTCTCGGTCGCGGCGAAGGTTTGCCGGAAGCCGCAATTCGGCAGCCTGATCAGCGCCTCGCGCAACACCGATTCGGGCATCGGCGAACCACCATAAAGCAGCACTTCCAGCGATGACAGATCGTAACGGCCGATGTCTGCGCGCGCCAGCAGCATCTGAATCGTCGTCGGCACCAGGTTGGTAAAGGTGATGCGTTCGCGCTGGATCGTTTCAAGCGCGAGTTGCGCTTCAAAGTTGAGTAACGCGATTTGCGAACCGGCGTAAACCGCGCAGTAAATCCCGGCGATACCCGCCGCCGAATACAACGGCGAAGGCAACATCACGCGATGCGTGCGGCGGCTGCCGATTGCGTGCACGTGTACGAACATGCCGACCAGCAGACTGCCGTGCGTGTAGACCGCGCCTTTCGGAAAGCCCGTCGTGCCGCTGGTGTAAAGCAAGAGCGCCGGTTCATCGAAGCGCAAGGGCGTTGCCAATTGCGGCTCGCGTTCGCCGCCGCGCGCGATCAGCGTTTCATACTCTTCAACGCCTGAACCGCTTGCGCCATTCACGCCGATCAGCCAACGCACGCTGTCTACGTTGTCGGCAACCACGCAGGCCGTTTCCGCTTCTGTTGCACCGCAAACGATGGCACGTGCGCCGGCGTTGCTGACGATGTATTCGACTTCGGGCGCGGTCAGCCGGTAATTGACCGTCACGCCCACCGCGCCGATTTTGGACAAGCCGAATAGGGCTTCGACCCATTGGTGCGAATTGCGCGCAAACAGCGCCACGCGGTCGCCACGCTGGATACCCAGCCGTTGCAACGCATTCGCAAACCGGCAGGCGCGCGCATTGACCTCGCGCCACGACAAGCGCACATCGTAGCCAAATCCATTGAAGATCAAGCCGGTCTGCCGGCCCAGCACTGCGGCATTCTTGCGCAGCAAATCACCCGCGCCGCCGTAGCCGCCGAAAATCAGCCCGGCCGGATTCAGATATGGATTGGCTTGGTTCGACATTGCCAATGTATGTTTGCACGCCGGAAAAGCGTGCGCGACCTAAAATGCGGTTTGGTATTAAACCCAGAACAAAAGCAGGCAGCTTTTGGTTGACGGGCGTCACTATACGTTTGTCTTAAGCTTATGACAATCTGGGCTTGCGCCAAATCCGGCACAGCCCGCTGACAAGCAAGACAACACCCGGCGCAGTTGCCGATCACGGCAGATTACAATCGTCACCCGCTGCATTGCATACGGCATTCTCGCAATGATTCGCGCGCGACGGCGCCCCTGCCTCTATCTGCTCCCACTCAGTCGCACAACTTATGCTGAACTGTTTTGAAGGGTGTTTGTAGGGTGTTTGTAGGGAGGTTTGTAGTCCTGTCAGTGGAAGGCTTACACCGGGTAAAAAATGCTCACAAAACATTGTCATCGTGAACAATTTTCTCAGTTTTCTGTAGATTTTCATATAGAACATAGTCCATTCGGCTGTAACAAAAGAGTCTGACGATTCACCATAAGTGAACAAAGTGCCCAGAGGGAACTGACGCGGCGGAGGTCAACGAGATGAAACCTTCGACATATCAAAAGTGCTGAGTGAAAGCGACGCGAAAGTAAGAATGCATAACGTACCCACGAGATCAACAACGCCCCAAGCGAAGACCCAAGCGAAGACCCAAGCGAAGAAAGGATCAATCCTTATGGCTCCAAAAGCAGCAACAAAAATGGCGGCGCCCGCTGTTGACTCGCAACTGATCGCCCAGACCTTGAGCACAGGTCTGCGCGGGTTCGAAGCGTTCAAACTGGGCTTGGCGCAAGGTGAATGGCAGGACTTTCTGGCCATGCTCGCAGATGATTTCGAGTTCTATTTTCCGGTCGGCCAATACAAGGGCCACCATCAAGGCAAGGCTAAGGCGCAAGAATTTTTCAGCTACGTGCGCGAGGTTTATAATCAGGGCCTGCACGTGGTTGAACTGTTGCGCCTGACAGCTAACGAAACGACGATCGTGTTTGAATTCCGCGACGAAGGGCTGTTGCGCGGCGAGTTGTACCGCAACCGTGTGACGGTTTCGTGGGACATCCGGGACGGCAAGATCGCCAGTTACCGCGAATACTTCGGCAGCGACGGCAAGTCGAATTGAGGCACTGCCAGCGTTTCAGCTTATTGTGCTTGGCGGGCGGACGTTCGACATCCAAGCCAAGCGGCCACGATTAGTACCAGCGCGCGGTGCAGTATCGCGTGTGCTGAGTTTTGTCAGATCGTCTCTGGACGGGCAAACCAGCGCATGCGATGCTGCACCGCGCGTTTTCCATTTTCACCCACGGAGAGCATCCATGAGCAAACATCTTTCACGCCGCAAGTTATTGCGGGATAGCGCTGCCACTGCTACCGCCGGGCTTTTGCTACGGGGCCGGTCGCAAGCGCAGCAGATCGAACCGGTGCGTTTCAACGGCTACAAATACGCCACCGTGCCGCTGCGCCAGCCCGAAATCCAAGCCGCCGCCATTCAATCGCGCGTGCGCGCCGTGGATGGCGGCAATCCCGCGCCGGGGTTGAAAGCCAACCTCGACCACATGCTCAAGCTGATTGACAAGGCGCAGTATTTCGGCGGACGCAAAGACCTGCTCTGCTTTCACGAATTCCCCATCACCGGTTGGGACAAATGGACGCGCAAACAGGCGCTGAACATCGCGCGCGAAATCCCCGGCCCCGAAACCGAAGCCATCGGCGCGAAGGCCAAGGAATACAACTGCTACATCACCTTTGGCTCTTACCTGCGCGACAAAGATTGGCCCGGCCATTTGATCAGCGCCTCGATCATCATCAACCCTGAAGGCAAGGTCATCGCCAAGCATTGGAAGCAGCGCAACATACGCCTGGCGTTTCTGGGCTTCGAACTGTTCACCTCTTCGGTTTATGACGTGATGGATCGTTACGTTGAGATGTATGGCTGGGACGCGGTGATTCCGATTGCGCGCACTGACATCGGCAACCTCGGTTGTTCGTCGTGCCAGTGGGAGCCGGAACTCTTCCGCACGATGGCGGTCAAGGGTGTCGAGATCATCGTCCGCACGGCCAGCGGCGGCGGTTCGCAAGAAGACTTGAAATTCGCTTGCCGCACCAACAGCGTTTACGGCGTGCACATCAACAACGCGGTCTCGCCCGACAATCCGAATTTCTTTGACGACGCGGGCAGCGGCGGCACGGCCATCATCGGCCCGCGCGGCGACCTCGTCGTACAGGCCAACAACGAACACGAAGCCGCCGTCATCGGCGCGATTCCGATTGGCGCTTTTCGCGCGCGCCACAAGCTGCCCGAAATCAACACCGAGCTTTACGCGCACGACATGGCGAAGTATCAATCCGAATATCCGCCCAGCGTTTTTTCAACCGCACAGCCGGAGAGTTTGGAAAGCACGGGCGAATTTCTAAAACAGAAAGCGAGATGGCCTCGATGAAAAAACTGACACGCCGCAACGTGCTGGCGGGCGCGAGCGCAACGCTGCTCAGCGCCAACACAAGCGGGCAAACCAAACCCAAAGCAAAAGGCAAAACGTCAGCACGCTTCAGCAATCCGCCGACCATCGCCAAACCGCGCGGCTATTCGCAGGTGGTCGAAGTGCTGGCGGGCCGCACCGTTTACATCGCCGGCCAGGTCGCGCAGGACAAGGACGGCAACCTCGCCGGCAGAGGCGATTTCCGCGCGCAGTGTGTGCAGGTGTTTGAAAATCTGAAAGCGGCGTTGGCCGCGGTCGGCGCTGATTTCACGCACGTCGTCAAGGTGAACAACTATCTCACAGACATGGCGCACCTGGCGGTCATGCGCGAAGTGCGCGATCAATACTTCAACACGCAACAGCCGCCCGCCAGCACGGCGGTGCAAGTCGTCAAGCTGGCGCGCGACGAATGGCTGTTGGAAATCGAAGCCATCGCCGTCGTGCCGCAGTGAGCCGCGCTTATTTCAAGATCAGGCGGCTGGCGCGCGGGTCGGTGACAACTTGATCGTGTTCGAAGTCGAGTTTGATCTTCCATTTTTGCATCGTCGTCGCGCCGATGATGGCCTCTTCGGAAAGGTTGGGGACGATCATGAATTCGTCAGAGAGGCGCAAGCCGTTCAGCATGAATTCGAGAATGGCCTTCTCTTGAATACGCATTAACACGCCCTTGCTGGCGGTTTCGACGTCGAGCGGCTGGCGCATCGGCGTGACCACTGCCAGCGCGGCGGCGACTTCGGGACTGACGCAGGAATAGGTCGAGCCGCTGTCAAACAAAGCTTCCAAATCCGTTTCGCCTTTCGAGCCGCTGAATTGCAAATTGCGAGTGATGACCATGTTGTTGTACCTCCTCGTAGCTTTGGGGTTGAGTCGGGATTGACCGCCAGCATTCTGGCACAGGAGCACGCCGCCGTGAAAACTGCATCCCACGAACTGACGCGCCGCGCGTTTCTGCGCGATTCATCCGCTTTCACCTTGCTGTCCGCCAACCGCACGGCAGCCGACGATACAATGAACAGGCAACTTTGAATCCGCCGGGCCACGGGCGGCGATGGCCTGGACAGCTACAACCGGCGCAGCAGCGAGATCACCATTTTCTGTCACGCCGGCTGCGCTCAAGTCCAGACCATCGTCATAACTCGAACATGCTTGAAATACCACTGTCCGGCCAGCGTCCCGCGCGTCAGCGGGTACGGCCAGCGGGTACGGCCAGCGGGTACGGGAGGATGGCTCTTGTCAACGGAGCTAAACTCGCCGCTTGGCTGTTCGCAAATGGCTTCACCTAAACCGCGCTGACGCGCGCGACGCTGGCCGGACAGTGGGCTTACGCCGACGCCCTCGTAGTAACGAATTTATTCGTTACGCAGCGAATAAATTCGCTACCACAAAGGGCCGCGCTTACTGGCCTATTGGCCCGCCGACACAATGCTCAGTTCAGGAATGAAGCGGTAGACGGCATTCTCGCGGCCCGTCACGATGCCCGCGCTCTTTGGGCCGAGCCGGGCGGCTGCCGATTCTTTGGCAAACGCCTCGCGGTAGCGTTGCAGATCGGCCCAGGAATCCACGAACACCGCCGACATATATTGATTGGTCGTGCCGCCGTATGCCACGCGGCCCAGCAAGTAGCCTTTGGGAGCGGACTTCTTCATGGCTGGCAGCACCGAGGTTCTGACGAGGTTTTCGTATTCCTCATCGTGCCCCGGCGCGACGGTGGTCGTGGTGACGACGAACAGCTTGGTTTGGTAACCCGGCGCCGGCGGCATGCTCAACTCGGGCCGCGTCTCCAAGGCGATGGCGTGCGTGCTTTCGATGAAGCGCGCGTTTTTGGCGTTATAGGCGTTTGCGCCTTCCTGGCCCAGCGCGCGAACGGCGGCGCCGGGGCCGTCCAACCCGGCCAGACTTTCGATGGGGCTGACGATGAGATAGCCGGTTTCGCCGAATTGGGTCATCGCCGAGACGGTCTGCTCTTTGGTCCCGGCTTTCCGGTACATCGGCATTGATTCGTTTATGCGGAACTCACGCCACTCCGCGTTCATGCCGGACTTGAGGCGTAGGAAGGTAATTCTGAGCAGTGTGCGCGGGGCGGCGGCGGGCGCGGCCATCTTGGCTTTCGCCGCCGGCTTCTTGGCTTGCCCGAAGGCAACCGGGGTGAGTGAAAGGGCGAGCAGCAAGGCGCTGCAGGCCAGGAAGAACTTGGTGAACTGTCGTTTCATGATGTGATCTCCATTTGGGTTGTGGGGCAGTTGTCACAGCCCCGTGAAAGCGTGTGCCAGCGGCGGCGCGCGCCTGCGTCTGGCGCGCGTCGTCAAGGTGGTTGGTGAATGGGTTGCGTTAGGTTACTGCGCGCGCTCCAACAAGGTCAATACTTCTGAGCGGACGGTTTTGCTGAGCGCGCCCATCTGCCCGTAGATGTCGGCGGATTTGACGTTCGGATGAACCTTCTCCCAGAGGCCGCGCGACGGGTTGCCATCCAACTGCTCGAATTTGTCGAAGAACTGCACGGTCACAAAGCCGTACTCTTTGTCAGTCCCGCCGGGAAAGCGCACGCCCCACACGGCCCAGCCGCGCATGGCGCCTTGATCCACCGCCGCCTGCCAAAGCGGCTTGTAATACTTGCGTTCGTTGGCGGCGTAGTCGGCGTTCTTGCCCGCCTCGATGCGCTTGTAATCCACACGCACATATTTGGCTGGCGCTGCCGTGGCCGCCGCCCGTGGGTCTTCGCTGCCCGGCCAGGCGGAATCAACCAGCGCGATGACTTCCGTCCGCACCATCTTGCGCACGGCGGCGGCGCGTGCGTTGTATTCTTCGCGCTTCAGATTCGGATTCGCCTTGGCAAAGATCTCCGGCGGGATGTTGGCTTCCACGTCTTTGAAGTTGTCGAAGGTCGTGACGACGACCACGTCATATTCGCGCGCGGTGCCGCCTGGATAACGCACGCCATACATGGCCCAGCCGCTGATGAGCTTGCCCTTGATGCGTTCGCGGTGCACCGGCAGCCAGACTTCCTGTTCCATCTTGCGATACTCGGCGGCCTTGCCCGGCTCGATCTTCATGTATTCGAGCAGCGCGTATTTCGGCTGCGCCGGCGTTTGGACCTGGGCTTGAACCGCTGGCTTCAACGACAGAGCGACCAGCAACAAAACCAATGTGCGAAGCGCGGTTGACAGAGCGCTACGAAAGAAACGTTGCAGTTTCATGGTGATTCTCCTTGTTTTTGTTAGAGGCTGTTTGCACAGCCGGTGGTGATGTGTGGTGAAAACGGATACTGCGTTGCGAAAACTGCCTTCACTGACACATGCGCAGCGGCGGGGCGAAACCCGCCACACGCGCAAAAATTTCTCTGCCTGTAAATTATTCGGTGATCTTCCTGGGTTGCCGCCTTCGAGGGGCAAACTGGCTGAAGCCGCGCGCGCCGCTTACGTTGGTTGCCGCGCCAGCGCGGCCGTCGCCACGCCGCCGCAAACCAACAGCACACGCAACGCGCGGCGCGACCGGTGCCCCGTCCGGTGTCCGATGATGCCAAAGACTGTTGAAGGTATGACGTGGAAGTGCTGCAAGCCCTGCCACGTTTCCGCCGCCAATTGCCAGAGCAGGCCGCCCAGACAGATCAGGATGAAGCCGCACGAAAGCAGTCCGGCCAACAGCGTGGCTGCCCAGCCCAGAGATTGCCAAGCCGCTTCCATGCCCGCGTTGATTGCGTTCAAGGTTTGGGGATTCATTGCGCCTCCTACTATTGCGTGTTGATGTGTTTGCCAATGCTTGAGCGGTCGCCCCTTACCGCCCCACATCTATGCATGCGCAGGTCAAAGCTGAATCCCGCCACCCTGCCGCAAAAACTTTCCCGGCGCTCTAAAAGCAAAAGGGGCGCCTTGCTCAAGCGCCCCTGCTGCTGTCGCACAAGCCGCCCTGGTATACGGCTCGCTCCAATTCACTTGCGTATGCTTACGGCGCAAAGTACCCCGACGCATCCAAAATCAAATGCGTCGTGAATTGCGTCAGCACTTTGAATTGCCCATCCGCCGGGCTTAGGCCCACAAAGAAGTGCCGGTTGTAACCAAAGGTCGCAGGCGCCGGATAGTTCGACGTAGCGACCAAAGGCGCGGTCGTCAGATTCGCCGGGAACAGCGTCAGGAAGCCTGCGCCCGTGGTGTTGACGACTGAGACATTGCCGACGACCGCTTGAGCGGCGGCGGGCAGGCCGCAGAAATTCGCGGCCATCTGCGTGTGCGTGGCGTTGGCGAGATTGCCGACAATCGGCGCGCCGGTCATCGTGCAGCCCGCGAAGCCTGGGCGCGTTTCGAGCAGTCGCACCGGGCTCGGCAGCGGATTGAAGAGCAGGCCCGCGCCGTTCGCATCGTTCACATCCGCGCTGTAATAGCCGAGGATGTCCACCACCAGATTGGTCGTGGCAAACGTGTAAATCTTGAACTTGCCATCCGTGCCCAGCTTCACCGCAAACGGCCCGTTGATCACATCCGCGCCGGCATAGTTCGAACTCGCCACCGTGGGCCGCGTTCCGCCGCTCGGATAGATCGTTAAGTAACCCAGGCCCGTTGGCAACACTGAAGTCGCGTTGCCGACCAGCACTTGAGCCGTGGTGGGAATCGAATTGCACGGCGCGGCCACCGGCGAACGGCCCTGCAACAACAAGTCGAGATTCGGATCGGCATTCGCATTGCCCGTGCCCACGAGCGGCGTGCCCGGCGTGATGCAGCCGGTGAAGCCGAGCCGTGTTTCGAGCAGGCGCACCGGGGTCGCCAGCGGATGGAAGTACAAGCCGCCGGTGTTCGGCGGGGCGTAGTAGCCGGTCACGTCCACGATGACGTGCGTGGTCGCGCTGCTGAAAATCTTGAACGCGCCATCGCCCGCGCCGAGGCCTACGGTGAACACGTTGTTGGTGATTTCGTTAGTCTGGAAATTGGAGTTCGCCACGGTCGGTTGCGTGGCGCTGCTCGGGAACAGCGTCAGGAAGCCCGGCCCCGAAGGCACGACGGTGATGTTGCCCGTCACCGCCGCTGCCGCCGCCGGAATGCCTGCGCACGTCGTCCTTGCAGGCAGCGTCAACGTGCCATTCGCATTGATGGGCACGCCGGGCATTGTGCAGCCGGTGAAGCCCGCGCGTGTTTCGAGCAAGCGAATGGGCGAGGGGAGCGGATAGAATTGCAAGCCGGTGGCGCCAGCGGCCGGATTAATCGCCAGCGTGTACTGGCGCGTGCCAGGGCAGCCGCCGACCGTGGCGCGCACGGTGAAGGTAAAGTTGCCCGCCGCGCTTGGCGTGCCGGTCAACGCGCCTGTCGCCGGGTTCAGCGTCAAGCCATCCGGCAAGGCGCCTGCGGGCACGTCCCAGGCCACTGTGCCCGTGCCGCCTGTTTGCGTGAAGGGCAGGTTGGCATTGACGTAGGGTGTACCGACCGTGCCCGTCGTCAGCGTCGCGTTGGCCGGATTGATCGTGATGGTCGGACAGACGACCCCTGTAATCGTGAAATTGGTGTCCGAGATGTCGAAGAAGATGTTGCCGACCGCTTCGACCTTGAGCCGCGCCATCGTTGTGTTAATGCCGTTGGGCACCGTGATGGCTTGGCTGCCATCGTTGGGCGTGCTGGCGGCGAGCACGGTCGAGAAGGTCTGGCCGCCGTCGGTCGAGAGCGACAGCTT
>JAYUCP010000199.1:0-12946 GCA_043740245.1 Acidobacteriota bacterium | reverse complement strand
GCGTTTCAGCGGAGCGCGGCACGCTGCCTGTCAACGCTTGTCCGATGGACATTGCGTGCACGATCTCAGCGAAGGCTTCGGTATGATCGCTGTCGCCGTGCGTGGCCGCGATGTAATCCAGCCGCTTCAATCCAAGCTGCCAGAGAAAGGGCAAGACCGCCGCTTCGCCCACGCCGATGCGGTTTTCGATGAAAATGTCCTCGCTCGGCTCGAACTCGCCCGGTGCGATAGCGAAGCCCAAGCGCCCGCCGCTATCGAGCAACATCGTCTGCCCCTGCGGAAAGTTGATGAAGATCGCATCGCCCTGCCCTACATCCAGAAACGTCAGGCTCAAGCGCCCTAGCGCGAAGCGGTGCGCGAACGGATGCGCGATCAACAACCAACTCAACACGATGATCGCGCTCACAGCAATGACCGCAGCCATGCGCCCGAACAAGCGCCGCCATTCGGCCCCCGCTTCATCACCCTTGCGCAACGGATGCCAGGCGTGCGCGAGCAAAACCAACAGCAGGATCAGCGCGAAGAACGCGCCGTAAACCCACGCCGCGCCCGGCCCCCAATCCGGCATGCGCACGCTCGCCCGCCGCCACAGCAACGGCCATTGCCCGGCTTTCACCGTCAACGCGCCCAGCCCATTCACCAGCGGCGACAGCCAGAGCGCAGCACGCACGCTGAACGCATAGGCCAGCAATTGCCCCGCGCCCGCCAGCATCAACGCAAAAACCAGCACGCCTTCCATCACATTCGTGATGGGCGAGACGATTGAGAAGCGGTGAAAGTACACAGTCATCAGCGGCAACAGCGCCACTTGCACGCAGGTCGTCGTAAAGACGGTCGCCGCAATCCAGGCCAGCGGCCATTGCAAGCGGCTGCGATTCAACCAGCGCGCGATTTTTGCCTTGTCCAAGCGGTAGCGTATGCGTGCCTCGGTCATCTCTTGCCGAAACTCTCGCTCATTCCAAAACAAAAGTTCAGCCAGCCATTTCACCGAATGCAACGTGCGCGGCGGATAGGGCGTCGTTGCATTCGGTTGCCAGACGCCCACTTGCCGCAGCCGTTCGTAAACGGGCGCGGCCAGCAACACAATCGCGGCCACGGTCAGGAAGGAAAGTTGAAACGCCGGATTGAACAGATCGCGCGGTTGCCACGCCAACAACACGAGCGCCGCGCCCGCCAGCGTATTCGCGCCCAAGGCCGCCCGATACAGCAACTGCCCGATCAACGCCACCGTAATCATCACCACCGAGCGCATAATCGAAGGCTGCGCGCCCACCATCAGCCCGTAGCCCCACAAACACAGTGCCACCACGCCGAATTGCAACCAACGCTCGCGCCGCAACCAGCGCGTCAGCCACAGCAACACGCCCGCGATCAGGGCGACGTGCAAGCCTGAGATCACGAGCAGGTGAAAGGTGCCGCCTTCGCGGAAGGTCTGCGCCGTCGTGCGATCCAGAAAATAGCGACTGCCCAACAGGGCCGCCGCGAGAATGCCCGTCGCGGGTTGTTTGCTTGTGCCCAGGATGGCCGCCAGCGCCCGCGCGCGCAGCCGGTACAAGCGCCACAAAACGCGATTGCGCTGTCCTGCGCCGAGGCGTTCGATCAGCAGCGCGTGTTTCACCCAGCCGCTGGCATCGAAGCCGCGAAATTCGAGCAACTCGTCGAACTCGGGCGCGCCCGGATTGCGATAGCCGCCGCGATTGCTCAAAAAACCCAGCACGCGCACGCGGCTGCCGTAATCCAATTGCAAGGCGTCGTAATCGAGCCGCGCCTGAAAATCCTGAAACGGCACGACCATTTGCACCGTGCCGCTGGCAGCTTGTTCTTTGCCAAGCGCGGCGACACGCTCGACCGCAATGGTCAGATAGATGCGATCCGGCGCGAGTTCCGGCATCGCGTCGAGCGTGCCCCAGACTTCGCACGGTTCGTCGTGGCGCAATTCGCCGCGCTCGAAAATGCGCCGCACGCGCTCTGGCCCGACGTTGGCCGCTTGCATGGCATACAGCGTGGCCCCGGCGGCAAAACAGCCGCTCAGCAAACAGAGCATTGTCAGCCATCGCAGAGTTTGATTTTGCCAACGGGCAAGCAGACCAAGTGCGCTGCATGTCCAGACGCAACACAACGCAATCAGCCAGGTGCGCGGGGCAAGCGGCCAGCGCGCCGCCAGCAACAGGCCGCCGATAAATGTTGTGGCAATGAAAAGCAGCGGTTGTTGCTGCAAGCTCAACCGCGGAAAGCTGAGACGCCGAGGCATAACTTGTTTTGAGTTAGCAGAAAAGTAGCAACGCAACCGGGAAAGTTGCGCCTTCGGCGGTAAGTGCATGGAGTTCAGCCTTTAGGCTGTCCGGGCGCGCAACGCGCGCCAAACAAGCTAAAGCTTGAACTCCATGCTCTTCTTTCTTGGTTGCGTCATTACCGCAAAAAGATTTAGGCGCACCGGAATTCCGATGCGCCTCATACGGATCAGCCGTTACCGGCCAAGTTCAGCGCCGAGCTTATTGGATGATAGCCGGCGTTCTGAGCAGCACGACCACCAGCGTGAAGATCACGAGAGTTTCGATAAACACCAGACCCAGGATCAGCGGGAGCGGCACGCCTTTGTACGCGCCCGGATTGCGCGCCAGGCCTTCGCAAGCCGCCGCCGCGACCCGGCCCTGGCCGAGACCGCACAGGCCCGCCGCGATGCCGAAGCCGACGACTGCGCCGATGTAGCCCAGCCCTTTGTTGTTGTCAGCCGCGCCCGGCGTTTGCGCCAGCGCGGTGAGCGCCGAACCTAACACCGTCAGCGCGCCGATGCTCAGACGAATCAAGTTACGTTTCATGGTTTCTCCTTACAGAGTTGAATTGATGGCCAGCGGCGGACACCCGGCGAACGGTATGAACAATGAAAAGCTCGCCAGTGTCTGTCAGCCGCTTGGCTTGGCGGATGGGCGCGATGAACTTGTTCGTGCGGCGGCTTCAGAGATGAATGCGACGCCGGGTCTGCATTGCAACTCCTGGGGGAGTGCAAGCGCCACGCAACGTTTGCGCTTCGTACTTTAGGTTGAAACCGCTTCCGATCAAGGCCGACCGGCTCATCCAATGAACGACAGGCCGCGTGGCCTGCCAGAGGTTTAGAAAGAACGAGCAGCCGCGTCATTACGCCGCTGCGGATAAAAACTGTTTAGTGCGCGGCGGCTTGTGCTTCGCCGTAGTGCGCCTCGCCGTGCTGTTCATCGCTGTGATGCGAGACCTCACCGAGATAAAACATCGAGAGCAAAATGAAAATAAACGCCTGCAAGACAGAGGTCAGTAAGCCGAGCGGCATCAACAGCGCCGGCACGCCCCATTGCGCCATTGCGGAAATCGAACCGCTCACTTGCTCTTCACCATAGATGTTGCCGAACAAGCGCATACTCAGCGTCAGGATGCGCGCCAGGTTACTGACGACTTCGATGGGGAACATCAGGAAGGCCAGCCAGGGCACCGGCCCGGCGAAATGTTTCAAGTGCCCGGCCAAGCCGTTCTCGCGGATGCCGACGTAGTTGTAATAGAGGAACGAAGTCAGCGCGAGCGCCAGGGTCATGTTGAAATTCGCCGTCGGCGCGACCATATCCGGCAGCATGCCTGTGAGGTTCGAGAGCAGAATCAAGACCGCGAAGGTCGCCACCACCGGGAAATGTTTCATGCTGCCCGGCCCAACCAGGTCATTCAGAAAGCCGCGAATGGCTTCGACGCCGACTTCAAAGGTTTGTTGTTTGGTGGTCGGGTTCTCGGTCGAGAGCTTGCCGCGCAAGATCGTCAGCACAACGACGGCGAACAAGACTACAAAGAGAAACATCACCACGTGCGTCGGCAGCGGCAACTCGCCCGCCGCTCGGTATTGTTCGTAGCTCTTGCCCTCGCCCGGCCAATGACCGCCGAAAACTTTCAGCGCCCGGTAAATGGGCGGCATGAGTTGCGACTGCAGATTGAAGATGGCCGGGCCAAGCAGGTCGTTGAGTTTTTCGACGATGATCGGCACGTGTTCGTGCGCGGCGTGGGTAGCGGCTTCAGCCCCGTGTTGTGCGGCGGCGGCCCCGTGCTCAGCCGCCGGTTGCGCGGCCCCGTGTTCCTGCAAGAAATTCAGTAAAGCCATAAATGCCAGTTATTTTTCAGAAGGTTCGTTGGATGAATACGCCAGATAAAGTTGATAGCCCGCTTCGAGCATCGCGCTGCCCACAAAGGCGGCAAAGCCGACGCCGATGCCGAGCGGGTGAAACCAGCCCGTCCAAACCGCCGCGCCGATGGCACAGGCGATCAGGTAATAGCGGAAAATAAACTTGCTCACGGTGAAGGGCGGCACGCGCCCATCCTGTTTTTCCGCCGCAATTTTCAAAATGGCGCGCAGGCTGCTTTGCAACCAGTTTTTGTTGAACAAGCTCAACGCGCCGCCCAGCGCCACGCCCAATGCCATACGCCCGCCCGACCAGCACAGACCGGCCAGCAACGCCACCAGAATGACCAGGTAGGTGTTACGCTGCAAGCGTTGTTCGACTGTACTGTCAGCGGTTTCGCTCATCTTCGCGCCTCTAGGCGCAGCAAAGGTGCCTCTGGGAAGCGCGAATCTTAGCGGCCCGGTGCGGGTTCTGTCCAGCCATTTTCAGGTACGTGAACATGTTTGGGGGCTGCGTTTTTTTGCGGCTTCCCCCTTGCACCATTGGGCAGAGCGGCTATAATCGCGCCACTTTCCAAATGCCCCGGGGGTTATGCTAACGCACCGGGGCATACCATTTATCAGCAACTCTATTGAACACGGGCTTCGTTGGGAATCATAGAATAGCGTTTTCAGACGCGCGTAGAAATGACGACACGCTCATTGCAAGCATGTCCGCGCCGCGTTGCTGGGTTTTGTTATGTGCAGCGCATGAAGCGGCCGCTGGGCCGTGTCATGCGCCGGTATCATTTCAATCAGAGTAGTTATTGTTACAGCTATCCGGCTGACAACTTTGACTGTCACATCATCAACTCAACTCAACACTCCTAAGGAGGCATTCAATGCGAGATTCCGCCAGTTACTCGCAGGCCCGGCAAGAGCAAGTTAAACTCTTGCTTGTTAGCGGTCTGTTTTGCTTTTGTCTGAGCGCCTGGCTCCCCACAGCAGCCCAGGCACAGGTTCCCACCGGAACAATTTCCGGCACGGTCTTGGATCAATCCGGCGCGGTCATTCCGAACGCAGCCGTCACTATCAAAAACAAAACCACCGGGGCTGAACGCAAGCTCACCTCGGACAACGACGGCAATTTCGCCGCGCCCTCGTTGCAGGCAGGCGAATACGAAATCACCGCCCAGGCCAAGGGCTTCCGCACCAGTTTGCGTGAATACACCGTCGCCACCGGCGCCGTCGTCAAGGCCGAAATGCAAATGGAAGTCGGCCAGCAATCCGAAGTCGTCACCGTGGCGGCTGACCAGACGGCGCAAATCAATTATGAATCGCATGCGGTGGAAGGCGTTATCTCGCGCACCAAAATTCAGGAGTTGCCGCTCAATGGGCGCAACTTTTTGAACCTTGCCTTCCTGGAACCGGGCGTGTCGGTCAGCGCCGCCAGCACAGCGCAATACAACGCGCAGTTTTCGGTTTCGATCCTGGGCGGTTCGGCGGCGCGCACGGCCATCACGATTGATGGCGGCAACGTGCGCAACTCCATCGAAGGCGGCACGGGCATGAATTTCTCGCAGGAGATTGTGCAAGAGTTCCAGCTTTCGTCTTTGAACTTTGACCTCTCGACGGGCATCACCTCGACGGGTTCGATCAACGTCGTGTCGCGCACAGGCGGCAATCAATTCCACGGCGGCGCGTATTTCTTTTTCCGCGATCACAATATGGCGGCCACGCCGACGCTGGGGCGCAATCCGCTCGCGCCCGATCCGTTCTTTGCGCGCCGCAATCCGGGCGTGACGATGAGCGGCCCCATCGTCAAGAATCGTTTGTTCTTCTTCTCGAATTACGAATACACCAATCAGGCGGGCTTGGTGACGTATCAGTCGAACCTGCCTTCGGCGGCGGGGTTGACGGGTAGTTTCAGCACACCCTATCGCGTCAAGCTGTTCAGCACGCGCGTGGATTGGAAGATCAACGACAAGCACAGCGCCTACGCGCGCATCTCGACCGACTGGAATCGCGGCTTTGGGCCGAATGGCGGCGCGGTGCCGCCTTCCAACTGGCTGCAAAACACCAACAAAGCCATTCAAGGCTTGCTCGGCGTGACTTCGTCAATCAAGACGACGTTGGTGAATGACTTCCGCTTCAATTACACCTATTGGCGCAACCGCAACCTGTTCCCGGATTCAAGCGTTTGCCCCGATTGCGTCGGCTTGCTGGGTCCGCAAATCAGCATCAGTGGCACGAACGTCCAGATCGGCAATACGTCGAATGCCACACAAGGACGCAACCTGCGCCGCTTCACCTTCACCGACAACCTGACGTGGATCAAGGCTGGACATCGTTTCCGTTTCGGCACCGA
This sequence comes from Acidobacteriota bacterium, assembly GCA_043740245.1. Taxonomy (GTDB): domain Bacteria; phylum Acidobacteriota; class Blastocatellia; order RBC074; family RBC074; genus JACPYM01. Next base: position 6,467 of record JAYUCP010000199.1, on the reverse strand, counting down.
GATCGAGCACGCGCCGGGGTCAGGGTTCTGGGGTTATTGCGATCCCGGCTGTTTCACGGGGCTGTCGCCGGAATTCATGAAGACATTGCCGTTTGGCCCATTGCTGGGGCAGCTTTACCCCACCTTGCCAACAACCATCAGGACCACCAACGACTTCCTGAACCTGCCTTTTGTGGGCGGGCGTATCGGTGTGGGCGATCCGGGGCAGCCGCCGCCGTACAACGTTGACAAGGCGAAGATTAATCGCCGGTTGCGTTTCCACGGACAAGACACCTGGAAGATCAACAACAAGTTCACGCTCAATTATGGCCTGGCCTGGAACTATGAAAGCACGCTGGTCAACAAAGACCTTGACCGCCCGAAATATCTTGCGCCGCTCATTGGCAGTGACCTGAGCCCCACGAAGGTCAACAAAAACAATTTCTCGCCCTCGCTGGGCATGGCCTGGAACGTCGGCAAGAATAATAAGACTGTCGTGCGCGCCGGAGCTGGCCTTTATTGGGACACCGAAGAGCTGTGGCGGCGCTTGGAAGAACGCGGGTACATCGGCCCTCTCGGCAACGGTCGTTCCTTAGTCCCGCAAACCGCCTTTACCAACACCGGCGTCTCCTTCCCGATTTTGGTGTTCAACGGCGCCTCCTTTGTGCCGTTGCCGACTGGCGCGCCGTTGCCGGGTGACGGAGTTCTCTCTACGCTCACCATCGGACAGTTCCAGCAGATTTACAACGCGCAAATCGCCAGCGTACGGGCGCGGTTGGCTCCCACGAACCTGAATGACCTGTCGGTGCGCGGTATTCAACTGTCAAAAGCCGCCAGCAACCTTTACCCGCACGATTATCCGGTGCAACACAGCTATCACATGAATGTCGGCGTGCAACGCGATCTCGGTCACGACACAGTGTTGCAGGTTGACCTGGTGCGGCGCGTGTTCATCAACGCACGCTTTGACGGCGTGGATTTGAACCGCTTCAACCGCTTTATCAACGGGGCGCGAACGCCGGTCATCCCGCAATGCACGACTACGGCACAGCAGAACGACCCCAATGCCAATTGCTCGGTGGGTGCGATCACCTTCTGGATCCCCGGCGCGCGGCAGGTCTACAACGCCATGCTGTTGAAGGTGGACAAACGCATGTCGAAGCGTTTCCAGTTCACGGGCTCTTACGCGCTGACCGATCAAAAGGGTCACAACGGCATCGTCAACCTCGACAATTGGAACCAGTCGTTCGGGCCGCAAGGCGGGCGTCACAGCTTCAGTTTTTCAGGTTTGCTGGATTTGCCGAAGGGCTTCGGCGTCAGTCTCATTTCGACGATGGGGAGCCGCGGGCCCTTCCAGCCCTCGATTCCCAACGTTGACCTGGATGGCGACGGCAATGACGAACCGCTGCCCGGTCTCAAGTACAACTGCATCAATCGCGGTTGTGGCAAGAGCGAGCTGGTGGCGGCGGTGCAGGCGTTCAACACGGCCTACGCCGGCAAACGCGATGCGCGCAATCGCGCCATCCCGACGCTGGTGCTGCCGGCGAGCTACGAATTCGGCGACACCTGGGGCCGCTCGCAAGACGTGCGCGTGACCAAGCTGTTCAAGTTCAAAGACGAGAGGTTCAAGATTTCGATCTTTGGCGAGATGTTCAACATCTTCAACGTCGCCAACCTGGGCGGCTACAGCGGCAACCTGACCAACACGGCGGCCTTCGGCCAACCGACCGGCCGTGCCGGTCAAGTCTTCGGTTCGGGCGGCCCGCGCGCCTTGCAGGTGGGTGGGCGCTTGCAGTTCTAACTTCCCTAACCGCGTGGCGGCGGAAACAGGGCTTCGTTAAAGACTGTTTCCACCGTCGCGCGGCGGTGTAGAATCGCGTGCGGAGGCAAAAGTATGGACAACACAATGACCGCCGAACTGACTAAACAGGAAGCAGCGCATCTGAGTGACTTGCTGGAGGAAGGTCTGGCTATCATGCAGCAGGCACGTGTCCAAATGGATCAAGACCTAGTGGAACTCGAACAGAGTCAGACAAGAACCTGGGCGCTGATTGACGAGATGCGGTGGAAACTCAATGTGGAAAAATCTCTTGGAGTTTATTCGGCAGGGTTTCCGTTTGACCGAAGACACCAAAGCCAATCGTGACAAGCTCAACAATCAGCAACAACAGATCGAAGCTTTGGCTGCACTGGTGCAACGCCTGTATTACGAAATCGAGCGGGTGAGCGAGCACGAGCGGTACGAACGCGAAAAGCTGAAACTGGAACTCGAGATTGAACGCTTGCGCGCTGAGCGCGGATTGCCAGCCAAGGAACCCAACCGTGATAAGCCGGAACCGCCCCACAAGTCGGACAACAACGAAGATGGCAGCTAAACCAGGCCAGGACTTTCACCAGCCAAAGACCTGGGATGAATTGTTGCACGCCAAGCTGGCGGCTTCACCTGAATTTGCGGTGGGTTATCTAAATGCGGCAGTGGCTGAGAACCATCCGCCCGCGCTGCTGATCGCCTTGCGGCACGTCGTTGAAGCGCGCGGCGGACTAGCTGAATTGGCGAAACACACCAACCTGAATCGCGCGCGACTTGCGCGCGCGCTGCGTGGCAATGGCGGTTTATCGCTGGGCGCCTTGCAATCCGTCGCGGACGCGCTTGGGCTGCGTTTGGTCTTTGCCGGCAAGGACGAAAAAAAGAAGCCGGTCCGCCGCACCGCGCGCAAGCCGCTGCGGCGCGTGGATGCTGCCGCACGTTGAGCCCAACTCTTCGCCCGGACAAAGCAAAAGCCCGCGCAGCGTTGCATGCGCGGGCTTTTGCTTTGTCCGATGGCGCCTGGCGCGGCTTAACCGAGCCGGTCATCAACCCAGTTTTGCAATTGGCTGGCAGGCAACAACTCGCGGAAGTCGGCGATGTTGCGCGTCACCAGAATGTGGCGTCCGGCGAGGGTTTGCGCGGCAATGATGAGGTCGGCGTGGCGCTTGTGCGTTTTGAGGCGCTGTTTGAATTGTTCGGCCAGCGCGCTGGCGGCGGCGTCAAGCGGCAAGACCGCAAAGCTGCTCAGCAGCTCCTGGGTGATGGTGAGATGTTCCTGGGCCAGCAACAAGCGGGACGGTTCGGCTTTCAGCAACTCTTCGAGGCGGCCCCGCAATTGTTCAGCGTAGACGATGACCGGGAGGCGGATTTCGTGCGGCGGCACCCTTTTGAGGTTCTCCATGAGCACCGGATGATTGGCCGCGTAATGACGGAGGATGTTGGAGTCGAGCAGATAGGCCATCAGACTTGAGCGGGTTCGACCAAGTGTTGGTTGCGCGCCACTTCAATTTCGTCAAAGAGTCTGAGCGCTTCAGGATCGTTCGCAAAGACGCCGAAATGCCGGTAGCCCAGCGCCTCCATTTCGCTTGCGCCGTTGAGCGCCGCCGTGGGCACGCTGACGGTGACAACCTCGGCCTGGCTCAGGAATTCCGCCAGGCGGCGTTGAATCAGTTCGAGCGCCGCGGCGCGCGAACAGGCTTCGGCTGTCAGTTCGGGCAAGCCCAGCACGGTCGCCCGCCAGCATGACGAGCCGCTTTCCGGCGTGGGCTGGCCCGTCAGCAAAATCCGGTATTCAGTGTTGGTCGTGTGATTCATTAGCTTGAACGCTCCTTTACCTGTGATTGCCGGGCCAGCATAGCTTGACCGTCAGGGCCGGACAAGACGCCGAACGAGACAGAAAACCATTCGTCACCGCCCAATCTGCACGAACTGCGCACCCGCTACGACAGGCGCGGCTTTCGGCTCAACCTCGCCATACTTGCTGAAGTACGCCAACTGCCGCCGGTAACACGACTGCTTTTCCATATCGAAGGCCACGCACGAATCAATCGGGCGCGAGTAAACGTGAATGCTCACCGACGGCTCGTCGTGGTTGTATAGCCGATGGATCGTTTGCAGCTTGTCCGCCGTCAACACCTGCCCGCCCGTGCAGGCGTCAATCTCGCGCACGACTTCGAGCTTGGTGTGTTCGGAACCGGCCAGGCAATCAATGCCGACGACGTTCTGGTTTTCGGGATGGTCGCAGCCGAGCCATTTGTAATCCACCACGGCCAGGTTGCCGCGCTGCGCGATCATCCAGCACAGTTGCCCGTTGTGCGTGTGCACGGCGGTGCGCTGCCCCGGCTGCCAACAGATCGTCATCACCTCGAAGAGGTCGTCGCGGTAGATCAGGTTGCGCGTGTAAAACTTGTCGTCAAAATGCACGAAGGGCGCGAGCGAGGCGTCGCGGACCTGCACACTCGCGCAAAAATCCAGCACGCCGTCGCGCGTAATCACGCCTTGCTCAAAGCCGCGCAGCTTTTCGACAAAGCTCTCAATGCTCATTAACTGTTTGCTCATTCCTGCCTCCTGTGTAGGGCAAACTGTTAGTTTGCCCCTGACTCATTCACCCCAAGCTTCACCGGATTTGACGGCTTCGTACACCAAGGCTCACTCCCTAGAACACGCACCGGACACAACGGCGTCACCTGCCCAGACCAGGGCAAACTAACAGTTTGCCCTACAGCTTATCCGCCCACGTGAATCGCGGGCCGTTTCTCAGGGTCGTGTTCAGCCTGCCGCAAAATCTCGCGCGTGACGGGCGCGGTGTCGCCTTCGCCAAACAGAATGAACTTGAGCGCATAGGTCAACGGGCTGCCTTCCGTCCAGCCGAAATAGGCGTGCGGCATGGTTTTGTAATCGTCACGAATTTGCAGCAACAGCGCCGCAATCGCGTTGGGCACCGCCGGACTCTTCGTGCGCAGCACGTGATAATCGCCGACCTGCACACCGCGCACGCGCATCGCGCCGGTGAATTCGGAGGCGTCGCCGATCTTGATTTCTAAAAAGATGATCGGGTCTTCTTTCGGGATGTGGTTGTCGCCGCGCTTCTCTTGCTCTTTGAAACGGTACTCGCTGACATCGCCGATCTCGCGCCGGTTGGCGACGATGCGAATCGCGCGGCCCGCGCTGACGAGTTCTTCGATATACTGCCGCGCCGTCTCATCCATAATCACCTTGTCCACGCGTAACTCGGTCGAACGCATGGCACGCGAGATGAAGGACGCAATCACAATCGCGCCGATGAAAAACGACGCGATCTTCAGGCCTTCAGGCCGCTCGTAGATATTGAGCAGCGTCGTGTAAAGAAAGACCAGCGTAATGACCGCGAAGGCCAGCCGCATCAGCCCTTCGCCGCGCGCGATCAGCGTCACCGCAATCGCCGCCGAACTCATCAACACCAACACGCCGGTCGCATACGCGCCGCCCTGCGCCTCTACATTCGCCTTGAAAACGATCGTCACCACAAAGGCAATCGTCGTGTACACCAGCGTCAGCGGCCGCGCCGCCCGCGCCCAATCAGGCGCCATCCCGTAACGCGGCAAATAGCGCGGCACGATATTCAACAGCCCCGCCATCGCCGACGCGCCCGCGAACCACAAGATAAAGATCGTGCTCAGGTCATAGGCCGTGCCGAAATAATCGCCCATGTAATGATGCGCCAGAAAAGACAGCGCGCGCCCGAACGCCGCGCCGCCCTGCTGGAATTCCTGCGCCGGAATCAGCATCGTCGTCACCAGACTGCTGGCGATCAACAGCACGCTCATAATCAAGGCCGCGCCCAACAACAACTTCTGTGTATTATGAATCCGTCCCAACGGCCGTTTTTGTTCATCCCCCGGCGCGCCCGTCACCAGCGGCATCACCGCCACGCCCGTCTCGAAACCTGACAACCCCAGCGCCAGTTTGGGAAACAACAATAACGCCACGCCCACGATCAGCCAGGGATTGCCATGAACTTCATGATGCTGCAAAAGGCTGTGCGTCCAATCCGGAATCACCTGCGGATGCGCGAAGACTTCGTACAAACCGCGCACGATCACGATGACGTTGAGCAGCAGATAGCTCGCCACCAACACAACCGCCAGCCCGATGGCCTCTTTGAACCCCTTCAAAAAGATTGCGCCCAAGGCGCCAACCAACGCGAGCGTTACCAGCACCGGATGCTCCAGCCAATGCGGTGTGAATGGGTTGTGCACGATGTGCTCGGTCGCGTCCGCCGCCGAAAGCGTGATCGTGATGATGAAATCGGTCGCCACGAACCCCAGCAACACCAGCACGAACAGCTTCCCGCGCCAGCGCGGCAGCAAGGCTTCGAGCATCGAGATCGAACCTTCGCCGTGCGGACTCTCGCGCGCCACCCGGCGGTAAATCGGCAACGCGCCGAACAGTGTCAGCAACACCAGGATCAGCGTCGCCAGCGGCGATAAAACTCCTGCCGCCAAAAAAGCAATGCCCGGCTGATAGCCGAGCGTCGAAAAATAATCCACGCCGGTCAGGCACATCACCTGCCACCAGGCATGCGTGTGGTGGCGACCCTCGGCTTCGTGCGGGCCTTCGATTTCCTTGACCTCGCCGGCCAGCAGCCAGCGCACGAACGGATTGCTCGAAGTGCTCGCCGCAGTTGTTGATTCAGCCATAG